>NZ_JAUOQU010000036.1:0-45536 GCF_030547195.1 Shewanella sp. 6_MG-2023 | reverse complement strand
TTTATTATTGAGTTCGAAGACAGAATTGTGAAGCATATTAACTAAATTGCAGTTACACAGAATCTGTTACACCCTCTCCATTTATGCTGGCCCCACTTGTTTGTAATTAAATACCCTTCGCCGCACATTGTAATTTTTTTGTTAAATGGCTAGTATTGCCACCTGATAATTTGTCATCATGACGAATGGATGAACTTGAAGTAAAAGGATTTTATTATGTTAATCAGAACTGTCTGTATTTTTGTCACATTTTTACTTGTGGCATGCGGAGGGGGTGGGGACTCTGAGAGTTCTCCTGCGACTCCAACCATTCCGACTATTACTAACCATATACAAGGCAGATGGTTACTAAAAATTCCAGATACTGAATGTATTGAAACATTTATTTTCAATGATGACCTTTCGTCGAAAATAATATCTAGTCAACAAGTCACAACCGCTATTTATCAATTTCAATCTCAAGTTAACTCTGGGACAAAACACCCTTTAACAATTAATTTTACCCATTCAAACTTATTGCCAGATTGCGAGGGCAATACCCAAGATCTTGCAGGAAATAGCCTTTCCGTCTTTGTAGACTTTAATGATGAGTTCGAAATGGAGTGGTATGAAGATGCTGAACATAGTGCTCCGTTAGTTACATTTATTAAAGAGCCTGAAATTACACTTTCTTCGCTTCCTGAAATAGTAAGCTATGGTGAAGTTATGAGGGTTAAAGTCGAAACGACTCCCGATTTAGGTGTACTACCCGAGCTGCTTTACGGCCCCAATGGCATGACAATTTCTGCTGACGGCACTCTCAACTGGGAGGCTCATTCAATTGCCTTTTCAGCAGAACAAGAAATCAAGTTTTCACTTACAATTCCTAATTACGGAGTGACTAAGCAATTCTCAATAAAACAAAAGTCTGACGCCGCATTAAATGTCTACTCAGAATTATCAACTTCTGGCAAAGAAAGGGATATTTCAATAGCTAATTTTTTGTCTTTAAATAAAAAACAAATCTTGATACTTAAGAATAATAAACAAATTGCACTATTGGACAAAAATGGTGAAGAGTATACACAACAGTGGTCTTATCCTTATCATCTAGATGCCTTAAAGCTCAGTCACTATGATTTTGAAGGTGATCGGCTTAATCATATAGTGGTAATGAATAGTGACCAAATTTTATCTATCGACCCAAATACAAACAAAAAAAGTGTCATTGTCGAAATAGAAAAATTTGAAGAGTCTCATATCCTAAGAGACAAGAAATTTGTCGACTTTTCAATTGCAGATTTAAATGATGATGGTCATGCCGAAATAGTTTTAATCATAGCTTGCAAAGATTGTGGCAACACACCTAATCACGACTTATGGGTGTGGGATACAGGATCAAACTCGATAAGCTCACTTTATGATCTGAATTCTCAGCCATCCGAGGTACAAATCGGTAGTATTATCGACAAGAATTTAAAGCATATTTTGTTAGATGATGGCTTAGTATTTGATAATGAACTCAAAAAATTAAATTGGTTACATGCTGACTCTGAAAATACATTATTCACTTTAGCTGATATTGATGGCAATGAAATAGAAGAAATTATTTCATACAACAAGCAAGAGCAATCCATTGAAATGCTAAAATATGGAGAAAGCTCACCTATTACTCATTTAGCCATAGAAGAAGATATCTGCAGTCTGCATGTAACACCTCTAAAAAGCATTGTTACTGGACCATGTTCAAGTTACGGCGGGAATATGAACTCCTATTCAAGTGAGAAATTAGAGCTTCAATGGAGTGAGTTATCGAACCACACAAACAATATTATTTCAGCAGTTACTGAAAACTCAGGTGAAGTTGAGCTCTTGAGATCAGGTAATAGTTCAATTAGCTCATTTAAATTAACTCCATACCCAGAAGTTGTATGGGGCTTAAATTATTCTACTGCTAGTACAAACTACCATACCGCAGGGAATATCGTAGAAGGTGGAAGCTTTAAAGCACTGTTTTATTCTCCTCAACACAATTGGAACCTATACAGTGTTTCTGAAAATGGTCAAAAAGAAAAAAATAACCTTTACAAGTTAGAGAACGGAATAAATGGTTCCATCCATGCAATTGACATTTTTGATGCCAATTTAGACGGTGTTAATGAAGTGATAATTAATACTAAATATGAAGAAGGTTTTACTCTGTTTGCACAAGAGCTAGCATCCGAAGTTTTACTCTGGGAGAAGTCGTTTAGCCAAAACTCTGAAAGATATGTAAGCTCAGTAGAAATGGAACATGCTGATATTAACAACGATGGTTATAATGATTTAATTGTTGTTAACAGTGAACAACTCTATGTAGAAGACTTAGTAAATCAAACTGTACTCTGGGATTATAAACCTACAGAAGTGTCCACCATTTTAGATGCTGACTTTTCTAGAAATAAAGAAGGAACCTTGATTGCAGTTGTGGCAATAGAAAAACGTGATTCGAACTACCACCTCTTCAATTCAACAGAACAATTCAAGTTTATAGATGGAGCATTCGTACCGGCAAGTACAGCATCACTTTTATGTAGTAAAATAGTGCTGATTAATCAAGCGACTAATATAGCTTGTTTATCTTCCCATGGCTCACCATATGGTAATAGTACCGAACTGTTAATACTTGATAACTCGCTAACTCAAATCAATTCCTTTTTCATAGATGGTGAGGTGACTAATATCTTACAACCTCAGGATTCAGATAATTTACTAATAAGTAGTTGTGATAGCGGAGAAACAGGTTTAAGTAATAACCCCAATTGTACGTTATCAATGCGCTCTGTTAATTCAGGAGATATCATTTGGCAAACACCAAGGTTGTTAGGTGCAATAACAACAAATTCAATTGAATACATGCCTTCTAAAGATGGCTCAAAACCGCGCCTTAGCTTCGCGACAAAAAATGCTATGTATATGGTTGAGCTATAGTCTCTATAATTTACAAACCCGAAAGCTCACTCATCTTTTAAGTAAAGCGAACCATCAAGGCTCGCTAACTTGTCTGATGAACAACTGGGAAAGTAATTTTTGTTTTCAGCCCCTAAACCACCTACTTCAGTAGGTGGTTATAATCTAAGTTAACTTTCCCCTTCATTGTCACAATTCTAAATTCATATCGATATTTGTTTTACTGATAGAATCAATAATAACATTGCCGCCCACTCCAAGAGTCAATACTAGGGTTAGGTTTCCATTTTTATAAATAACATGGCCCCAATTGTTCCTGGATCAGCTTATAGATCCAGGTTATTTTTGTGGTGACCCTGAGCGGGAGTTGTTAAGTGGTTACTGTATATAAAACTAAATGCAATGGTTATTTACAAGCTACCTTATGTGATCGTCATAATGGACAGAAGGCCATAAGGTTTGAATATAAACCTAAATAAGTGGTTCCGTCGGAATAAACGTAAAGTTCCACTTCTTTTTGTTCAGCAAATCTAAATACAAAAAAGCCTGAAGGTTTGCTTCAGGCTTTTTGGTGTCAGTTATCGCGAGTTTAAATAATTAACATGGCCACCTACTCCAAGTGGCTGAATATCTGACACTGCCCTAGGCTTTCACTAAGTGGGTGCCGTTATGGTGAACGTAGGCTTAATCTCATCCCCCAACTTGAACATTCAAAAAAGCCCTAATCTTTGCAAGAACAGGGCTTATTGATTGAGTGACTACATAAACACAGAGCCAGTATTAACGCTAAAGATTAACCTGCCTTAGCTTGGATCCTGTATGCATGTAGCAAAGGCTCTGTATAACCAGAAGGTTGCGATTTACCTTTAAATATAAGGTCGCAAGCCGCTTTAAAGGCTATGCCGTCAAAATTAGGGGCCATATTAATGTACAGTGGATCGCCTGCATTTTGAGCATCTACCACTGCAGCCATTTTTTTCAGTGCCGCCATCACTTCTTCTGCACTGCATAAGCCATGTTCAAGCCAATTAGCTAAGTATTGCGACGAGATCCGCAAAGTCGCTCTGTCTTCCATTAAACCTACATTATTAATATCAGGTACTTTCGAGCAACCGACGCCTTGGTCAATCCAGCGCACCACATAGCCCAGTATACCCTGAGCATTATTTTCTAGCTCAAAGGTAATTTGTTGCTGGGTTAATGTTGTCGTGTCATCAAGCAATGGAATCGTCAACAAGTCATCGATGCTAGCACGCTTACGATGCTTAAGTTGTTGCTGAACTTCCGCCACATTTATTTGATGATAATGGATAGAATGCAGTACGGCACCATTGGGCGATGGTACCCAAGCCGTGTTTGCCCCCGCTTTTGGGTGAGCCACTTTTTGTTCTAGCATAGCAGCCATTTCATCTGGCATCGGCCACATACCCTTACCTATCTGAGAGCGACCTTGTAAGCCACATTCAAGTCCAATATCGACATTCCAGTCTTCATAAGCCTTAATCCATTTTTGCTGCTTCATCACAGATTTGGGGACAAAGGCGCCCGCTAACATTGAGGTATGGAGTTCGTCACCGGTACGGTCAAGAAAGCCGGTATTAATAAAGACAACGCGCTGTTGCGCGACCCTGATACACTCTTTTAAGTTGAGTGTAGTTCTGCGCTCTTCATCCATAATGCCGACTTTAATGGTATTACGGGGGAGGTTGAGTGCATCTTCTATCTTGGTAAAGAGGTCACAAGTAAATTGCACTTCTTCTGGACCGTGCATTTTAGGTTTGACAATATTCACTGATCCTTTGCGGCTATTACTGCGACCATTATTGTTACCTTTAAGGTCATGCATAGCGGCAAGCACAGTGATCATGCCATCCAATATTCCTTCTGGTACTTCATTGCCATGTTTATCTAGTACGGCATCAATCGTCATCAAGTGGCCAACATTACGCACAAAGAGTAAGCTTCTGCCGGGTAACGTTACGGTGTTAGCGTCTGTACTAGCATTAACATTAGCAGCGGTATAAACCCTATCATCATTAAGCTCTCTAAGGATTTGTTTACCATTTTTAGTCAGTGAGGCAGCTAAGTTACCTTGCATCAAACCTAACCAATTGCGATAAACTTCAACTTTGTCTTCAGCATCAACCGCAGCAACAGAGTCTTCGCAATCCATAATGGTGGTAACAGCGGCTTCAACTAACAAGTCTTTTACGCCAGCACTATCGCTGCTGCCAATAACACTGTCTGGATCAATTTGGATCTCAATATGCAAACCATTATTAACCAGCAAAATCGCACTGGGCGCATCTGCACTACCTTGGTAACCGACACACTTTTGTGCTTGGGTTAAGCTTGTGATTGTGCCATCAGTTAACTGCATACGTAGTTGGCCTGCATCAATATAATACCGCGTTACATCAGCATGGCTGCCTTGCACTAATGGGGCTGCGGTATCTAAGTGATGTTTTGCAAATGCGATAACTTTATTGCCCCTTATGGGGTTGTACTGTTTGGTCAGCTCGGCGCCGTCTTGTTGTGATATGGCATCAGTACCATATAGCGCATCATATAAACTGCCCCAACGTGCATTGGCGGCGTTAAGGGCAAAACGTGCATTTTTTACTGGCACAACTAATTGTGGCCCAGCTTGCGCTGCAATTTCATGATCGACATTTTCAGTGCTAATTTGAAAATCGTCACCCTCAGGCACTAGGTAGCCGATTTCGGATAGAAAAGCTTTGTATTGGTCTGGGTTAACGTCTTTAGCTGGGTGCTTTGTATGCCATTGATCAATTTGTTGCTGCAATTGCTGCCTTTTTTCTAACAAGGCCACATTAATGGGAGCAAATTCGGTAATGATGTCCTCAAATTTTGCCCAGAAAGTTGCTGAATCAATGCCTGTACCTGGACAAATGTCACTATCGACCAGTTGCCACAATGCTTGTGCTACTTGTAATCCACCTACTTGAATACGTGCTGTCATGTTTATCCCTACCTTTAATTCCTGTGCGCTGAACTTAAAAACCACTCAAATCTATTATTAATCGTTAATTCGCAGCAAGACTTTACTCTATATCAAATTAAGCTTATTTATCCAATTTATACTTGTTATCACCAATATTCATCAAATCTATGGTAAATCGCCCTTTTTTGGTTAATTTGCAACGTATCAGTAATTAAAAATCAAAATAACAACAAGATTAAACGTCGCCTCTATTTATTTCATCTGCCGTTTTAGTGATTAATTGGCGCATCCATTGATGTGCTGGATTATGTTGAAGCAAGGGGCTCCAAGCCATAGTTAATGCAATGGGTGGAATAATAAATGGCGGCGGAACAATACTCACCCGATCATTATTGTTGTGATGACGAGCCATCTTACTTGGTATGGTTGCGATCAAATCCTGTTGCTCAGCCAACAAACACGCGGCTTGGTAATGGCGAGTAAAAACCGTGATTTGCCGTTTTACGCCAATTCGAGTTAATGCTTCATCCACCCAACCTAAGCGCTGAACATCAGCAGGATCCATCCCTACACCAACGCCCATTCCGGTTTTACTCACCCACACGTGTTTGGCTTGCAAATAACTGTCTAAAGAAAACTTGTGTAAAACTGGATTCGTCTTACTAATCAAGCAGCTGAAGTCGTCATTCCACAAAACTTTCTGGTGAAATGATTGCGGAATAGTGTCGAATCGATTGATCACCATATCGACTCTTCCTTGTTCTACATCAGGGAAACTGACATCACTTGGGGTCATGATGTCTAAAATAATGTTGGGTGCTTGAGTCCGAAGTTTTGCAATTAGCGGAGGTAGTAAGGTCGCTTCAGCATAATCACTAGCCATTACTCGAAAGACTTTGTCACTTTCTTGTGGGTCAAATTTGGCGCGAGGCTGTACGGCTTTTTCTAGCCCGATAATCAAGGTACTGATTATGGGTTGCAACTCTTTAGCACGTTCTGTCGGCGTCATGCCCTGACTGGTGCGAATAAGTAAGGGATCATCAAACAAGGTTCTTAAGCGTTTTAGGCCGTTACTCATTGCAGGCTGGCTAATACCAAGTTGGTCAGCTGCTTTAGTTACATTTCTTTCACGTAGCAAAACATCTAAATAAACAAGGAGGTTCAAGTCGATACGAGATACATTCATAAGATGAATACCGAAAATAGTAAGTATAAATTAGACTTATTTAACCAAATCTAACTATTATTTTCAACGTAATCATTTGCCGCTAATCAATTTGTTAAAGGAATATACACATGACTAACTACAGAAGTAATATCGATGAAGCTGCTACCTTGATTAATTCAGAAGGTAGTGCATGGAATGCCATCAACCCAGAATCAGTCGCTCGTATGCGTCTACAGAACCGTTTCCAAACTGGGTTAGACATCGCAAAGTACACTGCTAAGATTATGCGTGAAGACATGGATAACTACGATAAAGATTCATCGCAGTACACTCAGTCTCTAGGTTGCTGGCATGGTTTTATTGGCCAACAAAAAATGATCTCTATTAAAAAGCATCTTTTAACCACCAAACGTCGTTACTTATACCTTTCAGGTTGGATGGTTGCAGCACTGCGCAGTGAGTTTGGCCCATTACCTGACCAATCTATGCATGAAAAGACCTCTGTCGCTGCGTTAATTAAAGAGCTGTACACTTTTCTGCGTCAAGCTGACGCACGTGAATTGGGTGGCCTGTTCAGCCAATTAGATAATGCCAGCGAGTCAGAAAAAGCGGCGATTCAAGACAAAATTAATAACTTCGAAACCCATGTTGTACCGATTATTGCTGATATTGACGCAGGTTTTGGTAACGAAGAAGCCACTTACTTGATGGCAAAGCAGATGATTGAAGCCGGTGCTTGTTGTATTCAATTAGAAAACCAAGTGTCTGATGTTAAACAGTGTGGCCACCAAGACGGTAAAGTGACCGTGCCCCATGTTGAATTTCTAGCGAAAATTAATGCGGTTCGTTATGCCTTTTTAGAATTGGGTATTGATGACGGTGTGATTGTTGCCCGTACCGATTCACTAGGTGCTGGTCTAACACAAAAAATTGCCGTAACCAATGAAGCTGGTGACTTAGGTGATAAATACAATAGTTTCCTTGAAGTGGAAGCGGTTGATGCAGCAACACTTAAAAATGGCGATGTGGTATTCCAACAAGGTGGAAAGTTGGTAAAACCTGCTCGTCTACCCAATGGCTTATTTAAGTTCCGTGCGGGTACGGGTGAAGAGCGTTGTGTACTTGATTGTATTACTTCACTGCAAAATGGTGCTGACTTACTGTGGATTGAAACTGAAAAGCCTCATGTATCTCAAATCGGCGGCATGGTTAACGAAATCCGTAAAGTAATACCAAACGCAAAGCTTGTGTATAACAACTCACCATCGTTTAACTGGACACTTAACTTCCGTCAGCAAGTATTTGATTCAATGCAAGCAGCAGGACAAGATGTTTCAGCTTACAACCGTGATCAATTGATGAGTGTTGATTACGATACAACTGAGCTTGCTATTCAAGCTGATGAAAAAATTCGTACTTTCCAAGCTGATGCTGCACGTGAAGCGGGTATTTTCCATCACCTTATCACGCTACCAACTTATCATACCGCAGCACTATCAACTGATAACTTGGCTAAAGAGTACTTCGGTGACCAAGGCATGTTGGGTTATGTTGCTAATGTTCAACGTAAGGAAATCCGTCAAGGTATTGCCTGTGTTAAACACCAAAACATGGCAGGTTCTGATATGGGTGATGCACATAAAGAGTACTTCTCTGGTGACCAAGCGCTTAAAGCGTCAGGTAAAGACAACACAATGAACCAGTTTTAACGACTCGTTTTACAAACGATAGCAAGTGTTAAACTGGCTATCGTTTACACCAAAAAGCCTGAAGTATAGCTTCAGGCTTTTTTTATATTTTAATTTCCCGAACTAAATCACTTGGGTCTGTCTCTGAAAATAACATGGGCAGCCATGATTAATGGCTTGTTGCCGTTTCAGGGCTTAAGGCAATGTATTTATTTCTGCCACTGTTTTTCGCCATGTAACATGCATCATCTGCTCGTTTAATAAGTTTGTTAATATCTTCGTTTTTATCCCACTGGGCAATGCCGATTGAAAGGGTATTTACTCTGTCCATTGATGCAATTTTGAGCGCTCTGCAATTTTCTAGGATACGGTTAGCCAATATGAACGAATCGGTTAACGATTGCCCTGTAAGGACAACGACAAACTCTTCTCCTCCAAAGCGAGAAATAATATCTTCAAGTCTAAGGGTCTTTTTAAGCATATTTGCTATCGCCACAAGTAGTATATCTCCGATATTATGCCCCCAATTATCATTAACCGATTTGAAAAAATCTAAATCAATAAAGAACAGGGTTACCTCCATGTTTTGTCGTTTGGCTAACGACAACTTGGGATTAATGATGTCAAAAAATGCTCGTCGGTTTAGCAAGGATGTCAGTGGGTCTTCACGTGCAATTCTTTCTATGTCTTTTTGGGCTTTAATAAGTTGCCGTTTTTCGCGACGAAGCTGAAAATTGAGTTGCGCCATTAGATTACTAAGACTGCTTATTTCTTCAATTAGCTTTTCATCTTTTAGCTCCAACATTTCAGCAATACAATAGAACGAGGACTCCATTTTACGAAACGAACATAAAAGCCCTTCACCTTTTGTGGTTTTAAGTAGTTGCGGATCTGAGTCAAGGTCTATTATTTGTGTCACTCGAGGGGCACCGACAAAAAATTCATGCCAATTGTTTGTTTCAGATAGAAAAATAGCAAACAGTATGCGAAAGCCCCGGTTGTAACTGATTAATGTGCCATCGTAAGCAAACTCAGCGATAGCCAATACGTGCGAATTTTCTGCGATATCTATTGCAAGTTCACTGGGGATATTCATTAAGCTAACCAGGTGTTGAGCTTTTGAATCGCTTCTTTGTAATCGCTGGTGATGAAATCGGCTTTAAGCACTTCTTGCGGTTCATGGAAAAAAGACAGCGCTTGACCGCCTACAATGGTTTTAATATGTGGGTATAAGGCGTCGATTTCTTGGAGGATCTCTCGAGCCCTTTTGATATTGTAAGGCATGGTAACGCTGATGATTACGGCTTTAGGTGACTCATTTGTAATATAATCAAGAATGGCATCTTTAGGTGCGTCGGCACCAAGATAGGTTGTATCCCATTCATTTGCTTCTAACGCTGTGGCAACCATCCATGAGCCAATTTGGTGTTGTTCAGATGCCGCGCAAGTTACCAATATCTTTGGTTTAGTTATTTCTGGAAGGTCTAGGTGCATTAGCAGCCCAGTGAGCACACGATTGGTAATGGCTGTGGCTAAATGTTCGGTGGATACTGATACGTCACCATTTTGCCAAAGCAAACCTATTTGATAGAGAGCGGGCTGAGCCTCATTATTAAAAAAACGCTCAAAGTCTTCCCATGTAGTGACTTTACTGAATGCATAGCTGTAGGCGTTACGGTGATCACCTGTAATAATATAGTGGAGAAAGGGGTTATCCATTGCAATAAACTCTTCTTCTCGGTTGCCTTTTATTAGGCTACAGCACTCATCATGGGCCCTAAGCATCCAATCGTATATTTGCACTAATTGTGCAGCCTCAATTGGTGGAATTGTCTTTAAAATCAATTGCTGCCATTTTTCTAGTTCTTCTTTAAAGTAGAGAAATGGCACCCCTTGAGAATGATAAGCCTGATAGACCCAGGGAAGTGCTTTCACTAAAGCGGTTCCATCACGGGATTCAATAACCTGGGAGATAAACCCAAGGTGGTTGCGGTGATTATTGATTAATAAGTCCAGCGAATTGCCATTTAAAAAACGACTTTGCTCGGGCTTTGAAATCCAGCGATTAATTTCTACCAGCATTTCTTCACCGAATTGACAATATGCATTAATGGCATTGTCAGTCACTGTGGCAAGTAGTGTATTGAGTTTTTGGCTATCCATAGTTAGTCCTCAATTGAACAGATACAAATTGAACTTATGCGCGAGGTTAAAAGTCGACAAAACCTAATGCTATTATAGTCATAATAAAGCTCATTGCTGGTTATCATTGAAGCAAAAGTAGTAAAAAATTAGGCAAGTTTAAGTGATGACTGTGCCTTTGTTTGAAATGCGTTGATGAGATAACTGAGGGCCTTTAGCGCTGTTGGTTAATGCTTCGACTTAGCAAGCACCTTGCTGACTTATAGGCTAACACTTGACCTTTAACCATTACTGCTAATTTACAGTTATCCCCCCATATTTAATTCAACAATAACTGATATTATTGGTTTTTTTCAATATTTAATTGTGGTTTATGTGATTTTTTAGAGTCAATATAAGCGCTTATGGCTAAGCCATTTGTTACTGGCGCTTGACGCTGAAAGCTTGCCTTATGGCGGCTATTAACACCATAGGGCAAGATTTTATCGCTGAGGACTATTTATTTAGCACAAATTGATCAATTTGATTTTGGGCTAAGGCTTGATCCATGGTGCCCTTTAGCAGTTTGTACATCAAAATCGAGGCATCAATCTCAGTTTTACGGTTAGTTAAACTTTCAATATTCAGCCCTAATGGGATATTAAGCGGAATAACCGCGGCTAAAATTTGCAGCAGGTTACTGTGGTTAATCTTAATTGACTCATACAGAGGATCTTCTGCCGACAAAATACGCTGGCTGGTAGCTTCGGGTACCGACACACCTAACCAGTTGATAAATTCCAGAGTTTTAGCACTGCCGCAAGGTGAAAATGTCAGGATGATGCGATTAGGCTTGATATTGTTTAACGCACATTCTTTGGCGTAGCTGGTTAACATATCAATGGTTGCTTGGGCGTTATACACCGCCTGAGTGATGTAGTATTCACAGCCTTGGTTTGATTTACCTAACAGGCGAATATGTTCATTTTTTTTACTTAAATGGCGCTCTGCAATGGCCACGCCACCAAGGTAGAACGCTTGAGAGTGCGCCGCTAATACGCGGTAAGCGTCATTTAATGGTAATGAACTTGCAACCTGAGTCGATGGCGATCCCACTAATACCAAGTCTCTGACATTATTTTGATACCAAGCGCGGGACAACCACTCACTAAAGCCCTGTTCATCAAGACCGGCAACGCTCTTATAAGCAATAACTGGCTTGCCTGACTTTTGATTGATTAGCTGAGCGTAAGTACCAGAGTCATGAGTGGCTTTAAAGGGAAAAGGCCTTGGGGTATCAATGCGGCTGGTTTCATCCTGAATATCGTAGATGATCAAACCATCAAAGTTTATCTCATCAAGGCGAGCTAACAATTTATCAGCGATAATACTGACCGATTCAAAATCAGTATCGATTTTTGGTGGGGTTGTACCAATAAAATAGATCCCACGGTGATGATCGGATGAACGCTGTTTTAATGATTTTTTCATGTTTAGCCGTCTAGATGGATGTTATCTCCATTGTGTCTTAAATTTTGACCCTTGTTAAGCCCGAAAAAGGGTATTTTTTGAAATAATTAATAACCACTTAAATTAGTCGGCGATAAGTTTTAACTCAGATGATTTTATCTGTCTGTGGGTTTGAATATAGAGCAAGCAGAGTCACATTTTCCCTATTAGTTGTGGTTAATGTACTTGGCTGAGGAGGTGACTTTATTGAGTTATCGCTGCGCCGTTTAATGCCGCAATTCTGGCATCGGTTGATAAATTGATGAATTTAGGTGCGGCAGTAACCGCTAGAATGGCAAGAATAATGATAACGACTACGAGCTCAATTAAGGTAAAACCCTTATTATGGTTAAGCGCCATGGCTCAAAAATCCATTTATTCAGTTTATTATTTGGCAGCGATGTTATTTCAAATGGGCTGCTACCCCTACTTATCTACTTGAATAAAAAGTTTTTTATTTATAAGAGTTTAGTATTTTTGATCTCCCTTAAATTAGCCTGTGACATAGTGTCGCAGTTTGTTGGTTTTAAGTTGAAACCTGTTCTGGTTAATTTATAAATGTCCGCACAAATATTATAGGTTTGTCATAGGACTGTTTATGTACCGCTCTAAATTGATGATTTCTATCGCTGTCGCTTTAGGTTTTTTACCCACTTCCTTCGTTCAAGCCACTGAGGCTAATCCCACAGACACTCAGGCTGTTGAAACCACCCAAGAAAAAAAACACAAGCAGCACTGCGATAATAAAAGCTGTGATGACTACCTTGTGGTGACTGGGGAGTTAATGCGCGATCCTGCCAAAGTTGTCACCGATCCCAAAAAGCCCAGATTACCGCTGCCCGCTTATGACGGTGCAGGTTACTTAAAAACCATCCCCGGTTTTAGTATCGCCAGAAAAGGCGGCGCAGGTGGCGACCCTTCTTTAAGAGGCATGGGCGGTTCACGCATCAGTATTGTTGATGATGGCCAGCATGTTTATGGCACCTGTGGCGGACGTATGGATCCGCCAACAGCTTATATTTATCCAGAAGCCTATGATGCCATTACAGTGATTAAAGGCCCACAAACAGTAAAATATGGCCCAGTAGGTTCCGCAGGGACGGTATTATTTGAAAAAGATCGCCATAGCTTTAGTGAGAAAAGCCTTGAAGGTCGCGCCAGCGTAACCGGTGGCAGTTTTGGCCGTGAAGATTACTTAGTCGAAATAAAAGCAGGTACTGAAACCCATTACATTGATTTTGATGCTAATAAGTCTAAAAGCGATCATTATCAAGACGGTGATGGTACCACCATTCAATCCCTTTATGACCGTAATAATTACAATTTTGCTTTAGGTTGGACCCCCGACGAATCAACCGTGGTTGAGCTTGCTTATGGCAGCTCAAGCGGTGAGGCTGAGTACGCTGACAGAACCAATAAAGCTCGTGTGATCGATAATGAAAATGTCACCTTTCTGCTGCAAAAGGATGTTGATTTTTACTGGCTGAATAATATTGATTTTCAGTTATATAGTAATGAAAACGATCACGTTATGGATCAGTTTGACCGCGGCGTAAATGCAGGCACTAATGTCAGACGAAAAACCGCAGGTGGTCATTTATGGTTTGATATTTCAGCCAATGAAAAATGGGAAACCATTGTCGGGCTTGACTATATGGACAGTAAGCACAAAGGACGCAGCATCAATCAAGCAGAAGATAATGGCCTAGATGATTTATTAGCAAAACCCTTTATGCAGGACATGGCTTATATCAATACCGGCTTATTTGTTGAATCAAGTTATCAGCTTAACCAAGGTAAAATCTTGACGGGGCTAAGAATGGATCAATGGCAAACCAGTTTATATGTGGCCCAGCAAGGCAGCCGTGATGATGACTTATTCAGTGGCTTTGTTCGCTACGAGTTTGAGACTGATAAAAGCCAATATTATATTGGCGGCGGCCATGCCCAACGTATTCCTGACTATTGGGAGTTCATGAAGGCAGACAATAATGATTTGTCACTTAAGGCATTTGATTTAGATGCTGAAAAAACCACCCAGCTTGATGTTGGCTGGATTTATCAAGACGATATTGAAATATCCACGGCGTTTTATTACGGCAAAGTGGCAGACTACATCTTAATTGATGCTAATACTGCCAAGACCGCAGCTTACAATATTGATGCAACGATTTGGGGCGGCGAATTAGGCCTGCTATATCCATTTACTGATCAATGGTCGGCGCAAACCACCGTCAGTTATAGCCATGGTGAGAATGACACTGACAATACACCACTAGGGCAAATATCCCCTTTAGAGGGTCGTATTTCAGTGAATTATGAAGCTGAAAATTGGACCGCTGGGTTATTTTGGCGGATGGTTGCGGCGCAAGATAGAGTCGCAATTGGTCAAGGTAATATCTCAGGACAAGATCTGGCTGAAAGCAGTGGTTTTGGCACATTGGCCATCAATGGCTCTTGGAAGCATGATGATATTTTAGTGAGTTTTGGTATTGAGAACTTATTTGATATTACCTATGCCGAACATGTTAGTCGCTCTGGAGCGGGTAATGACATTCCTGGTAGTTCACCACTATTTCAAGTTAATGAGCCGGGTCGAACCGCTTGGGTAAAACTTGATTACAATTTTTAATAAAAACCGGCAGGCTTGTTACATTTAATAAGCCTGCATCATTGCCCACTTTGGGTGAAACCTCTGCTTTAATGCCTGATACAGCCGCCGACAAACTTGTCCCTAGCTGCAATACATTGCTTTTATTCACATAACCTATGTAAAGCTATGCAAAGTTACCCTTTGGCAGTTTTCTTTATAAAGTGATCTAATTAAAATCAATCACGTAACATCTAAATAATATTAAATCATATTAAATAATAATAAACGAAAATGGATTTCCAGTTAATGAAAACACGCTATACGCTAGTGGCGGTTGCAACTTCGCTATTCATTTTATCTGCCTGCAGCAGTTCATCCTATCTTGACGAGTCTTTGGTTAAACCTGAGCTGCCTGCGTCGTGGCATACCGACGCCAAATCATTAAAAGACAATCAAAGTTGGGTAACACCAATCGCTACCGATCAGTTATTAGAACTTATCAGTATTGGCCTGAACACCAACCAGCAGTTAATTCAGTTAGCTCTTGAAGTCGAGGTTAACAAGCAGCAGCTTAATGTCAGTGATGCCAGCTTTTGGCCAGAGTTAAGCTTATCGGCTAATAGTGCTAGAGGGGGAAATAGTGATGCAACGTCTAGCTCCAATAGTCTTAGTCTTGATGTTAGCTATGAGCTAGATATTTGGGGCAAGTTATCCGATAGCGCTAAAGCCTCAAAACTGAATTTACTCACTGCTGAGGCCAATTATCAGCAAGCAAGGGATGCACTGGTTGCTGATGTGGTGATTGCCTACTACAAGGTAGTGACCTCAACAGAGCTCGTTAAGCTATTTGAGCGTCGCACCGAAAATGCCAAACTTAATTTTGACATCATTGAGTCGGGTTACCTGCAAGGGTTAAACACCGCGCTGGATGTGTATTTAACTCAAAATGAGTTTCACAGTGAAAACTCAAACCTGTTGGCACAGCGCAGTCAGCGCAATAAAGATATTAGAACCTTAGAGCGCTTATTAGGCGGCTATCCAGCAGGTAAATTACTGATAGATGAAACACTGCCGCTATTGCCACAAGGGATTAAAATTGGCGTCCCCAGCGAGCTCGTTAAACGTAAACCACAACTGCAAGCCGCTTGGTATCAGTTGCTCGCTCAAGATGCCGTCGTGGCCTTTACTCAAAAGCAGCGTTATCCAGCCTTACGTTTAGGGGCTGATATTGGCACCGCCAGTAATGATATTGCTAACTTATTAAGTGGTGATTACAGTTCATGGTCAGTATTTGCCGGTATTACCGCACCGATTTTTAACGCCGGTCGCTTAAAGTCACAAACCGAGCAGCAAAAGCTGAAATTAAAGCAGCAAGAGCAGCAGTATTTAAATACTTTGTTTAGTGCCTTTGAGCTAGTTGAAAACAACCTTGATCTTGATGCCAGTTTGCAGCAGCAATATCGCTCAACTTTACAAGCGCAAGACAATGCCCTCCAAGCTGAAACCCTATCATTTGAGCAATACCAAATCGGCCTTGTCAGCTATACCACAGTACTGGATGCCCAAAATCGTGCCTTTGTGGCCCAAAGTTCGGTTATCAGCTTAAAAAACCAAATCATTGCCAACCGTATCGGATTACACCTTGCTTTAGGTGGCGATTTAGATGCCAGTGTGACAGAAGAAGAAAAATATGATGAATAAGAAATACCTGATCCCAGTAAGCATTGTTGCGGTTGCGGTTGCCACTATTATGGTGATTACCTCAAACCCACCTACCACTAAGCGTGGCAAACCGATGGCTGTAGCTGCCATGTCGGTTGAAACTCAGGTGCTTAAGCCACAAGATTATCAAATTCAGGTGAGCAGTTTTGGGGTGGTAAAACCGCGCACCCAAAGCTCGTTAGTGACGCAGGCTTCAGGTCAAATTCTATCTATTAGCCCCAACTTTCGTGAAGGTGGTTTTTTTGAAACTGGCGAAGTGTTAGTTGAGCTTGATGATAGAGATTATCAAGCTGAAGTTAAAATTGCTGAAGCTGGGTTAATGTTGGCTAGGCAACAATTATTAGAAGAACAAGCACGTACTAATCAAGCCTTAGCAGATTGGCAGCGCCTGAGTAATGGCCGCGAGCCGACATCGCTGGTGTTGCGTGAGCCGCAATTAGCTGCAGCGCGAGCGGCAATGCTATCTAACCAAGCGAAACTTGAACAAGCCAACTTGGCCTTGGAACGTACCCAAGTTGTTGCCCCCTTTTCTGGGCGAATTTTAGAAAAACATGTTGATGTAGGCCGGGTGGTTTCGACCAATAGTCAGCTGGCAACGATTTACGCCACCGATTATGTGGAAATACGTTTACCAATCAATAACAGTGATTTAGCACTGGTAGAACTACCTGAGCAAGGTAAGTCTGTGGTGGCTAAAGTGAGTTTTGAGTCTGACTTAATAGGCCTGCAAAAATGGGAAGGGCAGTTGATTCGCACCGAAGGTGCAATCGATAGTAACTCGCAGCAGTTGTATGTGGTGGCGCAAATTGATGATCCATTTGATTATCAAGCTAATCAGCAAATGCCACTGAAAATTGGTCAATACCTGACAGCCAATATTGCCGGTAAAAAGCTGAGCCAAGCGATCGTAATCCCGACTAAAGCAATCTATCAAGGTAGCTATGTGTATGTGGTTAATGATGGCAAGTTATTACGCAGAGAAGTGACCATTAGATGGCAAAACAGCCAAGATTCGGTAGTTAGAACAGGTTTGAAAAGTGGCGATGAACTGGTTATTACCTCCCTTGGACAAGTGAGTTCAGGCACCCCTGTCACTGTTGTTGGCGCAACGAATAAAGTTAAACCACAGCGAGGCCCAAGAGGTGAGGGCAGAGCCGATGGCAAGTCTCGCAGTAAGCCTGATGGCGAGCGTAAAACCAAACCTGCTAGTAAAGAGGAGTCACAGCCATGATTGCTTGGTTTGCTAAAAATCACGTAGCGGCCAATTTATTAATGTTGTTGCTGCTGGTATTAGGTTTAGGTTCACTGTCAACGCAGATCCCACTTGAAGTGTTTCCGACAGTTGAGTCTGAAAGGATCTCTGTTCGAGTATCGCTTCGTGGCGCGACCCCTGAAGATGTTGAAAAGGGGGTAACAATTCGTATTGAAGAGGCGGTGCAAGACCTTGAAGGTATAGAAAAAATCACTTCTAGCTCTTCAGAGGCATCATCGCAGGTCACCATTGAAGTTGACAGTGGTTACGACCCCCGAGAAATGCTAGCGGACATTAAAAGCCGCGTCGATGCCATTAACACCTTTCCGGTTGATGCCGAAAAACCTGTCATTGCCCTTGCCCAGCGTAAGCGTGAAGTCATCGCAGTAACGGTAACCGGCAAATATAGCGAAAAAGAAACCATCGAGTTTGCTGAAGTGGTGCGCGATGAATTGTTGCGCCTAGAGGGTGTCACCCAACTAGATTTAAGCGGGGTGCGTAACTATGAAGTGTCATTAGCCTTATCGCAAAACAAATTACGCCAGTACAACTTAACTCTGAGTGAAGTATCACGGGCGATTAATGCCTCTAGTACTGATATCTCTGCGGGTAATTTAAAAACTCAGGGTGGCGACATTTTACTGCGCTCTAAAGGCCAAGCTTATTACAAAGATGAGTTTGCCAATATTGCCATTAAATCTGCCGCTGACGGCACCATTATTCGTTTAGGCGATATTGCAAATGTGGTTGATGGCTTTGAAGAAACCCCTGTAAGAACTCGCTTTAATGGTCAACAAGCGGCATTTATCGATGTGTATCGTATTGGTCAGCAAAGCGCGATTGATGTGGCTGATAAGGTTAAAGACTACATTGATTCTCGTCAGGCAACCTTGCCTGAAGGCTATGGCCTTAGCTATTGGGATGACGATTCTGAAATCGTTAAAAACCGTATTGCTACCCTAACAGGCAGTGCGCTGCAGGGCGGCATACTTGTGTTGCTATTACTGACATTGTTTTTACGTCCATCAATTGCCATATGGGTGTTTATTGGTATTCCAGTTTCGTTTATGGGCGCATTCATTGTGATGCCATTTTTTGATGTGTCGTTAAACGTCATCAGCCTGTTTGGTTTTATCTTGGTATTGGGGATTGTGGTGGATGATGCCATTGTTACTGGCGAGAATATTTACACCCACCTTAAGACTGCGCCCAATGGCGAGCAAGCGGCGATTCTTGGTACCCAAGAAGTGGCCGCGCCAGTGACCTTTGGCATCTTAACCACAGTGACCGCTTTCTTACCTATGTTGTTTATCGAAGGCACTCGCGGGGCGATATTTGGTCAAATTGCGATAGTGGTGATCCCAGTATTATTGTTTTCGTTAATCGAATCTAAGTTTGTGCTACCCGCTCACCTTAAATATATTAAGATGCGCAGCGAGAAGGAAAATTATAATAAGTTTGAGATTTTTCAGCAAAAGTTTGCTGATGGATTTGAACGAGCAATCATTCAGTTCTATCAACCATTTTTACGCATAGCGCTAAAGCATAAAACCGCCACCTTGAGCTTATTTCTCAGTGTGTTGTTAGTGATAGCGGCACTGTTGGCCACGGGGTGGACTAAGTTTACCTTCTTCCCGCGCATTCCCAGTGAAACCGTCAGGCTTAACTTGACCATGCCAGCGGGTACCCCATTTGAAGTGACCAATGGCCATATCATTAGCATTGCTGCAAAAGCGGAGGCGCTGCAAGAAAAGTATCGTGATGAAGAAACCGGTGAAAGCGTGATCATTAATATTTTGGCCACAACGGGTGGTCGCGGCGGTAGCTCAAATGCAGGTGGGGTTCGTTTTGAAATAACCCCAGCAGAGAAGCGTGAATCAGATATTACCTCTAGGCAACTATTAACTGAATGGCGTAAAAGTGTTGGTGAAATTCCTGGGGCTGAGTCAGTGACTTACCGCGCTGAAATTGGCCGAAGCTCTGATCCTATTGATGTGCAGCTCAGTGCAAACTCCCTTGATACCTTACGTGAGATTGCCGATCAGGTTAAACAGCATTTAAAAACTTACCCGACAGTATTTGATATTGCCGACAGTTTATCTAACGGTAAAGAAGAGCTGCTAATTGAGTTAACCGAGCAAGGTAAAGCGCTAGGGCTCACTCGACAGGAAGTATCAAGTCAAATAAGAAGCTTTTATTTTGGCTCAGAAGTGCAGCGCATCCAGCGAGGCCGTGATGATGTGCGAGTAATGCTGCGCTTGCCGCTAGATGAACGTCAGTCATTAGATGACCTTAAAAAGGTCCTGATTACCACCAGTCAGGGCGCGCAAGTGCCGCTTGGTCATGTGGCTAAAATGACCTCAGGTAAGAGCCCATCAAGTATTCAACGCATCGATCGTTATCGGGTGTTAAATGTCACTGCCGACGTGGATAAAGACAATACCAATATGACTGTGCTACAAGCAGATCTTAAGGTGTACCTTGATGGTTTAGTGCAGCAATACCCTGGAGTAAGGCACTCACTTGAAGGCGAAGCTCGTGAACAGCGAGACAGCTTTGGGTCGTTGCAATGGGGCTTAGTGTTTGTGTTGTTTATGATTTATAGCCTACTCGCAATTCCGTTTAAGTCTTACATTCAGCCATTAATTGTGATGAGCGTGATCCCCTTTGGCTTAATTGGCGCAGTACTAGGTCATTGGTTAATGGGCTCGCCACTGACCATTTTCAGTATATTGGGGATGTTGGCGCTAGTGGGCGTTGTGGTCAATGACTCTTTAGTGCTGGTGGACTTTATTAATAAAAAACGTGCAGATGGAATGGCATTAGCGGAGGCGGTATTAACCGCAGGTGCAAAACGTTTTAGACCGGTTATGCTCACCAGTTTAACCACGTTTATCGGCCTAATGCCGCTATTATTAGAGAAGTCGACCCAAGCGCAGTTCTTAATTCCAATGGCGATATCATTGGGCTTTGGGATTATCTTTGCCACCTTTATCACCTTGATTTTGGTTCCGGTAAATTACCTTGTGGTTGAGCGCTTAAAGGGCAATAAAGTTGATAATGCCAGTCTAGATCAAGAGTTTGAAAATAGCTTTGGCGCTGCTAAGGTTAAGGTATAGCTCAGGTTATAATTCAGTTGCGATTTTAATCGCAAAATATAGCGTTGCCAGTAATGAAATGCCCTGCTGGCGACGCTTTAAGCGTGATAAATGTGTCGGCCTAAAAAGTTCAAAACATTTATCACGAGATAAAAAACAAAAGGAAAAACAAAAATTATTGCAGCAGAAACGCTTAATATGAAGGTAATTGATAGCGATTAGTGATTTTTCGATGTTTGGTTGCATCTCAAGATAATCAGCAAATCAGGCATTCATACAATCAGGTAATCAGCCAATTATATAATCAGATATTTATACAGTCAGCAAATCAGGCATTTATACAATCAGGCATTTATACAATCAGCTTATTGGTGTTAGCCTAAATTCAATTACTGCAAATACTCTTACTGCTAACCTGCAAGCTTGGTGACCTGTTTTATTTTCTCGATAAGAACATGCTTTTCAAATGGTTTTGCCAAATAATCATCCATTCCTGATTCATAACATTTCTCAATATCTTGATCCAGTACACTGGCGGTAAGTGCAATGATTGGCAGCCGTTGCACAGATGGGTTTATTTGCTCCCACTCTCTGATTTTTTGGGTGGCAGTAAAACCATCCATAATGGGCATCATACAATCCATTAAGATTGCATCAAATATTTTGCCATCACTAATAAAATCAAACGCCTCAAGCCCATTATTAGCAATTACGAAGTTATAGCCCGCTTGCTTGACTAGCACTGAGGCGACCTTTTGATTAACGAGGTTATCTTCGACAATCAAAATCATGCCGTGAATGGTGCGTGGTTGTTCTTGCTTATCAATACCATCATTGGCGGCTTTTTTTTCAGCTGGGGTGACTTTGTTGCGCAGAGTACGACTTTCGATGCCATTACGAATGGCATCGCTAAAGCGCCTGCCAAGCAGTGGTATGGTGATAGAGGCGTCAATGTTATCTAATGTTCGCTGCTCAGAAGGGCTATTAATGGCAATGGAAAAACTATCTTGCAGCATGAGTAATTCGGGTAATGCTTTTAAAGCCTCTCGGTTCATTGAGGCATTATCAATAAATAACAGATCAAACTTTTGCTTATCCTGTAACAAGTCAAACGGTGATGGGTAACGGTAATTTATGCTAAATTCATGTTTACTACAGGCAGCATCAATAGCATCAATAATATCATTATTACTGGAAATAATTGCCGTAGTCAGGTGTTTAAACTCGTCTCTTTTAGGCTGCTCTTTGGTAATGATGCGGGCTTTAAGTTCAACGCTGAAACAACTGCCTTTACCTTTTTCTGAGCTAACTTTTATATCGCCGCCCATTAACCCCACTAGCTGTTTACAAATTGCCAGCCCAAGCCCTGTACCACCAAATTCACGAGTGATGGTGCCATCCTCTTGGATAAAAGGTGAAAAGATTTGTTGTTGATTTTCTTCTTTAATACCAATACCGCTATCGTATATTTTAATTTTCATATTGGCATAGTTAGCTTCGTCGTAATCGCAGCTCACAGCGACTTTAATAAAGCCGTTATTGGTAAATTTAACTGCATTTGACAGAAGGTTCATTAATACTTGGCGCATTCTATGTTCGTCAAGTGATACTAAGTGAGGCATATGTTCAGGGATTTCAATTTTAAGGTCGAGTTGCTTTTCAACGACTTTAGCTAACACCATAGTGAGGGTGTCATAGATGACCTCGGTAATATTGGTGTCGTTGTAAGCAATAGACAGGTTACCCGACTCAATTTTAGAAAGATCCAGAATATCGTTAATCAATAGTAATAAGGTATGTGAGGATGTTTCTATGGTTTGCAGGTACTCATTTTGCAAAGGAGTTAACCTTGTGCCTGACATTATCTCCGACATGCCAATAATGCCATTTAACGGTGTTCTAATCTCATGGGACATATTGGCCAAAAAAGAACTTTTGGCTTGGTTAGCTCTTTCTGCATCTGATTTTGCTTGCAAGATTTTGGCATCATTTAAAAAGCGTTCATGAATTAGGTTATTGAGCTTTTTAGAGAAGTAGCTTAATTCATCTTTACCACTTTCGTTTATCTTATTTGAGTAATCATGTGTTTTTTCAATTTTTGACATGGTTTTAATCACATGATGCAGATACTTTAGAATGCGGCGGTAAAGGTTTGCGCCAATGGTGCCAATAGTAACGAGCGATATTAGCAATGCAACGCAGAACATAATAATAAGCTGCTTAGACTTTGCTATTTCAGAGTGAATATTGGTGGATAATTGCTCTGAAATGGTAGTGACAACATATTGAATTAAGTTCAAACGCTGATTAAACACCTCCAAGTTAGCATCTGTATTATCAACAATTTCATTCCCTTGCAGAAATTGGCTGCGCAGCTGATAACTTTGTTGGAATGCTTGATCTGAAAAGGTAGTTAATAACAGGTCTACTTGCTCAGGCTTGGCGCTAATATTAATAAAGCGATCGACATACAGTTGTTGTCTTTCAGCGCTCATATTCAATTGACTCAGCAGATCTTCGTCGCCTCGATTCGTTATCAGTTGATCCATTAGCCATTTTTCTTCTGCAGACCACAGTGATAGCCATTGCAATTGAAATAAAATCGTCAAGTTCTGGTTAATTTTTTCAGGTACATCAAGCTTATCTTTTTCTAGCGTCATCAACCCTTGGTTTTGCAATTCGTTCATCCAAATTGACCAATCAAATAAATCCTCTTTGGTAAGGGCTGGCGATTCAGCTAAGGCTTCTTCAGTGCTGTTAAACCATGCTTGAATATCTTCACTGTGTTGAGCGCTAAAGCTTGTGGGTAATAACGCAGACAGTTGCTTAGTAATAGATGTGAATTGGGATAATACAAAGGGCTCATCTTGGCCGCTGAGCGCGTCTTGCGCTTGAGTAATTTGCCGATTAAGCTGGGAAAATAACTCTAAAAAGGTCACTTTGTTGTTAAGGCTGTTTAAAGCTTGCACATTATCAGTTTGTTTTTGGATTTCTAACGCTGATAAAAAACCTGCAAAAACCAATGGTAACAAGACTAGTGCCAACATCCTTGCTTTTATTGAAATACGATTCAATAAATTCATCTCAGCTCCTTGAGTAAAATTAGCCATAAAAAGTTAGCTATAAAGTTGTATATCGTAGGGTTCTTGGCTAAGTTTAGATTAGTAAAACTTCTGACTATGTTTAGCATAGTACAAAAACTATCTAGGAATGAAGGTTTTTATATGATTAATGGATTAAACCACAAAGCCTTTTTATTGAGCCTGAAGCATTTTTTTTTGAGTAGATTGTGCACAAGGCGGCTTATCTTTCTTACTGCATTAATTTTATCCCCATCAACTTGGGCTTTAGAGGCTGATACCAGCAAAAGCTCTGAGGTCGAATTCGCTATTTTTAGCCTTAATGATGACATGCCGCCTTTAAGTAAAAGTAAGGCGAGAATGTTATATCGAGGTAAGTCTAAAAAAGTCGGAGGTAGCTTTAAAATTGTCTTAGTTGATCTACCTGAAACCTCCATGCACCGCGAAGAGTTTTATAGCATGTTGCTGGGTAAATCGGTCTCACAAATGAATGGTTATTGGGCCGGGTTGGCTTTCTCCGGCAAAGGCTCGCCACCAGAAGAGTTAGACAGTGATGATATAAAGAAGATCCTCAAATGGCTGAACGACAATCCTAATGGTATTGCATATGCTCCGATAGAGTCGGTGCCTGAAGAAGTTAATATCTTAATCACAGTGCCACAAGGAGAGTAGCCATGTTATTAAACCGAAAATACATAATTTTACTATTAACCCTTGGCATGGCAACCAATGCACAAGCTGCGATAGAGCTGACTGATAACTTTTCCATCAGTGGTTTTGGTTCAACATCTATCAGTAAATCAGACAATAAAGCGCCATTATTTATTAACCGGGAAATAACAGATGAAACCTGTTATGACTGTGATACTTTATTTGGAATACAACTTGATTTAGATGTGTTTGAGGGCTTTGATGCATCAGCTCAAGTGGTTAAGCGCACCCAAGATAAATGGAGCGAACCTGAGTTAGAATGGGCCTACCTAAGTTATGAATTTAGTGACTTTAAAGTAAGGGCTGGCCGATTGCGCTTACCCTTGTTTTTAGTCTCTGAGTTTTATTTTGTTGGCCAAGCCTATGCGTGGGCAAGGCCGCCGGGTGAGATTTACGACTCGATTTTAGGTACCACCTCATACGATGGTGTTTCGCTGGCTTGGCAATATGAATTATCTGATGAAATATCACTTACCGTTTCACCTTATTATGGTTTCGGCCGCTTAACTGAGGTGAATTTAGGGCCGATATTGATGCAATTTGATTCTGACTATACCACCGGAATATATGTCGATTTAGTAGGGTTTAATTATCGTATCCATACTGGATTTTTACGGTCTAAATATACTTTACGCCCAGCCCCTACTGCTGATGAGTTAAGTGTATTTACTGTGGGGGCAGAATACAGTTTAGATGCTTGGCAGTTTATGGCTGAATTTGAACATGATGAGCTGCAAAGTAATTGGTACGCCAGTGTTGGTTATGCAATCGATGATTTTACTCCCTATGTGGTTTATGCCGAGAGTCGTGAGCTTAGAGAGAGTCAAGGGGTGACTATAGGGCTTCGCTATGATGTGACTTCATCGATTTCACTTAATGCTGAGTACCAGTCCATTTTAGGGGATAATCCAATAAACCGAGCGCAATTTGCCGCACCACCAATTATTTGGGGTGAAAGTACCGATGTTGAGTTATTAAGCTTGACGGTGAACTTTGTCTTTTGATGCTAGCTAAAGGTTTTGAGGCTAGGCAGTTAACTGCCTAGCCTTTTTAAATAGTTAACACTTTACCGCGATACTTATTTTTAGCTGTTTTGCTCGCAAAGATAGCTGCTTTGGCTTAATTGACTATTTAGTTTGCTATGTTGAATAATACGGCAAAGCGCCATCATTCATAACGCTTTTCGTAAAAAGAGCTTTAGATCAACCTCATGTAGTACACCAGCCGCCCCCTTAGCGGATATTCTTATTCAATCGCCCTAGTTAATTACCTCTTTTGGACTATATAGCTAGGTCTAACTTCTGACTTGTAGTTGTTTGATTGTTGAACAACGCCCTTTATAATGCCGCCGTTTAATCGATGACGCTTTTTAGAGGATGTAACTTGAGCACTTTGTATACAGAAACCCACATTGGCAGCATGCAGTTAAAGAACCGCTTTATCCGCAGTGCGACTTGGGAAAATATGGCAACTGAAGATGGCCATATGACAGAAAAGTTATACGCCATATACAAAGAGCTTGCTCAAGGTGAAGTCGGCCTGATCATTACAGGTTATGCCAATATCGTCGCAGAAGAAAAACCCAATGCGGGCATGATGGGCATATACGACGACTCCTTTATCGAGGAATATAAACAGCTAACGGATTTAGTTCACCGTAATGGCGCCAAAATAGCCATGCAGCTGGCCTATGGTGGCACCAAAACCACTTACAACGTGGGCGAAAGAGTGATTTTTGCCCCAAGTGAGGTTTGCGAGCGTGGCACAAAAACCTTAGGTAAAGCCATGACCATTGCCGAGATAGATTACATAGTGCAGGCATTTGCGAAAGCGAGTTTACGGGCAAAACAATCAGGTTTTGATGGGGTTGAAATTCATGGGGCCCACAGCTATTTAATTAATCAGTTTTTAAGCCCTTATTACAATCAAAGAGATGATCAATATGGTGGCAGCCTAGAAAACCGCCTGCGCTTTTTAGTTGAAATCTATACGGAAACCAGAAAGCTGGTGGGTGATGATTACCCGATACTGGTGAAATTAACCGCCTGTGATTTTTTTGAAGGTGGTTTAACCTTTGCTGAAACCCGTGTTATTTGTAAAAAGCTTGCAGCCATTGGCGTTGATGCCATTATCATTTCTGGCAATATTCATGGTAAAGCTAATGACATGATTGGTGAGTCGTTTGAGGGGCATACCATTCAGCCACAGGGTTATTTTCATCAATATGGCGATGTGATAAGTCGTGAAGTGAATATACCAGTTATTACTGTAGGCGGGCTAACGGACATTGATGCCATAGAAACCATTGCCGCGAATACCAATATTCAATACTTTGCCCTATCAAGACCATTATTGTCAGAGCCTGATCTAGTGAAGCGTTGGCAAAATGGTGATAGAGCTCAAGCCCTATGTGAAACCTGCTCAAAATGCCGCACTAAGCGCGGTAATTTTTGCATTGTAAATAAACAGCGAAAAGCAACTATTGCGGGTTTTTAACTTAATTGATTTAAGTACAGCTTGTATATTGTTGACACAAAAAAGCCAAACTTTTTAATCGTTTGGCTTTTTAAAATGTCAAATTTAGGAGGATTATCTGTGATAGCGTTTAAATCATTCTGCCACTACTCGCCATCATCTTTGCTGATTAAAGTTTAAAGCGTTTAACCAAACCATCTAAATCATTGGCCATTGACTTTAATGCTTCGCTAGAGCTTTCGATACTGTTCGAGGCTTGAGCGCTGCTGTCACTGCTGTCACTAATATTTACCACATGCTGGTTGATCTCATTGATCACCGCAGACTGCTCTTCTGTGGCAGCGGCAATTTGTATATTAAGTTCTGAAATTTGCATCACATTTTCGGCGATGTCTTCAAGAGCTTGATAGGTTCTTTGTGACGCTTGAACACCTAGTTTAGCTTGCTCACGACCTTCTTGAACCGATGATACCGCAGCATTCGCGCCATTTTGTAATTCAGTAATCATAAGGTGAATTTCATCGGTAGAATCACTAGTGCGCTTAGCAAGGTTACGCACTTCATCGGCAACCACCGCAAAGCCTCGACCTTGCTCACCTGCGCGAGCAGCCTCAATGGCTGCGTTAAGGGCCAGTAAGTTAGTTTGTTCTGAAATAGCCCTGATCACATCTAATACGCTTGAAATGGCATTACTTTTTTCGGCTAAAGTCACAATACTCATCGACACACCTTCCATATTGCTGGCCATGTCATTAATAGTTGAATTTGACTCTTGTACTACCGTTTGTGCGCGTTGTGCTTTTTGCGTTGCTTCAGTAGTTGCTTGGGCGGCCACTGAAGCATTATTGGCAATTTCTGCGATAGTACTGCCCATTTCGTTAATGGCTACCGACACTTGATGAGCGCCATCACGCTGAACATCAGTGAGCTTTTTAGAGTGCTGCGCATCTGTATAGACTTGTTGAGATGCACTATTAACATCAAAAGTAGTGGTAGCAAGCTCTTGAATAACATTGTTTAATTTACTAATGAAAGCATTGAAGCCTTGTGCTAGTCGGCGCATTTCTTCGTTGCCATTTTCATTAAGTCGTTGGGTTAAGTCGCCTTCGCCTTCACCCAATTCTTTAAATGTATCGGCCAGCTGATTTATCGGGCGCACTAAGCTGTTCCCTAAATAAACACTGATCAGTGTAAATAATGCGGCTATCACGACAAAGGTGATGATAATGTTATTGCGCGACGTATCTAAGCCAGCATAAAGCTCTTCTAAAGGGACTTGTGCAACAATGTACCAGTCTAAACTGGCAATGTAACTCGATGCGATCAATTGTTGATCCACCATAACGGAGGTATAGTCACTTTTATTTATCAGCTTATGGGTATTAACTGACGGATATAAGTCACTAATGGTTTGTTTAGCCTTGTAATCGATGCTGGGGTGCACCTTGATGACGCCGTTACCATCGACGAGATACACAAAACCAGATTGTTCTATTTTGAAGCTGTTGAGGTAATCAACCATTTCATCAAATGATTTAGACACTCCAGCAACCCCAAAACCATTAGGTTGTTGGGCGTTGATATAGATATCAGTGAAACCCTTGCTGTCTTTATAGATGCTAGTGGATTCGGTTTTATTACTGTCTCGGAAGTTAAAAAACCAAGTATCATGATCTGGCTTTAGCTCGCGTAAAAAACCATCTTGATTCCAGTGTTTATGGTTGTTGTTGTCAGTAAATGAGACTTTACTGAAGCCATTATCACGTGCAGTTTGTGCTAAAAACTGGATGAGGTATTGCTCACCCTCAGCACTTTGTCCTTGATCGATCCACATTTTTATCATGCTATTTGACGCAATTGATTCGGTCATTATCTTCATTTGGTTGATTTCACCATCAATAGCATTACGAATACGCTGCACTAGGTTTGGCATATCAGATTGCTCTAACCTTGTTGATAGGACATTTTTAGCACTGCTTTGTCCGACGTAGGCCACGATGCTGGTTGATGCTATTACCGCAAGTAACATGGCAGTGATTAATTTATTGCGAATGGATAATGTTGATAGAAAGCTCATGAATATTGACTCCTACACCCTGGCAAACTGACAGCGTGTTGTGGCTTAGGTTGTCCCTAATTGTAATTGTTAGCTATATCGGCCTGAAGGTTGTTATTATGAGTGATTATTGTGTTGTTCTGTAAGGTTAATGGTTGTTTTAATGTGACTAATGGTTTGTTTGCTCGAAATTTGCGCGCATGTAGTAATGTTGTTTCTTGGTTGTTCTTGAGATGTTTTCTTTGTGCGGGCGCATTTATGTTAAGTCAGCCTTTATAAAGCTATCTTTCTGACAATAAGGCCATGTGAATAATCGATTCAATGATTGAAGCTTGGTCTGCTTCAAATTCCCCACCAAACTCAACACCTCTGACAAAGGGTTTTAGGTTACAAATTTTACAAGTCACACTTAAACAAGCCTCTTTGTCTTCATTATCGTCATCATTTATTGTGACGGTAATTGTTGAGGATGCTGCTAATGTATCTAAGCCGCCGTTGATAATGTTGATATGACAGTCTGACAGCGACACATCAGTCATGGTGGCCTCAAGTTGTTGGTCTTTAAATGTAACCTTGCAAGGTAACTCAGTTAATACTCTTTTCGCAGAACGTAGGTTATGAATGACCATAATGTCAGGAAAGTTCAGCACTAACATTTTTACAGGTGTGCTGAGGGTTTGTTTTATGGTTGCTTGAAAAGCAATCACAGAGGCTTCATGGCCTTCGATTAAACCTCGTACTGTAACGGGGACATCTTTAACAAAAAATTGACAGAACTTACCGATTTTATCTGCGTTAGGATATTGAATGAACAGGTATTGTTGAGGTAAATAGCCGATGCCGATTAATTTGAATAATGGCTTCAGAAGCATGGTTAATAGGCGTTCAAAACCTGTTAGTTTTAATATTTTAAGCACAAACATGAGTGCTGCGATAACCACAAAAGTCATCGCTAGATTTTCTAGCTGCTCCACAAACCATGCTAGATAGCCAATACCTTGTTTACCTTCCTGTTGCCATACAATGACCGCAGCCTCTTGGCCCTATTCGCTATAGCGATAAAACTGGTGTTATAGCCAAGCAAGGGCAAAACTTCCACCGATACGGATCACTAATGTTGCCCATAGGGAACCCCCGGCTTTTTTGCAATGCTCGCTTCTATGGGTAAGCCATGAGCCAGCAGGATCGATCGGCGCATTTTGATGCAGTTACAATCGAATAATAAAATTCAGAATATCGATCTCGCTGCAGAAGTGGGGCTGTCGCCGCCTGCGTGTTTGAAGCGGATAAAACGCTTACGAGAGGCTGGGATCATTATTGGTGATGTTTGTTTGATTAACCCGAGTTATCAGGCAATAAGTTGACTTTGATTGTGTCGATTGAAATGGATCGCGACCGGGATGATATCTATCGATTATTTCGACAAACTGTCATGAAAGCGCCTGAAGTCACTCAGTGCTATCAAATCTCGGGCCGTTACGATTTCATGCTTATTGTCTGCGTTACGGACATACAAGCCTATGAAAATTTATTGATAGCACATTGCGTTGTGATTTTAACATTCGCAAGTTTCATACATCCGTGTCATTACGTACGGTAAAAACGCCACCGCCATTAACTTAAATACCGATTAGCATGTTACTGAATTTGGCTAGGCATTAAATTATTGCAAATCTAACAGTAAAAAAATGGTTCAGTGACTGATGTCGCTGAACCATTTTTGTTGATTGCATGATAAAGACTGTTTCTTCAGTTGATCACTAACTTAATGTCATCAACTGCAGCTTATCTGAGCCAATCTGATTTAGTCGATGTCGTCAAAATACCAGTAACCAGCATTGACCCAAGCGGTTAATTGCTCAAGCACATCGTTATCGTTTAACCATGGACTTAGGTCTTGTGCACTAAGCTCTTGGGTATCACATAGCAGTGCGATTAAGGCTTCTTTATCTGCTGATAATTGCAGTTGCTCGCCATTGATATACAGCACGCCATCAGCAACGCTGGTTTCAAAGTACAGCGTGCGCAGGCCGCCAAGCTTTACTAAAGGTTGCAGCTTAAGCTGCTCAGTCACATCTAAACTTTGAAACCCTAAACTCTCTTCGGGTAAATCAAGTTCGCACTTAGACTGAGTCAGGTAGCGACCGCTAAATTCACTGACTAGCTTGTCATCAAGGGTGGCAAAAAGTTGCTGTTTAATTCGCTCAAGATCGCTGCTGTTCACAATACCTGAGTGTTCGCTTAAGGCGCGGTCAGGATCGGCAATTTGCTCATTGCACAAATCTTTGTCGATAATGTGATCGGCCATTGAACTGATCATATCTTTTGCCGATGCAGTGCGGTAACCCACAGAAAAGCTCATTGATGGCTCAAGGGTTACCCCATCATGAGGGTAGCCTGGTGGCAGATACAAGATATCGCCAGGGAGTAATTCAACATCAATGATCGGGTCGAATGCTTCGGTGTGCAGTAATGCCGGATGAGCTGCAAACTCTTTGTGCGGCCCAAGATCGCCAACTCTCCAACGACGTCGGCCAGAACCTTGGCAGATAAATACGTCATAGAGATCGATATGAGGACCAACTCCGCCACCCGGTGTCGCATAACTGACCATGACGTCATCTAAGCGCCAGCGAGGGATAAAATCAAAACATTTGAGCAGTTCTTCAGCTTCTGGCACCCAGTTATTAAGGGCTTGGACAATTAAGGTCCAGTCAGTTTCACCGAGCTCTTCATAGGATTCAAATGGGCCAAACTCAGCTTGCCATTCATCGTTTGCTTTAAACACGCGGCGCGATTCAACCACGTCTTCGCAAGCAAGCCCTGCCATTTCTTCTGGTGAAAGCAGGTCTTCAAAGTGTTTAAAGCCTTGACGGATCACCAGTGGTTTCTTTTGCCAATACTGTTCAAGAAACTGTTGTGGCGTCATACCATTTAAATCTAATTGCATATTTATTACTCAGTGAAATTTGCCGCGATACTAGCAAGTATTAGCATTTGGTAATTTGGCCGAGATCATAAAATGGTGGATTAGCTGGTAAAGGCAATAAATCTGCCTAGCTCAATAGCGCCTGAAAAAATCTAAACCTGTTGAGTGTATCAATTCTCTACTTGTCACTGACAATAGCAGCACTTTGTAGACAAAGGTTTTAGTCATACATCAATGCTTGGGCTTTTTTATGATCGAACTCTTTTAGCGACTTTCTGGCGAGTTGCCTAAACGGCAGGGCTTTAACGACTTCTTCAAATGGCTGAATAGCAAAGGCCCAAAAAATTGACCCATCAAAGACTAAAATGATCAGTGCACATAAGGGGATTGAAATCACCCATTGGCCAGTAAAGTTAATTTTGAATACAGCGGTAGTTTTACCCACTGCTCGTAATATATTGCCATGAACCGTGTTGTAACCACGCACGATGGGCAAAAAGATATATAGCGGCGCAATGACAGCTAACGCTTGATAGGTTGCTGCATCTAAATGTGGGTAAATATCGGCAATAAAAATGCTCATAAGACCAAACAGCATTGCGCAAATCACTGAAATAACCACCGCAATATCGATACTGGTATCAACGTTTTTACTCAAATCATCCATCTTATTAGAACCAATAGCTTGGCTAATGGTAATGGCTGATGAGTGCGACCAAGCCGCAATAAATTGGGTTCCCGCTTTAATCCAAGGCATCACCAAGGTGATGGCGACATAGGCATTAATGTCGAGCTGTGAGTACAGCAACTGATACACAGTCACCCCTATCATCAGCATAGTGACGTTGGCTGCAATCGGGAATATCTCAATAAAATGCAGCCGAATATTGCGGCTCATTGAGGTGTTTTTATCTGGCAGCGTGATTTCGATTACAGGGCTGAATTTCATATATGATCCCAGATACATAAGCCGCACGCTTATGGCAATAATGCTACCTAGTGCGGCGCCTTGAACGCCCATAGCTTCAATTGCGATCGTATCGCTAAACTGATAACCATGAATAAGTAAATAGGACAAGACGGCGTTAATGGGCAACTCAATGAGATACCCTTTAAAGGGAATTTTAGTGCGACCCAAGCCATTAAACAGGGCAATCATCACCTGGGTTAGTGCAGTGTAAAGTATGATGTATTTTGAAATCACTAAGTAACTGGCAATTTCTTGTTGTAACAACACATTGTCTGTCAGCAGGCCAATTAAAGGGCGATCAAACAGGGTTAGCAATATCCAAAAAAGCAAGCCCACCGAGCAGTTAATCATCATCCCAGCCCAAAATGCTTTTGATAATGTTTGCTTATTGCCAGAGCCAACGGCGCGACTCAACACCAATTGGGTACCATTGGCCAATGCCATTTGAATACCCAAAATAGCAGCAACAATAGCAGTGGCTATGCCCATAGCCGCTAAGGGGATTTCGCCTAAAGGCGATACTAATAAGGTATCTATCATCAACATGGACTGCATCAGCAGTCCATTTAATGCTAATGGCCAAGCAAGGGAAAGGTTCTTTTTTACATAGGACTGAGAGGGCACGGCTAGACCTTAAATGCGGTTAAGTTAAATCAGTTAAAAACAGAATAAGTTGTAAATTTAATCAAGTTATAGAAGGCGTTAACGTTGAATAATAGGCTAAATAACCATATTTCAATCTTGAATAATCGCTCCAATAAGCTTATTGACAGGCGCTTAGCTCACACTGCACTACTAACGTTTACAGGGACTATCATCGAGTTATACCTATTTGTACTACAATAACTTAAATCGTTTTTGGTTGCTATGGGGGAGCTTTTAGTTTTGGGGTTATAAATGACAAGATTAGCTATTGATACTCTGATAAAGCAAAGAGCATAGGACGTTATAGGAACTGGTGTAACTGAGTGGTCGATTCGATAAAGAGAAAAGCAACACAACTTACTTTAGCTATGGCTTAAGTAAGTTGAGGATTGAGGATGTTACAGTTCGGCTGTGGCAATTAATTACCAGCGCAAGGTATTAATCCTTAGGATTTTAGCTTCATGTTGTGGGAACGAAACTTTAAAAAGCGCGATATTGAACTGACAAAAGTCATAATTCCAAAACACAACACAGCCGGTATCAGTGTTAACAAGGTGACTTTGACAAGTGAAATAACACCGATAAGTAATGGTGAAATATTCGGTTCTGAGTGGGGTTCACTAATAACCATATTGATAGTTGTCGCCCACTCACTCAGGGATACTGTCCACAATAAAGCGGTGAATAGCAGTGAAATTGACAGAATAATAAAACTACGACTTTTCCATTTGTGGCTAAGGTATTTCATAATTTAGGCCTTTTTTGCTGTTTGTTTTTTGAAAAACTTTTTACTCATACCCTTAATCCATTTCCAGTGCATTGCTAAGTGGATCCCTAGCATTGGCATCAATAGATTGCCTAGATCGTGATGTATTTTTGACCATACCGGAAGGATGTCAAAATGAATCCCTAGCTGAGGTAGCATCACTTCTGACACCAAAAAGCCACTTAAAATAACCATCAGCATTGCTAGGTAGAAAATAAAATCCCACACAGCATTAAAACGGGCTTCACCAGATAATTGGCTGACAAACTTTTTAGGCAGTGACTTTAACCAGTCCCAGTGCAGTAATAGGTGAATAACCAAAGGGACTATAAACAATAAGCTTAACCATTCGTGCAATAAAACCCCTGTGGCTTTAGGGGTGCAAACTAATATAAATCCAATTAACAGTAGTGCATCCATGACGTAGAGAGTTTTACCTAAATCGTCTTTCCAAGTTTTCATTTATCAAGTTTCCATTACCATCATTGATGACATTTTATTATCCCATTTAGCAATTCATATTCAGTGACGAACATTAAGCGAGATTGCTGCTATCTCTGTAATCATCCTAATTTAATTGATTTTATCAACTAAGTTTACTTTGGTTTACACTTGGCGTTTATTACATTCGCAGCTGAGTTTTCGTTGTGGTTGATGGTGATACAGTGATGTTATGCGCAGAAGTGATAGAGGGGTCTATTGAATTGACTGCCACCTTGCGTGGATAGGCTTTTTTATGGCTGAACATTAACAAAAAGCAAAAAAAGGCCAACGTTAATAGTTGGCCTTGCTATCGTAAGTACTTGCTATCGTAAGTAATAGTTTTGTAAGAAATAGACTCGTAAGCAAGGGGATTAAATCGCCCTGCCACCCATGTAGAAAACAACTAATCCAAGAGTGATGGCTACCACGCCCACTCGAAGTTTACGCCACTCACCGCTGCATATTCGGCCAATGACTAAGGTGACAAACCCCAGCATAATTCCGGTGACGATATTGCAACTTAAAATAATAAAGATTGCGCAAGTTAGCCCTGCCATAGCATCGACTTTATCGTCAAAATCAAGCTTACTGACATTACTTAACATCAACAGGCCAACATACATCAGCGCGGGCGCGGTGGCATATGCAGGTACTAAATAGCTTAAAGGGGCTAAAAACATCATCAGTAAAAATAATAAACCAACGATAGTTGCGGTTAGGCCTGTTTTGCCTCCTGCAGCTGTGCCCGCGGCAGACTCAATATAAACAGCTGCAGGTGCGCCGCCAACAGCGCCTGCAAAAATACTGCTTACAGAATCTGAGGTAAGTGCCTTACCTCCACTAATAATATTACCTTTGTCATCAAGTAATTCTGCTTGGCCTGCAACGGCACGTATGGTACCTGTGGCATCAAAAATAGCGGTCATCACCAAAGCCAAGACAATGGGTAGTACTACAGGGTTTAATGCGCCCATAATATCGAGCTGACCAATTAATGATTTATCAGACATTAAATAACGACGGCAAAATGGGATCAATAGCGTTTTCTGGTGTTTATAATGCAGCAAACCACTATCGTTTTATTGGCGCGACTAAACAACTTGTGGCGCTAATAATGACTCTTACTTTAGCGTGATGGTTATATTTATCGTTCCAAAGTCGCGTTCTTTCGATGTGGTTAAGGACATGATAGTGACCGAGATAAAATAGATCTGCATTAAACCAAGCAATTACTTAACTGGTTAAATACGATTAATTTACATTATGAAAGCATCGCCGAGTTATAAATTAAATAAAAATGAATGGCGTTATCATTTACACCTTACTGATTTATGTTTGAAGACTGTAGTGTAGAGGTTGCGAGTTTGTCGGTTGTAAACGCTTGCTATAGCATGAAGTTATGGTTGGAAACTTTTGCGGTGCATTAATCTAACAGTTGTTTCATTGGCGATAGCGTAGTGATACACGCCTATTGCATTATCGCTGTGAGGTAAAGTTTTTCACCGCATTTTTTACGCGTCAGTCCCATTTATTTAGGAAAGTATACTCACAAGGTATTTTTCTTTTTTATATGATTTATTTCTAATATTTATAATTTTAAAGCTACTTATTTAGAGATATGTCGATTGGCTCGACTATTTCAAATTTAAAAGCACCTATCATGCCTTTGAAAATTTTGGGTTGAATTAAATCCTTTGAGAGGAATAACATGTTAGATAGACGCAGTGCTTTAAAAAAAATGTGTACATTGTCAGCCGTTGGTTTTGGGGCGACTTATATGCCGTCAGTTATGGCGCAAGAAACCTGTGACGATCCCATTGGTATTGGCAGTGGTGGCAATGCAGATTTAGCTGAAAATCGTCTAAGCTATGTCAAAGTTGAGCCTATGGCGGTAGCTAAGCGCGCGTATGCTGGCTATGGTCATGGTGGCTGTATGTACGGCGTGTTTGATGCCATCATTAAAGAGCTTGCTGCCCAAGGTCATGAAGATGCTAAAAATTTTGGTGCTATTCCAACTAATATTGCAGCATATGGCGGCGGCGGGATTGCCGGTATCGGTTCTCTGTGTGGTTGCCTTAATGCTACAGCAATGACAGTTAACTTATTAAAAGCGGATAATCTGAATAATAACGCGGTGATTAGAGCTGTGTTCCGCTATTACGAAAAAACCAGTATGCCACGTGGTACTCAAGAGTTCCTTGAAGGGATCGGCGCTCCTACGCGTACCAACGATGCTGGAGAAGCTTTAAATCCTGACTATATTGGTCAATCCATTGCTAGTTCAATTCTGTGTCATACCTCAGTGAGCCTGTGGTCAAAAGCGTCATCATTTGGCTCTAGCCATCAAGCTAAACTTGAGCGATGCGCCCAAGTTACCGCTGAAATTGCCTTTATGACAGTGACCTTCCTTAATGATTCTATTGACGGTAATTTAGAAGCGGAAACGGTTGCCCCTTCTAATGCTGAGTGTTCAGGTTGTCATAGCTCTACAACTCGCGAGCCTGATGCCTACTTAGGTACTGATGTTAACTCAACATTAGAATGCCAAACTTGCCATACTGCTCACGACATGAAAGGCGGAGTGCCAGTGCATGAAGAGTTAAGTTGTTCAGACTGCCACGATTAAGGAGTTAACATGAAGAAACGACTGACAGTATTTGCAATGTCGCTATTTTTAATGGCTTGTAATAGTGACAATGGTGATAAAGGGATCGTTGGTGGTATTGATGTCGATAAGGCCACGAGCATCAAGATGACTAACTTTAAGTTTAGCTCGCAGGATTACACTTCGACTTTTCAGCTTGAAAATGAAGAGGGTGAGATGGTCACTGGAGCTAGAGATTATAAAGTCATGATCTTAGGTGATGGGACGACTTCAGGCGCGAGTGCTTTTGATATCCCTTGGCATTATGCTGAATTATACCAATGTGGAGTAGTGCCTGAGCACGAGTGTCGAGGTGAGCTGAAAGAAATATCTGCCGGGCATTATACTTTTGACACGGTAACGCTACCAGAGTTTGATGGGAAAAATGCCAGGATCAGAGTCTCTGTGTCTATTGTCGGCTTATTATCGCAAACAAAACCTAGACTATATTAAGCTGGGTTTAAAAGTGCTTGATTGAGTCATTGAGTCATTGAGTCATTGAGTCATAGAGTCACAGCCAACAGTGATGTGGTTGTGACTCTTCTGGTTCACCTTATTGAATCGGCTAAATCCGCGCGAAAGCTCCCTTAGCGTACGATGCCAAACCGGCTTTGCAAATGAGTCAACAGTGGCCATTAAGGTTATTGCGTGGCGAAATAAAGCTACAGTTTTGTCCAGTATCCTTAGTCACGTTGTGTACGTTTACAGTTGATTGAACTTGAAGGTTTCATAAATAAGTCTCCAAAGTGTCAACTTATCTCTGGACGGGACATTCTCCACTAAAAAAGCCAAGATAATATCTTGGCTTTTTTGTTTTTTATTTAGTGCAAGGGTAGCTAAATAGCCCAACCACCCATGTAGAAAATAACTAAACCAAGGGTAATGGCGATAACGCCCACTCGAAGCTTACGCCACTCACCGCTGCATATTCGGCCAATGACTAAGGTAACAAACCCAAGCATAATTCCGGTGACAATATTACTACTTAAAATAATAAATATCGCGCAAGTTAGCCCTGCCATCGCATCAACTTTATCGTCAAAATCAAGCTTACTGACATTGCTTAACATCAACAAACCAACATACATTAGCGCGGGGGCGGTGGCATAAGCGGGCACTAAATAGCTTAATGGCGCCAAAAACATCATCAGTAAAAATAATACACCAACGATGGTTGCGGTTAGTCCTGTTTTACCCCCTGCCGCTGTACCTGCAGCTGATTCAATATACACTGCAGCGGGGGCGCCACCGACGGCGCCTGCAAAAATACTGCTTACAGAATCTGAGGTAAGTGCCTTACCTCCACTAATAATATTACCTTTGTCATCAAGTAATTCTGCTTGGCCTGCAACGGCACGTATGGTACCTGTGGCATCAAAAATAGCGGTCATCACCAAAGCCAAGACAATGGGTAGTACTACAGGGTTTAATGCGCCCATAATATCGAGCTGACCAATTAATGATTTATCAGACATTAAATCAGGTAAGGCAAACAAGCCTTGATAGGTCACGTTGGGATCAAACAATAACCCAAATAGCGATAAGCCAATGATCACCAGTAAAATACCGCCTGGTATCCCGCGTCGTTCAAGGCCAATGGTGGCCGCAAGTCCAATAATGGTAGCAATAACGGGCAGGCTATTGATGTCACCTAATTTTACCGGTAAGCCAGCATTGTTAGAGACGATTAATTGCACGCTATTGGTGGCAATCAAAAGTAAGAACAAACCAATACCAATACCTGTACCGTGAGCAATACCTTTAGGTAAATTAGTCAGTACCCACTGACGGATCCCTGTAACACTCACAAAAGTAAATATGAGACCCATAAGAAAAATAGCGCCCAATGTCACCGGAATTGATATCCCCTGACCCAGTACCATACTGAATGCCGTAAATGCTGTGAGTGAGATAGCACAACCAATGGCCATGGGTAAATTAGCCCATAACCCCATGAGTAAAGAACCAAAAGCGGCAATTAAGCAAGTGGAGATAAATACTGCCTCAGGGTCGAAGCCTGCTGTGCTAAGCATATTTGGCACCACAATAACCGAGTACACCATGGCTAAAAAAGTTGTTAAACCAGCAATGATTTCTTGTTTTAAGGTACTTCCACGAGCAGAAATGTTGAAATAGCGATCGATAAATGGAGCAGAGGCTGCAGTAGCCTTGGTGGTCTGTTTAGACGTCATAGTAGATAACCTTTGATCTCTTAAATATCAGTTAACCAATGAGTATTCATTGGCTACATAGCTACGGCAGGTAGAGCCCCAAAACCTTATGGTATTGGGTGAGAGATCCACTTAGCGCTATAAGCGTTAGTGACCTGCGATTATTGTAGTAAACAAATGTAGTAAACAAATTTGTTATACACATTATCTGGTAAAATTTACTCTTACCAACATAGCTTTTGTTGGCGCGAAGTTTACAGGATTAACCAATAGCGAAATTTGAAACAGCTAACAGTTTTACGCAACAAGTGTGAAAGTTACGTGAATGATTTGACCTAAGCGATATCGATAGTTAAACAAATCTTTTGATTTGAAAGTCTATGCTATTTAGTTAGTTGATATTTATGACTGCTGCGCTTGAGCAAAACGGCGCTATTGCCTACAATAGCGGATATATTTATTACTACAGATAGCAGACCATGACTGACTCAACTGAGAAACTCGCTTTACCTGATCGCCTTTCCGTTAACCCACGTAGCCCACATCATGTGGCTGCCATTTTCGATCACGACATTGGTATTACCGTTAACGGTAAAGAGCGTTTTGACGTTGAAGAATATTGCATCAGTGAAGGTTGGGTTAAAGTACCGTCTCACAAAGCGTTAGACCGTCGCGGTCAACCGTTAATGATGACAGTTAAAGGCACTATTGAAGCCTTTTACAAGTAAGCTGATTAATCTTTAAATCAGTAGCTTGAGTTAAGATCAAAAAGCATTAGTTTGAGTTGTTAACTTAAAGCATAAAAAAGCGAATCGATTGATTCGCTTTTTTGTTTTTTTAATCTCGACGCTTTGTTAGCATTAGACTTAAATTGCGTTCATGCCTGTTTACGACTTAGATTAAATCAAAACGATCGGCGTTCATCACCTTTGCCCACGCTGTAATAAAGTCGCGAACGAATCGTTTTTTATTGTCATCTTGGGCATACATTTCAGCATAGGCACGCAGCTGTGAGTTTGAGCCAAAAATCAAATCTACCCGTGTTGCCGTCCACTTGAGTTTGCCTGTTTGACGTTCACAAATATCGAACAGATTATCTGATTTTGGTTGCCAGCTATAATTCATGTCGGTGAGGTTGACAAAAAAGTCATTACTGAGCACGCCAACATTATCGGTAAATACCCCATGTAATGTATTGCCGTAGTTAGTGCCAAGCACCCGCATACCGCCCACAAGTACCGTCATTTCAGGGGCAGTGAGCCCCATCAGTTGACTGCGATCAAGCATTAACTCTTCGGCGCTGACAATATAATCATTCTTTAACCAGTTACGAAATGCATCATGAAGCGGCTCCAAATCGGCAAAGGAGTCAATATCGGTCATCGCTTGGCTTGCATCACCACGGCCGCGAAAAAACGGCACTATCATCTCATAACCTGCCGCTTTGGCAGCTTGTTCAACCCCGACATTACCTGCTAGAACAATCACATCGGCGATACTGGCGCCGGTATCTGTCGCGATTTGGGCAAGTATAGTTAATACCTTACACAGGCGTGTCGGCTCATTGCCTTGCCACATATTTTGTGGTGCTAAACGAATACGGGCACCATTGGCTCCGCCGCGCATATCTGAGCCTCTAAAGGTTCTGGCGCTGTCCCATGCTGTTGTTACCATTTCGCTAACACTTAACCCGCTGGCGCTGATTTGCTCTTTTACCAATTGAATATCGTAGTGGCGGTTTCCTGCGGGAATAGGATCTTGCCAAATCAACTCCTCATCTGGCACATCAGGGCCGACATAACGGGTTTTAGGCCCCATGTCTCTGTGAGTCAGCTTGAACCAAGCTCTGGCAAAAGCATCAGAAAACTCATCAGGATTATGATAGAAACGCTCGGAGATTTTTCGGTATTCAGGATCCATTTTCATCGCCATATCAGCATCAGTCATCATGGGGTTGTAACGTTTGCTTGGGTCTTCAACATCAACAGGTTTATCTTGTTCTTTAATATTGATGGGCTGCCACTGCCAAGCACCTGCTGGGCTTTTTGTGAGCTCCCAATCGTAGTTAAGTAACAGTTGAAAGTAGCCATTATCCCACTGGGTTGGGTGAGTCGTCCATGCGCCTTCTATACCACTGGAAACCGTATCACGACCAATACCGCGGTTCGCTTGGTTATTCCAGCCCATGCCTTGTTGTTCAATGTCAGCGGCTTCTGGCTCTGGGCCCAGTAGACTTGCGTCTCCGTTACCATGGGCTTTACCCACGGTATGGCCGCCAGCGGTAAGGGCCACTGTTTCTTCATCGTCCATGGCCATACGTTTAAAGGTCACCCGTATATCATGGGCGGTTTTTAGTGGGTCAGGGTTACCATCAACGCCTTCTGGGTTGACGTAAATTAACCCCATCATCACTGCCGCTAGTGGGTTTTCGAGATTACGCTCACCTGAGTAGCGACTGCCTTCACTGCCACTTGGAGCCAGCCAATCTTTTTCAGCTCCCCAATAAATGTCTTTTTCAGGATGCCATATATCTTCACGGCCAAAGCCGAAACCGAAGGTTTTAAGCCCCATGGATTCATAGGCTATGGTGCCTGCGTAGGCAATTAAATCTGCCCAACTGAGCTTGTTGCCGTACTTTTTCTTAATTGGCCACAGTAGCCGACGGGCTTTATCGAGGTTGACGTTGTCAGGCCAGGAGTTAAGCGGGGCAAAGCGCTGATTACCTGTGCCAGCACCGCCGCGGCCGTCAGCAGTGCGGTAAGTGCCCGCCGCATGCCAAGACATGCGGATCATTAAGCCGCCGTAGTGCCCCCAGTCAGCAGGCCACCATGGCTGACTATCTGTCATCAGTGCATGCATATCTAGTTTTAACTCGGCCACATTAAGCTTTTTAATTTCCTCTTGATAATTGAAGCGATCGCCCATGGGGTTGGTCTTAGCATCATGTTGATGCAAAATATCCAGATTAAGCGCTTTAGGCCACCACTTGGTATTTGGCATGCTGTTGTCGGTCGTAGCACCGTGCATTACTGGACATTTGCCACCAGTATTTGTGGTGTTTTTATTCATAGCTTAACTTCCTTAGTATGTAGAACCCCAAGCCGCTTTTAGCAGCATAGCTTGCACAATATGATTGCTATAAGGCGCAGTACATTAGGTGTTCAGGTTGAATGACTACCCACTTTTTACCTCCCACAATTGGCGTATGATGAAAGCGATAGTCACTGCTTTTCGATATGACTATCTATCAAGTTAGTTCATAAAGTCAGACTTTGGCGCTTTTAAGCTCAATCGTTTTGATGGTTTTTATCTGAATGGGGATAAACAAAACATGGCTATCTTTTGTGTTGCCAATTTTTAGGGCATCTACAGTTTGTTGTTCGGTTTAGTCTTTGCTCGTGTCATTGCGGATGGTTAGACGAATAAACTGATAGTGAGTCCAATTGGTGGGATTCACCATTATGAGGTATTTGCACCTCTTGGTTTGCTGAAAAACAGCTAAGCTTTGAGGTGAAGCCTTGCCATCCGTTGGCGGCACATTAATTTGGTGATTTGCTCATGGCTATGGTGGAGAATTTTAAGCAAAGTTTATTAAAGTAAAGCAATGGCTCACTCTCTGCTATTAACCCATATTGACACGCAAGTTGAATGAAAACTGATTTTAGCCAATAGCCCCCACAAAACGCCAGTCATTACTGGCGTTTTTATTATTGGCTTAGGGGTGATTATTGGCCAGTATAAGCTTTACTGCTTTGTTTCTTATCTTAATTAGCATTATATCCCTGATGGAATGAGCTACGAGAGCCTTAGGCTATTAAGGGACGCATTTACTCCAAATATTGGTCATAATTCTATGAAAAACGAATGTTTCCCATATAGAAAATACCGTATTTAATATTATTCGAGCATTATCATTGGTTCAAATCTCGCCCACTTAATTTTCTTGTTTATCTAGGTAAGCAAAAAATTTTGATAAATGTTTTTTTATTCACTTTTTTTGCAAAAAAAATCAGGGTTAAACTCTTAAAATAAAGCCTTATCTTATTCTGTGAAAGCGGCATTCCCCAGTTATTTGTAGCGTAAAGACTGTATTAACCCCCCTTTACAGCAGAGTTATCTTAACAAGGCTTTTTTTCTGTAAATAACTTAACTATGTCTTTGATTATAAATAGGTTGCTTATAAATTATTCCTTACTTTTTGTGTTGACGAATATGATAGCGGGATATTAAAAAGTTGTTGCTTAGTGATACATTTGTATTACTAAAGGGGTATTTTTTAACAATGATAATTAGCGCATCAAAGGGATTGGAAGGTGAAAGATAAGATGTTTAGACGCTCGTTAGTTGCTGCTTCAGTAACAGCGTTATTGGCTTTAAGTTCACCTGCATCAGCAAATAGTGCGGCGGGTTCAATTTATGGTAAAGCGACAACGGGTACTGAAATTACCTATAAAAATACTAAAACAGGTGTTTCACGCACAATCACAGTTAATGATACTGGTCGATTCAATATGAATAGTATTGCACCTGGTACTTATGTCGTTAGTGATAACCTTGGTAATAAGCAGGAAGTCACAGTCGTGATTGGTACAGGTGCCTTTGTATCACTTGCTGATGCTCCAGAGAGATTGAGTGTTGTCGGTTCTCGTATCACATCTATTGATACATCAAGTGTAGAGTCTTCAGCGGTATTTACCTCAGAAGAAATCGCGAAATTGCCGATGGCAAGAAACTCGGTAGCTGTTGCGTTACTTGCACCTGGTGCAATTCAGGGAGGGGATGCCTTTGATAGAAACCTGCCTTCATTTGGTGGCTCTTCTATTGCTGAGAATGGTTACTATATTGATGGTATGGATGTGACCAATTTACGTACAATGTTAAGTTTTGCCTCTGTTCCGCAGGATGCTATTGCACAAACTCAGGTAAAAACTGGCGGTTACAGTGCTGAGTATGGTCGTTCGCTTGGTGGTGTCATAAATGTGGTGACAAAGTCTGGTAATAACGACTGGGAGTTTGGTGGTTCAGCTTACTACACTCCAGACGCCCTTAGAGCTTCAGGCAAAGATGTTAGATTATTAGATATCGATGCAAATGGAGATGTATACGACACTTTAGATACATCGAATCAGTATGACTCATTGGATGAAATCGCATATAACGTGTTTGGTGGTGGCGCGATTATTGAAGACTCACTTTTCTTCTTTGCTAATATCGAAGGGAAAAATAAACAGCGTGATAATTATAGTAAAGATAGTAGCTACGAATACAGTAATACAACGCCCAACTATTTAGCTAAATTAGATTGGTTTATTACTATCGCTATGCAACAGCTTATGCGGGTAACAACAACACGATCAATGGTGTTGTACTTCCTGAAGGTACTGAAGCCGTTCGTGTACGCTTGCATGAAACTCAAACAGCAACTTTCGGCGTTGAAAATACAGCTTGGTATATCGAAGATAACTGGCAGTTAAACGATGATATGGAGACTGTAACTAATTTTGTGTAACTGCTTATCAACACGTACTCTATAGAGAGTCAAGGATAGGCAGATACTCATGA
>NZ_JAUOQU010000035.1:0-45602 GCF_030547195.1 Shewanella sp. 6_MG-2023 | reverse complement strand
TCTATTCCTTCGGTTAGACTTAAATATCACTTCTTTTTTGCTAAAAATCGTCTACCGCAGGTCAAGAACAGCTTATTGATTAGCAGCAGGATAACCTCCTGCTTTCTTGTAAGTCTTTTCTTCAAACTATCACTTGTAAGTATTTGTTGTAAATATATTTTTTAACAAAAAATACAGAAGAAATATGACAATTTAGAAGATAAAAAAGATGCATAGATGTTTACGAGGTCTGCATAACACTTTTATAAATATTACAAACAATTGATAATAATGAGTTAATTTTTAAAAGTTAGTATTATCGATGCGCCAATCAAACGATTTATGCATCTTTTTCATAGTAATTATCTTAACTTGAACTATAACTGTATATATATACAGTTCACTGGTGAGGCGACGGTTATGGGGCAATTAACATTTTTGGAGGCTATACGGGCAGAGATCAGGGTACGCCATTACAGCTATCAAACAGAAAAATCCTACCTCTATTGGAACCGTTATTTCATTCGACATTGTAATATTCGTCATGGCGCTGATATAAGCCCCGCTTTGATTGAACAATTTCTCTGCTTTTTAGCAGTCGAGTGTAAAGTGTCGGCGAGCACCCAGAAACAGGCCCTATGTGCCATTGTATTTGCTTGTCGCCATGTGTTAAAAGTTGAGTCCAATGAGTTACAATTTCCCTATGCAAAAGCCCCTAAACGAATACCGCAGGTATTGTCTAACGAAGAAGCAAAACTGATCATCAACAATTTTTCAGGCTACCACTATTTAATTGGTGCCATCCTATTTGGCTCAGGCCTAAGATTAAAGGAAGCCCTAAAACTTAGGGTAAAAGATATTGATCTAACCACTAAATCTATCTTTGTGTACCGAGGTAAAGGGCAAAAAGATCGAGTTTGTATGCTTCCTAACGGATTGATTGATACTCTAAAGTCACAAATGAAACTGGTAAAAAAGCTCCACGAGACGGATTTGTCAGATGGCTTTGGACTTGCTTCATTGCCCATCTCTCTCATCAGAAAATATCGCAGTAATGCTTCTAAGTTTCATTGGCAATATATCTTTCCTGCTAGCCGCCGTTGTATGCACCCAAGTGACAACTACGTGTGCAGACACCATATTCATCCAACGGCTTTTTCGCGAGCATTAAGGCAAGCTACCACTAACAGTGGTATAGATAAGCGCGTTACCGCCCATACTTTCCGCCATTCGTTTGCAACATCTTTATTACTCAAAGGCCATGACATTCGTACCATCCAGGAGTTATTGGGACACAGTGATGTCAAAACAACCGAAATATATACCCATGTGGTTGGTGGCCATCATACTGGGGTCATAAGTCCTCTCGATAGTCTTTAAGGCATACAACAAGGCTAGCTACTAAAGCCATATCTTTTGCTTTCTGCATTAGTAAATATAAGGCAAACACAGAAACACAAAATTAGAATGAGTCATTGTTCTAAATGATAATGGGGCAAAAACGTGTTACGACCACCAACGTTATACTTCGTTTATATTGGCTCTTTTTTAGTAGTCCATTACTTCAATTTAATCCATTGCCTGCCGCAGGCTAATGTGCAGATGCATCCAAGACACGCCGTGAACACATCCCTGTGGGCTCTGCGAAAACATCCATGTTTTCGAAGGTCTTGAACGCATCTACACTGGGATTATTGTCTCTTCGATTTGACTGTATTTGTGGTAATGATAAGCATAAAAATATCTAAATATAAAAATCTAAAAGGCTCAATTTGAATTGAGGACGTTAAAGAAAATAGCGTGAGGTTGGCATGGATGCCAACATAGCCTCAGTTAAGCCATGGATGGCGCATCTGAGGCGTTAGCATTTTCGAATAAGACCGAGGAAGGCTACAAACGAAGTCAAAAGCTGGATCAATCCCCATCGAAAATCATGCGCTTTTCAGCATTTTTCGTCGGGGCGCTGGGGGATATCCAAAAGGGGAACAAGCGCTTTTCCCCTTTTGGTCGGGTGTGGGTGGAAAACCCACGATCTTAATCCAAACGGAGTTTGGAAATACAGAAAGGAAACTTACGGTCTAAATCAGGTGTGAACTAAGCGCCACGACTTTGACTCAAACGGAGTTTGGAAATGCAGAAAGGAAACTTACGGTCTAAATCAGGTGTGAACTAAGCGCCACGACTTAGATTCAAACGGAGTTTGGAAATACAGAAAGGAAACTTACGGTCTAAATCAGGTGTGAACTAAGCGCCACGACATTGATTTGATCAAAATGACAAACAAGGAATGGGGCAAAGCTTATTTCATATTCCAACTATTAGTTAAGCATCTAGTTAACAGCTAAACCCATCGACAAAAAAGCCGCTTACCTTAATTGATAAGCGGCTTTTAATATTAAGCTGAATAAATTAACAGCTCACTATGGTTTGTGCCATCTTACGGCGTAAATAAGCAATCTGTTGCATGTGCGGCAGATCTTTAGGACAGGCATCTTGACAACCAAGTAAGGTCATACAGCCAAATACGCCATCTTGATTACCTATCACATGATAGAAATCTTCTGCGCTGCGAATATCACGGCTATCCATTTCAAAGCGGGCGATTTTCATCATCCCCACAGCGCCAACAAAACTGTCTTTCATTTGCTTAGTGGCACATGCAGACACACAAACACCACATTCAACGCAGCGTTCAAGCTCATATAACTTAGCCGCCTCAGCAGGGTCCATTGGCGTTTCTAAGCGATGAATATCAATATCGTTGGCATCAGGTTGCAACCATAACTGCAGTCGCTCAGCTAGCTCGCGCATGAATTTACCCGTGTTCACTGACAAGTCACCAATTAACTCAAAACCCGGTAACGGCATTAGGGTAATGTTACCGTCAGGGAAATTAGCGGTTAAGGTTCTACAAGCCAATGTAGGTTTGCCATTAATCACCATAGCGCAACTGCCACAGATCCCTGCGCGGCAGACAAAATCAAACTGCAGTGAAGGATCTTGTTGCTCACGCAGCATATTAAGCGCAATAAATACTGTCATTCCAGGCGCTTCAGTGAGCTCATATGTGACCATTTTAGGTTTATCGCTTGGATCTTGTGGATCGTAACGAAAGATATTAAAACTGATAGTTCGTGGGCTGGTCATTAGCTCTTTTCTCCTGACGCCAAAAAGGTGTCACTTAATCTTTCATTACGCGGACGCAAGCTTTCTGGTAAATCAAATGGCATAACGGCTGCTTGTTTTTCAACGCGGTCTGCATCGTCACCCAGCTCAGCGAGGATTTTTTCAATTTCAACTTCACGGGCAGCAGTATCAGGATGCGCAATGGCATTGTCGTTACCATAACCACGATAACCTGGCGGCAACTCCATCTTCATCACATCAAGTTGCTCGTAAGTTAGCTTGGGCTCAAGGGCGTTTTCGTCTGGCCAAGTTGTTAAAGTGCGGTTGAGCCATTCTTTATCATTACGTTGCGGGTAATCTTCACGAGCATGGGCACCGCGGCTTTCTGTACGGGCATTGGCGCCGCACGCAACCGTTAAGGCAACCCGCAGCATACGCGGCACACGTAACGCTTCCACCAGCTCAGGGTTCCCATGACGTTTTTTACATTTAAGGCCAATACTTTTACTGCGAACCAGTAATTCTTTTAATTCAGCAATGGCTTTTTCAAGCTCAGGACCATTGCGGAAAATACCTACGTAATCCATCATGATGCGCTGCATTTCCAGTTTGATATCAAACACATTTTCAGTGCCCTTACCGACTAACAAGCCGTTGATTTCTTGCTGCATCTTAGCCATGCTGGCTTCAATTTCGGCTGTATTGATTTCAAGGGTGTTCTTTTCACAAAAATCAGCCACGTACTTACCGATGATCATACCGCCAACTACAGTTTCAGCCAGAGAATTTCCACCTAAACGGTTAAAGCCATGCATATCCCAACACGCAGCCTCACCCACGCTAAATAAGCCTGCTAATTGCGGGCTTTCACCGGTAGCATTAGTACGAATACCGCCCATTGAGTAATGCTGAGTCGGACGCACTGGGATCCAGTCTTTGGCAGGATCTATGCCCAAGAAATTTTCACAAATCTCTTTCACTTCTCTAAGGTTGGTTTCAACGTGTTTGCGCCCAAGCAAAGTGATATCAAGCCATAAATGCGGCCCATAAGGGCTATCAACGCCTTTATCTTTACGCATATGTTCAGTCATGCGCCGTGAGACCACATCTCGAGAGGCGAGCTCTTTCTTTTCAGGCTCATAATCTGGCATGAAACGATGACCGTCTTTATCTCGCAGTAAGCCGCCATCACCTCGGCAACCTTCCGTGGTTAAGATCCCCACTGGTACAATCGCTGTTGGGTGAAATTGCACCGCTTCCATATTGCCTAATGTGGCAACGCCAGTATCTAACGCCAATGCTTGGCCAATGCCTTCACAGATAATGGCATTGGTAGAGACTTCATAAATACGGCCATAGCCGCCTGTTGCAATCGTCGTTGATTTACCAATATAGGCACGTAATTCACCCGTAATGAGACAACGGGCAATGACGCCGTGACAACGTTTGCCATCATGAATAAGCGATAATGCTTCAATGCGTTCATGGACAGGAATATCCATTTCAATGGCTTTGTTGTCAACGGCATACAGTAGTGAGTGGCCGGTGCCGTCGGCGGTATAGCAAGTACGCCATTTTTTAGTCCCGCCAAAGTCACGGGCATTAATTAATCCGTGGGCTTGCTCGGCTTCAGTAATGGTGACCTTTTCGGCGTTCACCACCACTTCACGATCGCCAGCACTAATACGTGACCAAGGCACGCCCCAATTAGCAAGTTCTCGCACCGCTTTAGGTGCGCAATGGGCAAACATGCGCGCCACATCTTGATCGCAGCCCCAGTCAGAGCCTTTTACTGTGTCTTGAAAGTGGACGTCTTCATCGTCACCCATGCCTTTAACTGTATTACCAAGGCTGGCTTGCATACCGCCTTGGGCTGCAGCAGAATGGGAACGTTTGGCAGGTATTAATGACAGCACCACGGTATCTAAACCACGCTCTTTGGAGGCGATTGCCACACGTAAACCAGCAAGACCGGCGCCGACAACTAATGAATCTGTATAAATAATTTTCACTGGCATTCCTTTAATACGGTATTAGGCTTTGTATTTCTAAGCGATAAACTCAATGGTGCATGACTGTGCACAGTCACTGTGTCTTTAACTCGGTACAAAAGGCGTTACGGGTAACTCCAACGATTGCCCAATAAAGATGTAGGTCAATAAACTTGCGATACCAATAATCATTAAGTAAACCACCATTATTTTGGCAAGCTTAAGCGCCGCCATACGCTTTGTGGTCACGCCCCACTTTACCGCTAGGCGATAGAGACCAAACATGGCATGCAATACCACAGCAGGTAATAGCAAGACATACAGCATCCACACATCTTGGTGGTAAACACGCTCAGCCGATAAATGCGGGCCGATTTCAGGATTGGTGATCATGTCAAACAAGTGAACGGGGGCGAGAAAGAACAGTAAAAAACCCGTAATTAACTGCCAAAACCAAATTTTAGTATCTTGGTGAGGCATAATGGTCATTTGACTTCTAAGTGCCCGCCATTGCTTTATTTGTGCAGGAAAGCGACGTAAGGCAAATACAGCGTGGATTAATAAGACTATCAGCATAAATGCCGAAATGAATTTAGTCAGAACAGGAAAGCCATGGCCAGTTTCACTGAACATGCCCCCTTCTAAGAAGTGGCCTACATGATAAAAGGCTTCTTTACTGATCAAAATACTCGACTCAAAATGCAGATGCATAATGATGAATATGCCAAGTAACAGGCCAGTTGCACTTTGAAGCATATCGGCCCGAGCGGCCCATACAGGATGAGAGAATCCGCTGGTCTTTTTTGCTGCAGAGGTTAGCGCTTCAAGAGCGGGTTGATCAGCCATAAATTTGCACGTCCTGTAAATTCAATATGACTTATGACCATATCAAGTTCACAAACGGTAGCAATAACCAAAAACCAGCAAGTGACCCAGATCACTCACCGCAAGGCAAGAGTCAGACGCAGATCACACCAACGCGAATCGTGAGATGTTAGCAAGCCACTGCGCTTTGAGATAAAGATTTGAACTTGATATCAAACCCTCTAAACATAAGACTAAATAGCCACAGCTTGTTGTAATTGCAGGCAATGTTGCCGCAGTTTATCACGCATTAACAACATGGCAGGGCTGACATGCTGTCGCCCTGCACAAATGAGATTCAACGGCATCGCCTCACTGGTAAATCCAGGCAATATCTGTTGCAGTCGACCGCTATTTAAATCATCTACAACATCTAAAGCCGATTTAAATACAATGCCTTGGCCTGATACTGCCCACCGACGAGTGACATCAGCATCATTGCTACTTCGATCACCACTCACCCGTATTTTAAAGCTCTGCTGCTCGTTAATTAACGTCCACAAATCATAATTACGTTCATCAACCTTATAAATTAGACAATTGTGCTGCGCTAATTCAGCTGGGCTTTTAGGTTCGCCATGATGCTGAATATAAGCAGAAGAGGCACATAACACCCGTTGAGTATGACAAATATTAAACGCCACTTGGCTTGAATCAGGCGGTATGCCATAACGTAACGCCATATCAATTTTATCGTGCTGAAAATGGCTAAGGCTATCGCCTATATGCAGTTGAATGGTTAAATCTGGATACTGCAGTAGAAAACTATCTAACCAAGGTAAGAATACATTCCGGCCAAAGTCAGAAGAGACTGAGATATTGAGCTGACCTGAGATTTGACCTTTTTCGGTTAACAAGGCTTGCTGGCCTAATTGCAATTGCGCCAGCGCCTCGCGACAATGGATCAGATAATGCTCACCTTCGGCGGTCAGACGCAAACTACGAGTGGTGCGAATAAACAGTACGCTATTTAACTGTTTCTCTAATCGTTTTAATGCTGCACTTGCCGCAGCAGCTGAAATATCTAGCTCAACTGCAGCAGCGCCAATACTGCCGCAATCAGCCACTCGCACAAACAGGTGTAAATCATTTATCTGCATTGTCTGGACCTTAATCTCACATCTTAATCATTCATTACTAAAATAATTTTGATAACGATACAAATATTACCCTCTAAATCATCATAGTCAATTTGACTCAAATACACTCATCGCGGTGAAATAGTCCCACAATCTGTCCACTTCTGAAGTGTAAAAGCCAATGTTTCACAACAAATATCAGCCGTTAAATAGTTATCATTTGGCGCGTTTTTGCTTTTTGGCCGATAAACCCAAAGGAATATCTGCCACCTCGTTATGGCATCAGCTATAATAGCCGCCAATTCATGTTTAATTTTATTATCAGTTAGGAAAATCCCATGCCTTGGATCCAATTACGAATTCACACTCATCGCGATCATGCAGACATGCTAGGCGACTTATTGATGGATCAAGGTTCTGTGTCTATCACCTACGAAGACGGCCAAGATGAGCCAATTTTCGAGCCTAAACTAGGTGAAACACCTTTATGGCAAGACACCATATTAATGGCCTTATTTGATGCTGGCACTGATTTAGCACCGACCATAGAGTTATTAGAGTCAGTTCCCTGCTTAGGTAAAGGCTTTAACCATAAAATTGAACAAGTAGAAGATAAAGACTGGGTTCGTGAATGGATGGACAGCTTCCACCCCATCAAATTTGGTCAGCGTTTATGGATTTGCCCAAGCTGGCGTGACATCCCTGAACCAGACGCAGTAAATGTTATTCTTGATCCAGGTTTAGCCTTCGGTACTGGTACTCACCCAACCACCGCATTATGTTTAGAGTGGTTAGACAGCTTAGATTTGTCAGATAAAGAAGTTATCGACTTTGGTTGTGGCTCAGGCATCTTAGCCATTGCTGCATTAAAGCTTGGCGCGAAGAAGGTCACCGGGGTTGATATTGACTATCAAGCCATTGATGCATCGACAGCCAATGCCGAGCGCAACGGTGTTGTCGAGCAGTTGTCACTGTATTTACCCGAAAACCAACCAGAAAATTTACAGGCTGATATCTTAGTCGCTAACATCTTAGCCGGCCCACTGCGCGAGCTTGCCCCATTGATTGCAGAGAAAGTCAAAACAGGTGGTAAGTTAGCCCTTTCAGGCTTACTACAAGAGCAAGCAGAAGAAGTATCACAATTCTACAGCCAATGGTTCATCATGGATGAAGCGGCTCACAAAGAAGACTGGAGCTGCTTGACAGGCACCCGCAAATAACGGTAAAGGCAGCACACCCCTTATGACAGCTAGTTTTACGCCAAAAGGGGCGCTGACGACTCCACAACTAAAAGTCAAGCAAAAAAGTTATCTTTAGTTCATTTATTGACCTTTTCAGGACGGTAAAAAAGGGCTAATATAGCGCCCCTTTGACGAGCATGGTGAATAACTCAATGCAAATTGGCCCCTATCAACTGAAAAATCAGCTGATCGTGGCACCAATGGCAGGTGTCACCGATCGCGCTTTTCGAAATCTTTGTTTACGTTATGGCGCAGGCCTAGCGGTTTCAGAGATGCTTTCATCTAATCCCGAAGTTTGGGATACCGATAAAAGCCGCCAGCGCATGATGCATTCTGGTGAAGAAGGTATTCGTTCAGTACAAATTGCAGGTGCAGATCCTGATTTAATGGCTGCGGCCGCCCAGTTCAACGTTGAACAAGGCGCTCACATCATTGACATCAATATGGGCTGCCCTGCCAAAAAAGTGAATAAGAAGCTTGCTGGATCAGCATTAATGCAAGATCCCCAGCTAGTAAAAGCGATTTTACAGGCTGTTGTTAGTGCAGTTGATGTACCGGTAACGCTAAAGATTCGCACAGGGTGGCAACCTGAACACCGTAATGGTGTTGAAATTGCTCATATTGCCGAAGATTGTGGCATTGCCTCCTTAGCCGTTCACGGCCGCACTAGGCAGTGTATGTATAAAGGCTTTGCCGAATACGACACGATTAAAGCAATAAAACAAAATGTCTCAATCCCTGTTGTTGCCAATGGAGATATCGACAGTCCAGAAAAAGCTAAGTTCGTCTTAGACTACACTGGCGCCGATGCTGTAATGGTAGGACGAGGAGCCCAAGGCAGACCGTGGATTTTTAGAGAAATTCACCACTACTTGGAAACAGGTAACAAATTACCGCCAGTTGAGGCAAGCGAGCAACGAGAAATCATGCTCGAACACCTTAACGCTTTGTACGAATTGTACGGCGAGTACAAAGGTGTCCGATTTGCTAGAAAGCACATGGGATGGTACCTAAACCAAGAAGAGCAGCGTCAATTTCGTGCTGACTTCAATAGGCTTGAAACCGCTGAACAGCAATATTCCCTTGTGGAATGTTACTTTGATGAATTAGTTAATTTTTAATATAAAGAGCAGAATAGAATGTTTGATCAGACAACTAACACAGAAGTTCACCAGCTAACCGTAGGTAAGATTGAAACCGCTAACGGTACAATCAAGCCACAATTATTACGTGACGCAGTTAAGCGCGCAGTAACAAACTTCTTCTCTCAGTTAGACGGTCAAGAAGCGTCTGAAGTATATGAAATGGTATTAAGTGAAGTTGAAGCACCTTTACTAGACATCATCATGCAACACACACGTGGCAACCAAACACGTGCAGCGAACATGCTAGGTATTAACCGTGGCACTTTACGCAAAAAATTAAAAAAATACGGCATGAACTAAGAAGCAATTCTTAAGCTGTTGTATTGAAACGGGCTTTCCAGCAATGGAAAGCCCGTTTTTGTTGATATGTCCCCCATATGTACCCCCGTTGTTTTGTTGCCCCTTCCTGTATTCGATTCCGCTTTCCTTCAACGTAATTCCCAAGCTAAAACTTTAACTTTTACTCATGGTTAAATATCAGATAATGATACAAAAAATGCTTAGTGCGTCAGATTATGTCGCAGGGTAGTATTATGCTCATGGCATAGATAATCGGGAGAACATCGATGCAAATCAATATCCAACGCCAAATTGCCATGCTGGAACAAATACCTGCTCATCCAAGGCGCATTACCGCTAATGACATCACTGCAAGACTGCAAAGTCGTGATTTTGATATTGGATTAAGAACCGTGCAGCGGGAATTAAAAGCCATGTACGACATGGGGCTGTTTGGCATAGTGCTCGATGACAGAAGCAAGCCTTTTGGCTGGTCGATTGCCGCCTGTTGGCGTGGTCTTAACTTGACCTTGATGGATAATCACATGGCATTGGCATTTTACACCCTAAAGCACAGTGCTAGCCAACTGCTGCCTCCCCAAAGCCTTAAGCAGTTGACCCCTTATTTTGACCGTGCAGATCAAATATTAGGAAATGATCCTGATAACCCTTGGCTTTACTGGGCCTGCCGCGTGGCGCAGTTACCTAAACCTTTTCCTTTTATAATTGAGCAGCAAGATCCACAAATATTTGAAGCTGTGCAATCGGCACTGCTTAACAAGCGCCAGATTGCCTGCCAAATAAAGCGAGTGATCCAAGGGAAAAGCTATTGGCTTGATTACACGCCCATTAATCCTGAAGGTATACAAATATCAGATGGTGTCGCACTACTGACCTTTACCATTGGCACGGTTGAGCCAAAACTTTTTGCCAAATCCATCGACTTACTACGTAATGTGCGAGTGCTGGACACCCCTTCCATTACTCGAAGTGAAGCTAATATTGCCCGTAGAAAAATGGAAAACCAAGCGGAGTTGATTGATATTGAATTGCTTTTTTCTGCATCAGCAAACTTTATCATGCGCAATGCCAAGCTCAGTGACAATCAAACTGTTAAGCAGTTAGAAGATAAACGCTATCTGGTTGAAGCAACCGTTGAAGACACCTCAGGATTAAGAACATTGTTGTGGAGCATGGCTGACAATGTCGAAGTGCTGGCACCAGCCAAATTAAGAGCCCATTTCACTCGATTAATTAGCAAGGTCAATGCGCGCTATCAAATTGCTGCGTCTTAGGCTGTCGCACCCTTAAGTTACGCTGTTTAGCGTAACTTCAAGGAGATGAATCGATGTTTGACTTACTGACGCAAAACAGCCCATCACCTCGCATTGCCGTTTTCGGTGTGGGAGGCTGCGGCTGCAATACCATAAATCAACTTAGCCAATCGCCATTCAATGACAACGTCCTGCTGATTGCCGTCAATACTGATGCACAATCACTGCAGGCCTCTCAATCTAGCACTCGATTACAAATTGGCATTGAAGCCACTAAAGGATTAGGTGCGGGCGCTAAGCCCGAAAAAGGTCAAGCTGCTGCGCAGGAGTCTGAAGCACAAATAAAAGAGCTTATTGAACTCGCCGACATCATTTTTATTACTGGCGGTATGGGCGGCGGCACTGGCACTGGCGCCATCCCGTTCATGGCTTCAGTCGCCGCAGCGCTAAATAAACCATTAATTGCCGTGGTTACCACCCCTTTTAGTTTTGAAGGCCAGCAAAGGAATCTTCTGGCCAATAAAGGCGTCGATAAATTAATGCAGCACGCCAATGCTGTAATCGTGTTACCTAATGACAAACTGGCTAAAACTCTGGATAAGAAAGTCAGCCTAGTTAACGCCTTTTTTGAAAGTAACCGTATTTTGCAAGATGTATTGCTGGGGTTAACCACCACCATTAGCCAATCAGGTTTGATTAATATCGATCTCAATGATTTCATTGCGGTGGTAAATCACCATGGACGAGCCGCTATGGGAGTGGCGAAGCAAATGCCAGGTGCAGATATCCAAGTGACGATTAATAGCGCCCTTAAAAATCCATTACTGGAAGACGTTGAGCTGACTCATGCCAAAGGAGCGATTGTCAGTGTGATGGCATCTGAAAATATTGAGCTCAGCCAATATAATATGATTGGCGAAACCCTGCAGCAGCAACTCGACCCTAGTGCATTGGTGATAATTGGATTAACCATAGTGCCTGAGCTGGATTGCGAGCTGGAATTGATGGTGATTGCCACCGGTATTCAAGCCACAACCGACCAATCAGTAATCATTATGGATGATGCTAAAGTACCGCCTTCAACAGACCGCTTTGCATCAGTAGAGCTGCTTAATCTTCACGATTTTCTAAAAGAAAAGTCTGTAGGCAGTAACGATGATAATCATTGCTTAGCTGAGCTCGATGTCCCGACTTATACCCGTAACTTAAATCAAAAAACAGCAGGGCAATAATATCGGCCCCTAGGGTGAGCCGCTAGCTGCTGCTATATCTTTGATAGCATCAGAGAAGGCTCACTCCTTTCAAGTCGATCGACTTCGGCAGTACTAACTTGGCTTTATCAACTGCATGGGTGCAACTTTGCCTGCTGTTAGCCTTGCTACTTTGACGATGACTACCACGATAATTTTTACAGCCCCAGAATTCCCCCCGAGCGCTTTTTCTTAGCACCATATCAGCGCCGCAAACGCTGCATAACGGTGTGGTATGGGCGCATTGATCATTAAGACAGACTTTAAAGCCTGCAAAGCGTTTACGGGTCATGGGGCTTGCACAAAGCTCGCAGCCTGCTTCTTTGTGGTCGCACAAAGGAAAGTGGCAACAGGAATAGAATGATTTAAAGTTACCGGTTCTTTGCTTTAATACTCCTGTGGTGCAGCGAACACAGTTAATATCTTCAAACAGCCTTTGCACTATAGAGGTCGTAAATTCTGCTTGCTCAATGGCATAACCATCTTGAATAAGCTCTGTGACAAACGGGCTGACGTCGGTCATATCGGCCAGCACATAGGCGCGATGCTTAGCACGGGTTAACGCCACATAAAATAACCGTCGCTCTTCAGCGTACTTAAAGTCTTCTTCTTTTGCTAAAAAGGCATCTAACAAAGGCGGGATGATTTTATTTGATGGAAAGCCATGCAGGCCGGTTTTCATCCCGATGATCACCACATAGTCAGCCTCTTTACCTTTAGCGCCATGAAAGGACTGACACTCAATGGTTATATTGGAGTATTGCTGATTCAGTAGTCTTAGGGCGTTACTATCTGGCAGCTGAAACCAAAACCGAGCCAGTAAGTACACTGTCGGTTGTTTTGTACCAGCTTTAAGCTTATTGACCCTAGCACTAATCGCCGACAATGCTTGTGCTACCGCATTAGGGCTTGGGTTGTCACCTGTGGCGGCTTCATTTTCGCCGCGCTTAATCACTGATACCGCCGCTTGGCTCACTGTCACGTTGGAGCGAATCTGTTTTTTAAGCTGCGCCGGATTTTGAGTGACAAACTGGGTAGCAACATCGCCAATGCTGCTATTAAATCTAAATGTTTGGTCAAGATAGCTTGTCGCAGCTGCGCCAAAATAGTCACTAAAATGGGTCGTTAGGCTGACATCTGCACCACTAAAACGATAAATAGCCTGCCAGTCATCGCCAACACAAAATAATGAGGCTGTGGTTTTACTCTGTGCTGAGTAAGCCTGTGTTAATGCTTTAACTAAACGCGCTCTAGGCTCGGAGATATCTTGAAATTCATCCACCATAATATAACGCCACGGGCTAATGAATTGCCCTGTTTGTATATAGTTAAGCGCCTTGGCAATCATGTCTTCAAAATCGATATCGCCATTTGCAGCTAACTGCTGTTGGTAAGCGGTTAATATGGGCTGGAGCAATTCAAATGCCTTACGGCTTTGCTTGGGATCAGTAGCTTGATTAAATAGCTTGTCTAGGCCTTTATTATCAAGGCAAGCCGCTTTGTATAAACCAATAAGCTGACTAAATAATTTGGCTAATTCAGTCACCCGCCCAAGCTCATTAAGGGTTGCCAGTATCGCGTCATCGGGCAGCGGCGCATATTGCAGTTCAAATGCCGTTAATGCCTGTTGCAATTCTGCCGTTAACTGGCCCTTTTTATGCTGATAGTAAAATAGCTCAATACAGGCAGTATCATGCTGTTGATGTAACTCGCGTTTCCACTGTATCGACTCAAGATAAGCCTGATTATCGATATAACTGGCGGTATTATTAGCCTCATCAATGCCGTAATATTCAATATAAACATCATATTCTGGCAGGTAAAAATCAGGCTGGTACTGGCGAAAATCAACACTACTAACATCATGCTCATACTTGGCTTCATAGCGATATTCAATGCCGTTTTTAAATAGCCAGTTAGCAATATACAGTTCGCCGAAACTCTTAACCCGCTCGCCTTTAAGCGTGCGAATATCATTGTCAGTTAAGTATTGGAAGTACTCGCCTTCGGATTCAAAATCAAATGGGCTTTTTTCCACATAATAATATTGGCTAAAAAACTCACACAGCCGTTTGCGGTAAACCTCATCTTTAAGCAAGTAATCAAGCTGGAGTTGTAACCATTTCTCTTTGGCTTGGTCATCTTCTGCCAATGGTGACAAACTGGGCTGCTTGCCTTCCACTGCTGCAATAATCCTTAAACCAAGGCTGTGAAAGGTGCTGGCTTTTATTGCATCTGTGGCCAGTTTTTGTTTGATGCGGTCATCCATTTCATCAGCGGCTTTGCGGCCGTAAGCTAACAATAAAATATCCGCTGCTTGCGCTTGACCGCTGGCAACTAAATAGCCTGCACGCCCCACCATTACACTGGTTTTACCGGTGCCAGCCCCTGCCAGTAATAAATTGTTATCATCATCTATAACGCAAGCGCGGCGCTGTTTATCGGTTAATGGCTTTGATTCAACATTATCAAAAAAGTCTGCATATTTGACTAATTGCCTGTCAACATAAGCCGAACGAATTTGCGCTATCTTGGCGTTATTCCAATGATAAAAGCCAGATAATTTCACTAACGCAGCGTTAAGCGTTACCGATAACCCCGCCGATTTACACCATGGAAACCAGCGGCGATATTCACGTTTAATGCGAGGCTGCATTTGCCCAAGTAACGACTGACGTAAATACTTATTCGCTAAGGTATGCTCAATGCGGGCAACTAACTCACACAGCTGCTGCTCATGAGCTTGCGCCCAATATTGTTCAATCTCTTGTTTGAATTTGGCTTTAGAAAAGTAGCCCAGAAATGGCACCTGATAAAACTGGCCTTGGGCTTGAAATCGAAGCAAACTGCCTAAAAAGCTTGGGGTAAACTCGGCTGGCGCAGCCAGTTGCTGCCAAGTAAATTGTTGCAGCTGAGGTACAGGTTTTGCTGTAAACCAATGCCTAAATAAACGACCTTGCTGAGCACGAAACTCAATGCCATTAGCCGATAATTTAATGGCATCTGCAGCGCCTAAATACAGGCGCCCAAACCAACTATGCTTGATCGTTTTTTCTGATTTTTTAAATTTTTCTGGTAACAATTTACAACCTACGACTTAATGGCTGAACAGCAAACTATTGATATTTAGGCGTCACTATAGCTTAATCTTAAGCGCCTAAGCATGATCTTTATCTGCTAATGATTTAGCGATGGGCAATTGAGTTAACCGCAACTGGGGTTAATGAGATAGACAGGCGTTTTATGTAAGCAGGCTTGCGGGCTATCGCTATGAGTAAGCTCAAAAGATAGCGATTAAGATCTCGTCTAATTTAGAGCTATGAATAGGCTTAGTGACAACCTCAGTACACCCCATGCTGATCATATCGATACGGGTTTGCTCAAAAGCATCTGCGGTACAGCCAATAATTAACGGCTCATTAGCCAAGTTTAACGCTTTAATTGCCTTGGTCGCGGCAATGCCGTCCATCACCGGCATATGATTATCCATGATCACCAAGTCAAAGTGTGTTGCTTGCACTTTATCGACACCAATTTGACCGTTTTCAGCGACCTCACAATCAAAGCCGCGTTTGTTGAGGAACATCTTCATCACTTTTACATTGATTTTATTATCTTCAACAATAAGCACTTTTAAACCTGAGCCATCAAACATAGAGCTATGATGACCTGTGACCTGTTGCGGTTTGGCATCTAATTTAATCGGTATACTCACTCTAAACTGGCTACCTACCCCCAGCTCACTATTGAGTTCTATGCTACCTCCCATAACATTCACCAGCTCAGAGATAATCGCCAGCCCTAGCCCAGTGCCGCCAAACCGACGGGTGGTATCCGCTTCAGCTTGAGAGAATGCCTGAAAAACATAATCTTGTTTATCTTTATTAATACCAATACCGCTATCAGACACAATAATTTCTAATAACGGCTCAGCCTCATTATTGATGACGTTAATTGACGCGGCAATATGGCCTTGAGGGGTAAACTTCCACGCATTATTGAGCAAGTTTTGTAGTATTTGTTGAATTCGGATCTTATCAGCGACACAAACTTTATCTTGCTCGCCAGCCGACTCAAAGCTAAATGCCAAGCCTTTTTCATCGCACAAGGCTTTATAAATCGGTTCAACTTCCGACTTGAGTTCGTTGATGGTAAAACGGGTTAAATTTAAGGTTAATTTCCCCGCTTCAATTTTTGAAAAATCCAAAATATCATTGAGCACAGATAGCATGTGCTTTCCTGATCTCAATAAGGTATTGACCATCTCTTCTTGTTCAACATTAAGAGAAGTGTCTTTAATCAGTTCTGTCATACCTAACACGCCATTCATTGGAGTGCGAAGCTCATGACTCATTGATGCTAAAAACTGCGATTTTGAGATATTTGCGGCATCGGCTTTTTTGGCAGTGAGTTTTAACGAGTCTTCCAATTCTTTGCGCTCAGTAATATCACGCTCAACCGCCATAAAACCTTCTAGCTCACCTGAATCATCATACAGCGGCCCAATTTGCACCTCTAACCAATAGGCTTCGTTACTCTTGGTGTAGTTAATTATCTCAAAAGTACCAAAGCCTCTATTTTTTATTAGCTCACCAATTTTACGAGCCGTTACTTTGCTAGTCTTTGGCCCTTGCAGTAAATCTGCGGGTTTCATGCCCAACACTTCATGTTTTTTATAGCCTGTCATCTTCTCAAATGCACCATTGACCCAAATTATTTTGATATCAGGATCGGTAAATACCACCGCATCTCGCATATATTTGACAACCCGCGCAAGTCGAGTTGATTCAGCCTCTTTATTTTTTAAATTTTCCGCCTGTTGCTCAAGTAATTGCTGTGAGCGAGCTAATGACTGAAAGGGGGATACTAAGATTTTTCTACCCAAAAAATACAAGAGTAAAATGGTCATACTGGTAGCAAGCAGCATTCTAAGAAATAAGCTTCGTAAGAAGTCTGACTCTATTTTTTCAACAAATTGTGGCGATGATGCATACAGAAGATAAATATCAAATTGGGGGATCATTTTCGCTTGAGTCTGCCAGCCACCCTGGGGAGACATAGCCCAGTTAAACCTGTCTTGTCTGATCCCAAACCAATGATTTTTATCTGCAATTAATCGACCTATTAATTGCGAGTCATTTAACTGGATAATATAAGCAGTCAAGCCCTCAGCTAATGCGTGATATCGTATCGGCTCAGTGATTAATAAGTAATCTTGGCCACGCTCGTTAAAAAAGATATAGTTGTTATCATTAAGAATTGACTCATCATTAATCCCCTCAACCAGGTAATGTCTTAGTTGCTCCCCAAGCTCAAATTCAAGATAAATGCCCTCGCCAGCAAAGTCATACAGGTTCACAAAAGTATCTACATCATGTGGTTTTATCAGTGATAGTTGGTCATGTAAGGTATGTTTATCATCAACACCTTCTAGCGTCGCGCTGATAACATCAGGGTAAGTGGATATTTTATTAACATCCCTTTCATGGGCGCCGATGAACTCGGCAACGTATTGTTCAATTGCAGAAAATTTACCTTTTAAATTCTCTTCATTGATGAGTTTTGCAGTTTCAGCGGCCTGATTGGACACAAAAATATAACTGGACGCCATAAAGGTAATGGCCCCCAACAAAATAAACAGCGAAAATAAATGCATTCCATTTTTTTTATCAAACCACATAATAAATTCGACGCCTTAGGCTTACTGCTCAATCAATTTAACCGCATTAATATCATCGTATATCGCCATACATAAATCGTTTCCATCTAGCGCCTCATGGGCATCTGGGGCGCTATGGCTAAATACACTAAATGGTGCCTGATATTGTTTTATTAATCCGTCAACCGGCGCTGTCATCGACTCCAGTGCCTGCTTCATTGCGATGCGATTAGTGACTATATTGTCAGTAAAACTGACATTATTGGCGGCTGCGATAAAAATTTTACCGAGATCATAACCATGAACAAAGCCTGCCGGCGATTTGATGTTTTTATCAACAAACTGCTCTGGAAACATAGCTTTAGCATCATTAAAAACCTGCTGATTAAAATCAGTTACCTCTGAGCTATAAAAATTAAAGCATGATTGTATGAAGTGTAAATTTGCTTTATTGCGGATCTCAAATGGCACCACAGTGGCAAAATCCCCACCGGTAATCCCCCAGTGACTGTATATTGAAATATCCAAACCCAGCTCAGCCACAGCGGTTACGATTAACGCCCCTTCTGTGGCCCCTGCGACCATAAATAAGCAGTCAACTTGTTCTTTTTGGGCGGTTGCTAATAATAATCTTGCTTGCGCTGGGTTTATCCCCCAAGCAAACCAAGTTTCCCCCACTTCAGTCATGCCATAAGCCTCAAGGGCAGAAGTCATACTGCGATAATTAGATTTACCCCAAGCGGTATTTTCGAGCATCATGTGTGGTTTTTTACATTGTTTTTGCATCGCAAAATCAACTAAGTGCTTGCCAACTTTTTGATCATCTACCGAAAGCCGAAAAACAAAATTATCTTTTGAGGGGTATCGAGTAATTGGTCCACCAGCAGCCCAAGGGACAAGGGTGAGCAATTGTGACTCATTAATAAAATCTCGATATTTTATTAATGGCGGGGAATGCAGACCGCCTATAAACACTATCCCATTAGGATCTTTCAAAAAACGGTCCATATTCTTTTTGCTTCTGCCGACATTACCTCGATGATCTAAGGTGACAAATTCCACACCAAGGCCACCAAGTTTATTATCTGCCTGTTCAAATGCGACTTTAAAACCCTGTTCAATTGCTAATGACGATTCAATATGACCCGTTCTATCGGCATCAAAGTAAACTTTAAAAAACTTAGGAGAGGCGAGTATCTCGAGGGAATAACTAAATAATAGAAGCAAAAATACAATTTTAAGCATACTGACAATCCTTGGTTGGCATGCGGCAATTTTAGTCAAGCATCTTAGTTATAGCCTACCCTCTGAAAATAACCATATAAATTGTGATGCTATTTGTGCCAGTAACGCAGTCATGCCAAGCTAAGTTAGTTTGATACTCGTTAGGTTTGCCCTACTTTTCAGCCTTACGCAATTTGTATATCTAAGTTTTCAAGCTCATTAACTGAGTCCTTAACTGAGTTAGCTCGCTGCACAATAAACTCGCTAAACACCTTAATCGATTGGCTTTGTTGGTTTTCTGCTAGGCTAACAATACTGAACTTAGCATTCAGTTTCGGCATCAATTGCGGGCTAAGCTGCACCAAGGTGCCCGCTAATAATTCATCACGTACTGCTATTTCTGGAGTTAGCACTACTAAATCTGAATGAAAAATAGCGTCTTTAATTGAGTGAAGCTGATCAAAACGAATTAAACCGGCAAAATCATCTCTTTGTAATTGAAATAAGTCTTCAAATTGATTGGCGATGGTAATGGGCAATTTCAATGGGATCGCCAAAGGATAATCTCTAAATGTCGCTAAATATAATCTCGGCAGCTTAGTAAGCGGGTGATCAGGACGACAACAAAATATCACCGGAAATGGTGGCAGCGCTTGTAAGTGAAGTAATGGGTTATCTTCAAGCTCAGTCACTTTGGCTTCCGCAACAAACAAATCCAACTTTCCTTGAAGTAACAGCTCTGTTAATGATTGCCAATGATCCACTTTAAAATCAATGGTCATTTTGGGACAAGCCTGAATAAACTGCCCCAATATAGGGCCCACTAAACAGTTTGATGGAATAGGGCTGGCGCCAATGCTAATTTCATGCTCATTTTCACCATGAAAGCTGGCGATATCGCGTTTTAGTTTATCGTGCTGCTTTACAATGTTTTGGCAATGAGCTAATACCATTTCCCCCAAAGGGGTTAGCGTCATATTTTTAGAGTCGCGCTGAAATAGCTTACCACCAACTAATAATTCGAGTTTTTGCAAGCTTTTGGATAGTGACGGCTGAGTAATATTTAACTCTGCGGCAGCTTTATGAAAGTGTTTTAATTCAGCCAATACAACAAAGTATTTAATGTGACGTAATTCCATATCAATCCTACTTATATTTAAACTGAATTATTTAAATTAATATTTCCGTGCTAAAATTTATAAAATAATGTTCACCAACTAATCTTTATCAAATAACATAAAACACTAACTATTAAGCCAACTATTAAATAAATTATTATCTCTAGCTATAAAGATACTTAACGCTATTTAGCAGTAAAAATGTACCATTGTTATTATTTTTTTAGTAAAGCTAATGGCGATAGTTCAATTAGCCTAATAATCACAACAATCACCCTGTAGTGACTGTTTCACTTTGTATCACCATAGGCGCCAAGTAAACTCAATTCACTCCATTTAATCTCTTATATAGCTGATATTTTTATCTAAAAAAAGTCAAACCATTGGTTTTTAAGCTTATTTATTTTATGATTTGATCGCTAGCCTTTATTGTTTTTCACAAAAACTATCAGTTGATTCATAAAATGCATTGGCCGCTAACGCAAATACACGTTAAATATTCATGTGACAAATTTGTTAAAAAATTTGCATTCACAAATAATAACGGAAGAAACGACAATGAAACTGAACAAAGTTCATATAATGACCCTAGCGGCCATTTATGCGGGTGCTGCCGGAGCGAGTGCTGATAGCGCCAATGCTGATGGTGCATACTCGGCCAATATTAAGCCTATAGTTATTACCGATGCAATTAAGCAATATAACGACAATAAAAATAAAGATCGTTTATCTGGAGAGGTAGTGACACAAACTCGAAATAGTAATGGACGTAATGTTCATCGTGCTATTTCAAGTGTTGATCAAAAAGTTCCCTTTGTTTATGAAGATGATGTTGAAGGTGAGCAAACTTATATTATTCAGTTATCTGACAAGCCAGTTTCATTATATCAAGGCGGTGTTGCTGGATTAAATGCTACGACTCCTCGAACCAGTAAAATCCCGGCGGCATTAAGCCCACAGCTGCATGATAAAGTTGATATCAATAGTACCGATGTACAATCATATCGTAGTTACCTTAGTGAAAAACAAGCTAGCGTAAGCTCGCAAATTACCAGCTTGGTAGGTAACACTAAAACTATCGCTAACTATCAGCTTGCCTTTAACGGTATGTCGATGCGTATGACTCAAGATCAAGCAGCAAGCGTTGCCGGCTTATCTGGTGTTGTCAGTGTGACCCGTGAAATCATCTACCAATTACAAACTGATGTGGGTCCACAGCATATCGGCGCTGACAAGTTTTGGACCGGTGAAGTTACTGGTGAAGCGTTTACCGGTAAAGGTATTGTTGTAGGCGTGCTCGATACCGGGATTAACACCGACCATGAATCGTTTGCAGCACAAGGCGATGATGGCTATGTACATCAATTACCGTCGCGTTATGCTGGCTATTTAGGCGACTGTGAGCTTGAAGAGTTTGCCGGCATGTGTAATGACAAGCTTATTGGTGTGCGCTCTTACCCTGTGATTACCGACACTTATAGCGATGAAAGTTTTCAACCTGATAAAGGCTGGTGGGAAATCGAAGGCCCATTAAGACCTGCTAATGGCGAAGATTACAACGGCCATGGTTCACATACTGCTTCAACCGCTGCCGGTAATATCATATTAGATAGTACCTATATGGTACCTGATGTTGGCGTAACCAGTGACGGCAAGCCAACGGACTTAATGTTACCGCGTATTTCAGGTGTCGCGCCGCACGCTAACGTCATTATGTACCAAGTATGTCACCCAGGTGACGGCAGCTTTAATAATTACACAGGCTGCCCTGGTTCTGCATTACTTGCGGGTATTGAAGATGCAGTCGCCGATGGCGTAGATGTGATTAACTACTCAATTGGTACTGCTTATGGCGCATTCCCATGGGAAGACCCAATGGAGATGGCCTTTTTAGCAGCACGAGAAGCCGGTATTTCGGTATCAGCCTCAGCGGGTAACTCTTTTGACCCTTCTGAAGCAAATGTACGCCGCGGCGCAATTGATCACTTATCCCCTTGGGTGACCTCTGTTGCAGCAACCACTCATACACGTGAGTTTAGTGTTGAAGGTAAAATGCTTACTGGCGCAACTGGCGGCGAGCAAGAGCTACCAGAACTTGTTGGCGGCGGGATTACCGAAGGTTATACAGGCCCTGTGGTTGAAGCAACAGCCTACGGCTGGGAATATGAAAAATGTAATGAAGCCTTCCCAGCAGGCTTTTTTGATAACTCTCCTGAAGGCATTCCATATGACACTGCGCCAATTGTAGTTTGTAAGCGTGGTGATATCGCTCGTGTACAAAAAGCCATTAACGTAGCCGAAGGCGGTGCAGGTGGTTTTATTTTACGTAACGCCAGCTCTACAGAGTCGGTTAATAACGACCCTTATGTGATCCCCGGTATTCACTTGCCTTATAGTGGTTATTATGGTGATGCTTCAACTAACTGGTTTGGTTTATCAAGCTGGTTATCTAAAGGCAGTGATCATCAGTTAACCATCACGGCTTCAAATGTGGTGACGACTGAACGTGTGCCTAATGCGTTAGCTGACTTCTCATCTCGTGGACATAACTTTGATAACCCTGAAGTCATGTCACCAAACCTTGCCGCTCCTGGTGTTGATATTTATGCGGCATGGGCTGATGAAATGCCGTTTTCTGGTGTAGGTGTACCTGGTGACTACAACACCATTAGTGGTACTTCAATGGCAGCGCCCCATGTTGCAGGTGCAATGGCATTATTAAAGCAAGCACAACCAAGTTGGACACCAGCACAAATTCAGTCAGCATTAATGATGACTTCGAATTTAGCTGAAGTGACTCGCACGGTTGAAACTTACCCCTTTGTTGATTTAGAGCCAGCAGGCTTTAGTGATGCAGGTAGTGGCGTGATTAACGTTGCTCGCGCATTTAAAGCGGGTTTAATCATGGATGAAACCGGTGATAACTACCGCGCGGCTAACCCTAAAAATGGCGGCACAGTTAACACCCTAAACGTGCCATATTTTTACAATGAAAGCTGCAGTGGCACTTGTACCATGATGCGGACATTTACCGCGACAGCTGATGGCAGTTGGACTGTGGATGCTGAGTCGCTGGCAATGGATGGCGCAGATATGCTGTCGCTTGAAGTGTCGCCTAAGACATTTAGCCTTAGCAAAGGCGAAACTCAAGCCATCATGCTCACAGCAACAGTGTTAGAAGTTCAAGCACCGGGTGCAGATTCATCATCTCTACGCTTACTAGGTGATGTGACTATTACCTCTGCAAGCACGGATATGCCAATGCAACATTTACCGGTTAGCATTCGCTACAGTGGTACCAGTATGCCTGAAAATGTGGTCGGTAATATCCACCGCCAACAAGGGCATATTTTAACCCCTGAAATCACCACTGAAGAAATTCAAACCTTTAATAGCCGCGTTAATGGCTTAGTTAAAGCTGAAATTTTTGATGTGCAAATGCAGCGCAGTGATGTGCGCGACTTAGACAATACCGCGCAATCACGTATTGATGATGGCCAAGTGGTTAACTTCTTTGACGTACCAGAAGGCACTAAGCGTATTGTGTGGGAAGTGGTTAAAGCTGACTATAATGCTTATGCATCAATCGATATCGGTATGGATGTCAATAACGACGGTGAAATCCAGTGGAATGAAGAAGCCATTTGTTATTCTCGTATTGATAACAACGATTACTGCGCCATTAATAATCCAACTCCAGGGACTTACTGGGCTTATGGCTCTAACTATAAGTATGATTATGAAGATGCAGCTAACCTTGCTGATAATATGATCTTCGCTTTAGCTATCATCGGTGATCAAGATGACGCTAATCTGACTGCCGTTGGCCCAGATTCATCAAATGGCATGGACCCTTACCGTGTACAGTTAAACTATGATTTAGCTGATGCTGTAGAGGGCGATGTTTATTATGGTTATGTGGGAATTGGTAGCGACAGCTATAACGATGATAACTTAGGTTATATCCCAGTACAGCTTATTCATGACGGTAGCGACACCGAAATTGAAGCAAGCCATACCAGTGCCAAGGCCGGTGATATTGTTGAGTTTGAAGTCAGCCTAGCGCCTAACTTGTTAGGTGGTGAGCGTCAGTTAACCTTAAGTACTGAACTCGCTTCAGGCTTCCAGTTAATTGAAGACAGCGTTCAGGTTTCTGGCTTACCACAATACACTGAAGACATGACAATTGATGGTAATACCATTGCCTTTAATACTGTGCAACCTTCGTCATTAGATACCCCACGTCACTATGTGTTTACCACGAGTCTAGAGGATGCGACGTGTCGTATTCCTGCGCAAATGCAGGGCGCGAGTGACACCTTTGTGGATGTACCAAGTGAGTTTGGTTTCTCTGATTTAGGCATTACTGGCAACTCTAACCAATATTTGAGTATTCCAATGTCAGCGAATGATTTACCTCACGTACCTTTATACGGTGCAGAGCAAGACATGCTGCATGACTTACTTGAAATCTCACCATTTGGTTATGTGAAATTTGACGAAATGCCAGATTTCTATAATTACCATTATGAGTTTAATGATGTGTTCCAAAGCTTCCCTGACACTATGGTTGCCCCATTGTGGCGTGGTGATGTGATTATGCCAGAAGTGGCATTCCGTGAAGATATCGGCGCAGTCACTAACCTAGTATATGGTGCTGTGGTTGATGATTATTATGTGTTCCAGTGGAAAGGTGGTGCAGAAATTGATAACCGCTTTACCGGTAACCGTAACCCAGATGCATCAGCTTACTTTGATGTTGAAACCATTATCTCAACTAAGTTAGATTTTGCCCCTGGTGCCCATGAAATCATGTTTGGTTATCAAGCGCTGCAAACGGCTAACGATCATTTTGGTTCAATTGGTCTACATGGTTATTACGGTGAGCGTGGCACCTACCAGCCTGTCGGTGGTTGGTACAATGACGGTTTTGCCTACAATAACGTTGATGAAAAAGTGGCTGAAGGCATGCTAGTTTGTGCTGATTATCAAGGCCCTGAAAGCTCAGCATTAACGGTTAGCTTCTCTGCCCGTGTATCAGCTGCAGCTGTTGGAATGGATAATGCAGTAAAGGTTAGCAGTCAATACGCTGATTCAGAGTTAGTGACGGTATCCCATACGGTTTCATCAGCAAGTAATATTCAAGTTGCAGGTTTTACAGACCAAGTAATTGAAGAGAATAGCTCTCTTACAATGAATGTTGTCTATGCTGACCTTAAAGGCACAGTCAATGGCATTATGGTGGCAGGTGATAACATCACTGCTAAAGTTGAAGGTGATAGCATCACGATTACCCCTGATGCTGACTGGTTTGGTGAAACCATGGTATCTGTAACTGTGCATGATATGGCTTACCCGTCTGATCAAGCAACCACCAGCTTTAAGCTAACGGTTAACTCTGATGGCGTAGAGCCTGTAGCGCCAGCACCTGAAGTTCCTGTTGTTGAAGAGAAAAAATCAAGCGGTGGTAGCTTAGGCTTCTTAGCATTAGGTGTACTAGGTTTATTCGCTGGTCGTCGCCGTAAGCTTCACTAAATATTAAGCTTCACGATTATATAGGCATGTTAAGCAAACAATACCTATGAGAAAGGCCCTCTGATGAGGGCCTTCTTTTTAGTTTGATTTTATTAAACCATGAAAATAACTACACTTAAACTCAGCTTTTAACCTTTAAGAACCGCGTTAATTTATAACGCTTATTCACTAAGTTCTCTCCCACCCAATACAAACCTGACAGTGATAAAAACAAGCCCATTAAGCCAAAAAACCAACTGAAAGGATTATTGAAACTGCCTTGATGTAAGTAATCCATAAAATGTAATTTGAACATCAAATCTGCCAGTTCAGTGTCGCTATTTTTGTGGCCAATTAACTGGCCATTAATGGCATTGATGTATATTCGTGTCTCAAGATCATCATCCATGTTGATTTGCCATAAGGGATTGCATTCTTTAGGCCACTCGCTAATCGGCGGCTTAAGTTTATTAGCACTGATAACGCTGCCAGGCCCCCTATAACTGTCGATGGCCAGCGTGGTTGCTAACGATAGGTCAATATGAATCACTTCACCGCTATAGGCATTCACTAAGGTTTGCTGCTGACACTCATGTTTATAACGCATTGCGGTTTCAGTCAGTAAATACACGGGATTGCTGTCCAATGATATGAGTGCTAATTGCTGTTGATTCGGATGGTTTGTCAGTACTTGCTTTGCCGTTATTAGTTCTGCAGCATTGAAATTATAGTCTTCATGGGCAGCATGATGACTATATGCCATGCCTTTTAGCGCCTCGTGTGGGGTGATATTAAAGTAAATACCAGTCCCTAGCCAAATCAAAAATTGTAGGCTAACTAACGCGCCTACCCAGTAATGCCAGACTCGGATCAAATGCTGTAACCGCTTGGCTTTCTTGCCTGGTATTTTACTTGTTCTCACGCTCGATTTAGCACTCATTTCACATACCTCTTTCGGCGTTGCCACACTAACACCAGGCCAGAAAAAACAGCGATAAATGCGCTTATTGAAGTATAAAAGAGTAACTGATTATCAATGGCTTCACCGTCGTTATAATCCATGATGTGCCACTTCCAAAACAAGTCAAACAAGCGCCAGTATTCATGTCGGCGGGTTACCACATCGCCACTTTTAGCGGATATATAGAGGGTTGTCATGCCAATATCATCAAACTCAGCTCGCCACACAGGTAGATGCCTTGCAGATAACTCAGCTGGTGCATTGTGTTCAATAAGGCTAATGGAGCTTAATTGGGTCGCTGAAACCGATGGTAAATATAAAGCTGCGATTTGACGTGCCTGTTGCTCATTAAAGCGTTCAAGTACCTGACCCGTTTGCGCATCGATGAGCAGCTTATCATCTGTTAAATTGACTTGATAAACCGCTTTACTAAGCACGCTTTTAAGGGATATTTGCTGGGCTTTAGGGTAATTTTGATAGACGTTACCTACCGAGTATTGCACTTGAGAAGGGTCAATAACTTCTACTTTGCTAACCACATGATCACTGCGAATAAAGCCAATATCCATCAACACAAAGTAGCTACCGGTCACGCTCCATATGATGATGGGAATCGCCAGCACCAGCATTAGCCACCGATGGAGAAAGTGGGCTGAGAATATTTTTCTATATAATTTATGGATAATCAAAATTTGTCGTTACCCTTGTTATTATTTTAATTTATGGTGCGAATACAGTTAATTTTCACTAAATAATAAGCGTCTAAATTACCTGAAACACCTTAATTTTCATAGAAATTTAATTGTGATAGTTTCTTATCAAGGCTTCGCTCGATACTTTATTTTGTGTAAAGTATGCTTGCATATACCGAAAAAAATACTGCTTACCATACGAATAATTACACTGCTCGCTACACTAATAAATACAGTGCTAACCCACAAAAGGATTTACATGAAACTGCCTTTAAAACTCAACTCGGCTATCTTATTAATCATTTCTGCACCGATTGCTTTTGCAACCTATGCGCCCTTGCCTGAGTCAGTTTCAAATAATGCCATCGCCAAAGTCACTACAGATAATGCCCAGTATTTACTGAGTTTTACCGGGCTTGCTGAAGCAAAAGATTATCTCGCGGTGCATAATAAAGCGTGGGCGCTTGATTTATCGAGTCCCAATAACCAATGGCAGCCCATTAAAGATGTTCCTTTTGTCGCGCCTTTGGCTGGAAGATTAGCTTCTATAGCTGTGGGTGTTGATGATCAAGCTTATGTTTTTGGTGGCTACACTGTGGCTAAAAATCATGAAGAAATTAGCACTGTCGATAATTACCGTTTCGACATCAGCGCTAATGAGTACCAACGTATTGCCGACATGCCCGTCGCTGTTGATGACACGGCTGCCAGTGTTTACCAACAACGCTATGTATATTTATTTGGTGGTTGGCACAACGACGGCAATGTTAATTTAGTGCAAGTGTATGACACTCAAACCGATACTTGGTCTCAGGCAAGTCCGATACCTGCCCCGGCGGTGTTTGGTCAAGCGGTGGCCATGGTTAACAATAAAATTGTCTTGTGCGATGGTGTGAAAGTTCAGGCTAATATAGGTAAACGTCGCAGCTATGCATCATCACCCGTGTGTTTATATGGTGAACTGAACCCAGAGAATCATTTAAGAATTAGTTGGCAATTACTGCCACATTATTCTGTTGCTAAGACGGCAAAAAGTGACATGAACAAGCCTGCTATTGCGCATTATAGAATGGCGGCAACAGGTGTAGGCTCTAATAAAAATAGCAATAAAGACAGTGATAGAGACAATAACAAAGCAGGCTACGCCATCTTTATTGGTGGCAGTGACAACCCATACAATTATAGTGGTATCGGTTATAACGGCGCTCCCAGTACCCCACAGCAATATCAATATAGCTTCGACTTTGCTAGCAACAGCTGGCTTACCCCAATAAGGCTTGCAACACCCTCAATGGATCATCGCGGCCTCATTTGTCATCAAGATAAGCTGCTAAGAATTGGCGGCATGGTGAGCGAGCAAAAAGTCAGTAATCTTGTGTTGAGCTCACCGCTAAAAACTGATCAAGGTTGCACTCAATAGCAGTACTCATAAAGAGACATATTGCGCCATAAAACGTGATCCAGATAACACTTTTATGGTGCTTGTATTGAGCAACTTAAAGATGCATATAATATGCATGTAAATTATATGCATCTTTGGAATATTCATGACCACAGCTTCAAGCTTTGAGCAATTACAGGCACTGCCCCTCGCATCACTCATTGATTATATTGAAGTGACTCATCATCAATATGTACGTGAAACGGCGCCTTTACTGGTGGAATACACCCAAAGAATGGTGCAAGCACATGCTAGCGACCATGCAGAAATTCAGCCTTTAGCTAACCTTGTACAGGCCTTGGTTTCAGACTTAATGCCACATCTTATGAAGGAAGAACAAATTTTGTTTCCTGCCATGAGACGTTTAGGTGATGGCTTGGAAGTGAACGGGTGCTTTGGTCATATCGGTAACCCAATCAATGCCATGGAACACGAGCATGACCATGCTGGCACCATCTTGCAACAATTACGAGAATTAACCCAAAACTATCAAGCTCCTGAAGGCGCTTGTAGTACTTGGCAGAAGTGTTACAAGACACTTGCTGAGTTTGATGCAGACTTACAGACCCATATTAATATTGAAAATAACCTGTTATTTCCAGCGGCATTAGCACTGTAAATAGAGCCAGATTTGTTTTATCCCAGTTTCATCATTGTTTTCGCTCCAATTTAACATTCATCATGTTTAATGGTTCTTGCTCCCCAGCAGAACCATTTTTTTTTGGCTATTTTTCGCCAAAAGCAGCCAAAAAATGCCCGTTAAGGCACTTATAATTTGAAAAACACAGTTCAAAGTAAGGGAGTTAAAATAAACTCTTTTACAAATAGATATTGCTAAAAATATTAGCCAAACAAGCTTGTAAGATCATCTAATTGATGGATTTCAATATGGGGTAAAATATATTTAGCTTGCCTGTTGTCACTCGCTTGATGATTTAACCACACACTTTGACAACCCGCTTTTCTGGCACCTAACACATCACTGATTGTATGATCGCCAATATGCAGTAACTCACTGGGCTTGATGGCTAAATGGCGGCAACTGAGATCAAATAAGTCACTGTAGGGCTTCATCCTAACCCCGTGTCCAGGATGCAGCACAAATTGCAATACGTCATCAAGACCAATGCGCGTTGCATCCACATTACCATTAGTAATACCCACTAACGGAAAGTGCTTTCCTAAGTTGGCAAGGCAACTCAATACCTCCTCCGTTACCTTAAAATCGCTACGATGAAAGCTAAAACATTGCATCCCTTGTTGGGCACCTTGGCTAGCTTGTGCTTCACTATAACCCCATTGCAGTAAGCCTTGGCGTAACACTTCATAACGGGCGGCGGTGGTGTCATGGGCCAACTCTTGGTGCTCTGCAATCACCTGAGATTTCAACAAGCGCCACTGGGAGATCCCCCAATTTAACGGCGCTTTAAAGTTATCTTGCATAAAATGCGATATTTCAGCTTCCGCTTTAATAATGTGCGACACGTTGTCGTACAAGGTGTCATCCAAATCAAAACTAATGGCTTTAAACGGTTTCAGTCTTAGGTATTGTTTCATTATTTCCCCTTGGCTTTTTTCGCTCTAGGGTGAGCGCCATCATACACTTTCGCTAAGTGCTGAAAATCAAGGCTGGTGTAGATTTGGGTCGTTGACAGATTGGCATGACCCAGCAATTCTTGCACCGCTCTTAAATCAGCACTTGATTCAAGCATATGCGTTGCAAAGGAATGGCGCAATTTATGCGGGTGAACTTTTGCAGATAATGCTTGCTGCTGACCCCATTTATTCATCCGCAGTTGAATACTACGGTGTGATAAACGTTTTCCCTGTTGGCTGATAAATAGCGCATCACCCGCGTCAGCTGATGGCATTTCAGCCCGCGAATCAAGCCAAGTTTGTAATGCGCTAAGGGCGATTTTACCCACAGGCACAATCCGCTGTTTACTGCCTTTACCCATGACTTTGACTTCCTGTTGCTGAAAATCAATATCGTGAATATTTAAACTCGCAAGCTCTGCTAAACGTAAGCCGCTGGAATAAAACAGCTCCATAATGGCTTTATCTCGTTTACTTAAGGGGTCGCTAGCATCAATATCCAATAAATGCGTAACCGCATCTAGGTCCATATTTTTTGGTAAAGGCTTAGCTTGCTTGGGGGCATTGAGGTTTTTAGCTGGATTGGCATCAATCACTTGCTCACGCACTAAAAATTCAAAAAATTGCTTAAGGGAAGATAAACACAGTGATAAAGAACGCGGGCTTAAGCCTTGACGGTGAAGTTTGGCGAGAACGGCTTGTAATTGCTCACGGCTTACCGCTAACCATGAATCATCATTCTCGGTTAACTCATTGTGAGTAAATATTATTTTGCTGGCACGATTAATTTCATACAAATAGTTGCGCACACTATAGGGGGATAATTGTCGCTCTGAAATAAGGTAGCGTTCAAATGAGGCTAACCAACTTAGCTGACTCATAACACTACCTCCAAGCAGATCATGATAAAGCTAAAACAGTAATGTTAAAGCTTAAAAAAGTTGTGACATTTAAAATTTCGGCAGCATATGGTCGAGTAAATCGCGTATTTGTTCAAAAAACAAATTATCCATATCCGGATGAAAATGCGCCGCATCAGCTGATGCAACCCCAAAAATCACCTGACCATTTTCATCTGACAGCTTGGTCAATGCTACTGAGCCGACTTCGCCACCAAATAAACGCTTAGACTCTGATTGGGTTAAGCGGCCAAAATAATAACCTTGCTGAATACGCTGACGCCAAATCTTAGCCAATTCGCTGTCAATATCATGCACGGTTATCAGCCTTACATGGGTAAAGCCGAACTCTTGCTTAAGGCTTTGTGACACCAACTGTCTTAATTGGCCTAAATCTTCACACTTTAGAATGTCTAAGGATAACTGCCGATTAAAGCGAAAAATTTTCTCGTTCTCGGTGGCTATCTTCATTAATGAGGTAATTTCTTCTTCAAGCTGGGTAACTCGGGTGCGCAGCATTTCTTGCCTGCGCTCGACCAATGACACTGCGCCGCGTTCGTGATGAGATAAACGCATCGCCAGCAATAATTCAGGGTAACGATTAAAGAACTCTGGATTTTGCAGCAAATACTCGCGGATCAGGTGCTCATCGATGGCTAAATCCTCCATCGATAATGTCGGCATGCTTAAGTCAGCGCCCAAATCAGCTGCTGCTTTGGCATTTTGGGCGAGCATTTTTTTGGTATTAATTACATCGGTCATAACTGGATTTGTCCATCAAATACATGTTCAGCAGGTCCAGTCATCCATAACGGCTTGCCCTCACCTTCCCAGTTAATGTTTAAACTACCACCGGGTAAGTCAACTTTAACTTGGTTATCTAACTTATTTTGCAAAATCCCAATGGCCACTGCAGCACAAGCGCCGGTACCACAAGCCAATGTTTCACCTGCGCCGCGCTCATAGACTCTAAGCTTAATATGGCCACGATTAACCACTTGCATAAAGCCAACGTTAACCCCTTTAGGGAAACGCTCATGACGGGTCAGCATAGCGCCAATTTCTTCCACCTCTGCAGTGGCAACATCATCCACATCTAATACACAATGGGGGTTGCCCATAGAAATGGCACCACAAAGAAACGTTTGCTTGGGGCTTGTTAATAAATAGGTTTTTTCGCTGCGTTTGGCCCGAAATGGGATTTTACTGGGCTCTGTGATAGGCACGCCCATATTCACGGTAACGCTGCCATCACGCTCTAAGCGCAGGGTCATTTTACCTGAGCTGGTGCTAACGCGGATTTTGTATTTATTGACTAACCCTTTGTTACGCACAAAACGCGCAAAGCAGCGGGCGCCATTGCCACACTGCTCAACTTCACTACCATCTGCATTAAATATGCGGTAATGAAAATCTAAATCTGGGTCGTAAGGCGGCTCGACTAATAGCAGCTGATCAAAACCGATCCCGAAGTTACGATCGGCTAATCGGCGAATTTGATCTGGCGAAAAAAACACATTCTGTGTTACGCCATCAACCACCATAAAATCATTACCTAGACCATGCATCTTGGTGAATTGGATCAAAAGTGTCTTCCTTTATCGAACTATTATGAACGTATTGATAAACTATTACGGCAGTATATGTTCACCTTGCCACAATTGTTCAATCTTTTCACGCTCACGGATCACTTGATTTTGATCTTTATCGACCATGACCTCTGCCACACGTGGACGAGAGTTATAGTTAGATGCCATCACAAAGCCATATGCCCCACTTGAACGTACAGCTAAAAAGTCACCTGCTGCCACATTTAACTGACGGTCTTTACCTAAAAAGTCACCGGTTTCACAGACTGGGCCGACCACATCATAAGCAAAGGTTTGCGCCGCAGTTTGGTTAACAGGGATAATGTTTTGCCAAGCTGAATACAACGACGGACGAATGAGATCGTTCATGGCGCCATCCACAATAGCAAAGCGCTTATCGCTGTTTTCTTTTAATGACAACACTTGAGTGACAAAAATGCCGGCGTTAGCTGCAATGGCGCGCCCGGGTTCAAATATCAATTTTAGTGGTCGATCGCCCAAGCGCTCAAGTAAGGCGGCGGCGTACACATCAGGATGCGGCGGAGTTTCACCATCATAAGTCACCCCTAAGCCACCACCGACATCGAAATGCTTAATTTCAATGCCCTGCACTGCTAAGCGGTCAATTAGCGCTAGCATTCGGTCCATGGCATCTAAAAACGGGCGCATTTCAGTTAACTGTGAGCCAATATGACAATCAACCCCTTTAACATCTAGATTAGGCAAACTATGGGCGCGAGCGAACACTTGCTCAGCTTCATCCATGGCGATACCAAATTTGTTTTCTTTAAGCCCGGTAGAAATATACGGGTGAGTGCCGGCATCCACATCTGGGTTAACTCGCAATGATATTGGGGCCACTTTACCTAAACGGCCAGCTACCTCATTAAGTTGCTCAAGCTCAGCGCTTGATTCAACATTAAAGCAATAAATACCAATATTCAGTGCTTGTTCCATTTCCGCCGTTGTTTTACCAACCCCAGAAAAAACCACTTTTTTAGGGTCGCCGCCAGCGGTAATAACCCGGGCTAATTCACCGCCAGAAACAATATCAAAGCCACTGCCTAAACGTGCTAATACGTTCAGCACCGCAAGGTTAGAGTTAGCTTTAACGGCATAACAAATTAAATGAGGGTGCGTTGCCACGGCATTATCAAAGGCATGCCAATGGCGCTCTAAGGTTGCGCGCGAATAAATATATAGCGGCGTACCATGCTCACGAGCCAATTGCTCTACTGAGCAGCCTTCAGCAAATAAGCTGTCTTGTTGATAAATAAAATGATCCACTATGCGATTCCTTGTTTATTATTCTGTAATACTTTTATGCGATAAAGGCGGCTTTAACCTAGCTTTTGAGGCAATTGTTGAGACTGAGTCTGAGGTTTAACTTGGTTTTCCTCAAGGGTAGACTCTGGCGGTTTTCGCTGTTCCTGATTGGTTTCTGCGTCAGGAGTTTTATATAAAGGGCCTTTTTGTCCGCAGCCTATAATGGATAGGCTAGCAAGCATTACGAATAAAAACAGTCTCATTTTTCTCAACATTCTATGCATCTGGGGAGTTATAGCCTTATAATCGCATTCATAACCTAGAAAGCACAAGGATTGAAATGCATGGCTATGACAGATACAGAGTTTCATCAATTGGCAGATGAGATGTTCAGCAAGATAGAAAATGCCATTGAAGCTGCTATTGACGAGCAAGATGCCGATGTAGACATCAATGCCAGTGGTAATGTTTTACAGCTTGAGTTTGAAGATGGTTCGCAAATCGTCATCAATAAACAAGAGCCGTTACATGAGCTCTGGATTGCGACTCGCTTTGGTGGTTATCACTTTGCGTTAGTTGATGGAAAGTGGTTTGATGAGCGTAATGACAATATATTCATGCCGTTTGTGATTGAGTCAATTAAAAAGCAAAGCGGTATTTCGCTGGCGATTTAATCCCTCAGGTGTACTAGCTCAAATTGTCGATATCTAAAGTGATAATGTCAGCAAAACTGAATTGGGTTTAGAAGTCTGAACTCAATTCATTTATCATCACCCCAAATGGCACCACGTTTAACTCACCGTTTATTCTTTCTAATTTAAAAAATTGCGGCATATTAAAATAATGCTGTGATGATACCCCCTGCTCAAATGCAAAACTGTGGCTTTCTTTTTCCACCAACTCCTGCATCGACATATTTTCATATAATTGATGTTTAAGCTCGTTTGCTTCATCAATAATAAACACATCTAAAACATCAGGTCGCTGGCGTAAAAAGTATTGCTTTGCCCCTTTGGAAATATACAACTTAATCACATTGGGGATACCGCCGTAGGGATCAGCTTTGATGATGGCAGCTGGCGCATTCAGCTGCGGCTTTTTAAAACGCTGCACTTTTATCGGCCCAGCTTTAACCGCGTCATCACCCAAGAGGTTATACACCAAACCCATGGGATTAAAATATAAACCATAACGATGGCCGCCAAGCTGTAACGGATGCATTAACCCTGAGAAAGTGCGCGCCTCATAACAGTATTTGACGCATTGAGAAAAAATCCCCTGCAGCGCATCATGTAATTGTTTTTTCAGCCGCTGGGCACAGGCGACAATATTAATTTCTACTTGCTCAGGTTTACATTTTAAGCCTATAGCAACAAAAGACAGCGCCTCTAATAATCCCAATGGACCTTTAAAACGATGACACTGCCACTCGCCCCAACTATTGAGACAAATGATATCAATGGTAGACAACATATTTTGCTGTTTTTTGCCTAAGGAAAAAACATTGGAGTTCATGTAATCAATCATGATCTCTTGCCCTTGCCACTTGATGGTTGGGTCTTTATCAAGATTGGCCACAACAATAATTTTTTTATAAAAAAATGGCTGACACAATTCAGCTTTGGAGACTTTGCTTGTCGCCGTCATCAACGGATTAAGGCTTAATGCCAATTGAGTCAAGCGGGCTTTACGGTGTTTACTGCGGCCATACTCTTGCCACTGAGTGTCCGCAGTAGAAATATCATTCATCACCGCCCACGCAATCAATGCTGTGGGTGTGTCGGCTTTAATAATGGCTGACTCACCCAATAGCTGCCCAGAATTATGCGGCTGGCGATATAAATAAAATCGTGACTCTTTAAGGCTATGGATAATGGTTAAATGAGGCTCGATTATTGAGCTGCTCCACAGCTTGTTTAAAGGTAATAATTGATGCTCATCGTCACTGAAATAAGTATGAAGTTTACGGGCAAGGATCCCTAACTCTTCCACTCTAAAGCGATCGCTTAATGCTTGTTTTGAGGCAAAGTCCAATAAGGTGCGATAACTGATTAGTAGCAATTCATTAAGCTGCTTGTTAAACCATTTCAGTTGCCCTGAATGCCAGTGCTGGCTGTTATCCAGTGTTTCTAACAAACTATGGGGCCAACCCCAGTCCTCAACCAATTGCTGCATTTTATCTCTGCGCCAATCTCTGGCCACGCAGCGATTTGTTAAATTGACCCCACACTTAAGATAAAAACAACGGCGGACAATTTCGAGGCGGCGCGTGTCCCGTCGCCCGAGTAGATATGCTTCAATACGCTGATATAAAATTAAATAGGCATCATTGGATTCAGTAAAATCCCCTTGCAGGCACTGTTGCCAAATCTGCTGGGTAATAAAATTTGCTTGCGGGTACTCTGCGGCATAGGTTTCCAGCAGCAATACCTTAAGCAAGGCTTTATGGGGTTTATTGAGCCCCTTATAGAGTTGCCATAATGAGGCGCCAAAATATTCAGTTGCCGGCATGGATTGCACATCGCCTAAAAACAACACTTCGTTATCAGCGTCAGCACCCGGCCACCACCCCGCCGCTTTACCAGACAAACGAATATGGGAGCGATAAAATTCTTCTAATAATAACCAATGCTGGGTGCTGCCACTGTGCTCTTCGCCAAGGGAGCTGTAACAATTATCAAATGCGCTGCATTCTCTAAACTGTAATGGGTGTACCAGATAAAAATTCACTTCAAAATCAAAACTTGCAAACCACTGAGTCAATTGGTCTGTTTTTTCAGTAACTAATGCTAAATCAGCATGACTTAAGCTTGATTTGTAAACCAACCACACATCAACATCACTTTTAGGGTTTTGGCCAAAACTTGCGGTGCTGCCCATGGAATACACTCCTTCGAACGCACTGGGCTGGGCTGCTTGCAGATCTAAACTGGGTAAATGCAGACTGTGACGCGCCTGTTCCATAGCAGGTGTCATGTCAAATTGGCTGATCCCAAAAGGCGTTAAAGCGGAGTTACTGCCGGGCAGTTGCACATTATGATGATGGATCAAATAAGGAATGATATCGAAAAGCTGTTGCTGAATTGGCGACAATAAGGATTTAACCCGTTCATATCGAACAAGATTGAGTTGATTAGCTATCTCGATGGAGCGATAAACCTTTTGATTCAAAGTATCATCCTGTTACTAGCACTAAGTTACTAATTATCAACATACTGCAGCGCAGTTAAAAACCATGTTGATTAGCGTTAAATAAATTAGTAGAAACGTGATCATGTTAGCACTTTTATTTAAATACACCAGCAAATGAGATCTGCATCACAAAAAAACTACGTGCATAGTTCAAACAATCGCTATCGATTTGTTACATCTGCTTTCTGGCAATGTTAGCATTATTGCAATTAAGTCTATTGATGGAACTCTTTGGCATGTCTCAAAATGTTATTCGTATCGCTACACGTAAAAGCCCACTTGCAATGTGGCAAGCAGAATTCGTAAAAGCAGAACTTGAACGTATTCATTCAGATTTAACCGTAGAGCTATTACCAATGAGCACAAAAGGAGACGTTATTTTAGATACGCCTCTGGCTAAAGTTGGCGGTAAAGGTCTTTTTGTTAAAGAACTTGAAGTTGCCATGCTTGAAAATCGCGCTGATATCGCGGTGCATTCAATGAAAGATGTACCGGTAGACTTCCCTGAAGGTCTAGGTTTACAAGTGATTTGTGAGCGTGAAGATCCACGTGATGCATTCGTATCAAACACTTACAAAACCATTGAAGAATTACCACAAGGCGCTGTTGTGGGTACTTCAAGTCTTCGTCGTCAATGTCAAATCCGTGCGGCTCGCCCAGATCTCGTCATTAAAGACTTACGTGGCAATGTCGGTACTCGCTTAGCTAAATTAGATAGCGGCGATTACGATGCGATTATCCTTGCTGCTGCAGGTCTTATCCGCCTAAAACTTGATGAGCGTATTGCCAGCTTTATTTCAGCTGAAGACTCACTACCTGCAAATGGCCAAGGCGCTGTCGGCATTGAGTGCCGCATGAATGACGAACGCGTTAAAGCATTGCTTGCGCCACTTGAGCATTTAGAAACTCGTTACCGTGTTTTTGCCGAAAGAGCGATGAATATGCGCTTAGAAGGTGGCTGTCAGGTACCAATCGGTGCTTATGCTGAAATTGATGGCGATAGCTTACATCTTCGTGGCCTAGTGGGTAACCCTGATGGCAGCCAAATCATTGAAGGTAATGTGACTGGTTTAAAAACTGATGCGGTTGCATTAGGTGAGCAACTGGCTGAAGATTTACTTAGCCGCGGTGCTAAAACCATTCTAGACGCTGTTTACAACCAGTAATCGAGATGAAAGTCTTACTGTCGCGCCCTGAGGGGCGCAATCAAGCTATGGCAGATAAGCTTAAAGCGAAAGGAGTCGACTTCATGGTCACTCCTTTATTAGCTGTGGTACCTACTCACAACCGGATTAACCCCAACACCCTCACCCAAGCTGACAGCTTAATTTTTATTAGCACTAATGCGGTAAAGTTTGCAGCCATTAGCCTTAATGATAAATTTCCAGATTGTCGCTATTACGCCGTTGGCCAAGCCACCGCTGATGCCCTGTCGCAATATAACATCACTCCTGAAATTGCCCCTGAAGACAGCCAGGACAGTGAAGGCTTATTATCACTGACATCATTAAGCGATATTAAAAATCAACACATTGTTATCGTAAGAGGTATTGGCGGCCGCGAAACTATCGCTGAGCAACTGACTCTCAGACAGGCCAATGTTTGCTACTGGGAAGTCTACCAACGCAGTCTGCCAAAGCTAGATTCAGCCTTGGTTTGCAGTCAGTGGCAGCAATTCGGCATTGATACCATAATCGTCACCAGTGGCGATGTGCTAGAGAATCTAATTAAACTTGTTCCAAAAGAGTTATTTGCATGGTTGCAATCATGTCATATCATAGTCCCCAGTAATCGAGTGGAGCAAAGAGCAAAAATAGTCGGGTTAACTCACGTCACCAATGCAAGTGGCGCGAATACTCAAGCTGTTTTAGCTGCATTATCTGTTTAATCATTAGCTAGTCATTTGTATTTGCGATAATGTTTAATCCTGCCAAACTGTAACTTTGCCTTATCGTGTTTTTGCTCGCATTAATGATTTGGTCGCACTGTGGATGATCAAACTAGGTACTCAAGGACAGCTCATGGAACACAACAAACAAGATCCTAATCAACAAGCTCATTCAGACAATGATGTGATTGAATCAACTCCTGTTATCGAAGCAGATAAAGTGAGCGAACCTGAGTCAGAAAATCCCTCATCAACCACACAAAAGCAAGCCACAAACTCTGAGGCTAGCCCAGAAAAAAAACACCGTAGTAAAAGTTCATGGTGGGTGCGTTTCAGTATTCTTATTTGCCTGATCATTGCCATTGGCGGAATAGGCCTAAGCTATCTGCTATGGATGGAACTGCAAGAGCAAAAACAGCAGCTGCAAACTCAAAACCAACAAACCAGCGTAATAGGTAGTCAAGTCACGCAAGCGCTGGTAGAACCCAATAAACGCATTGCAGTATTAGAAGCCCAGCAACAGCAAAATTCACAGGCTTATCAGCAACAAGCGCAGTTAGCTAAATCACAACAGCAATTACAGCAACGGGTCGCTACACTGGCTCAGCGTAATCCAAATAACTGGATGGCATCTGAAGCTGAATACTTAGTCCGTATGGCAGCTAGAAAACTGGCTCTTGAAAACGACCCTAAAACAGCAGCAAGTTTATTAACATCTGCTGATGAGCGTATTGAAGCAATGAAAGATCCCACCTTATTGCCGATACGCCGCGCACTTGCCAATGATCTCGCCCGAACTAATTCCATCAAAACCACTGATGTGGCAGGCACCATTTACGCTATTGATGGCATACTTAACCAGTTAGATACTTTGCCGTTAAATCGCGCCAAAGCCCAAGCAGCAGAAGACTTGGCGGAGCAAAATGCCATCTCAGATTCAGTAGATGACTGGCAAAGTAATTTAGCCAAGACTTGGCATTCAGTAACGGATGGTTTTATCACTATTCGTAAGCGCACTACAGATCTTGAGCCGCTACTAGCCCCAGATCAGCAATGGTATCTGGTTGAAAATATCCGCAATAAATTACTCCAAGCTCAGTTAGCCCTGTATCAACATGATCAAGTTAATTATCGCCAATCGGTTGGCTTTGCGCGAACGTGGATCCAGCAATACTTTGATTTAGACGAAGATAAAACCCAAGAAGCGCTGCGGGCTTTAGATGCACTAATGACGGTCACCATTGAAGAAATAAACCAGCAAAAATTTGAGTCTACCCGATTACTTCAGCAGCTCATTACTTACGGTGAGTTGGTTCCAGCAGAGGAACCACAGTCATGATTAAAACTCTTGCATATGTGATTATCATTTTAATCGGTTTTTGTATCAGCCCATTTATCATCGGCAACACAGGCTATATTTATATTGCGGCGGGCGATTATCAAATAGAAACCAGTTTAGTCTTTGGTTTACTGGGGTTAATTTTATTTTATGCAGCGCTACAGATAGTTGAATGGCTGATTATTTTCCTACTGAATATCATTATTCATAGCCGCTATTTACCTGATCGCTGGCGCAAACAAGCCGCTAAAAAACATACCTTACAAGGGGCCTTAGCACTGGCAGAAGAAGACTGGCCTAGTGCTGAAAAAGCCATGTCTAAAGGCGCAGCAAAAGGCGAACTGCCGGCTTTGAATTTATTTGCCGCCGCCCGCGCTGCTCATCATCAACACAATAGCCAAGCCCGTGATCAATATTTAGCTCAAGCGGCAGAAGATCCGCTAGCACAAACCGCAGCCAGAACCTCAAAAACTCGCTACCTTATCCAACAGGGTCAATTAGCTGAGGCGAGAATAGAGCTACAATTACTCAATCCAACCAGTAAAAGTAAAACCCCAGTGCTAAAATTAGCCTTGGATTTATATCAGTTACAGGGTGACTGGCAAGCATTAAAGTTACTTTTACCTGCTATTAAAAAACGTCAAATCGTTACTGATGAGATATTTAATAATATAGAGCAACAAACTAATATTGCCCTATTGACTGCTGCAACTGAATCTAACGAACAAGATCTTGAGAAGTGTTGGCACTGGCTTAGTAAAACAGAGCGCAGTCAACCGACTCTCATCGCCATTTATGCTCGCGGCTTATGCCAGTATGAACGTAAAAAAGATGCCTTAAAGCTGCTTTCTAAGAGTTTGAAAGTCGAACCCAGTAACAGCATTTTATCGGCCTTGCCCCACATACTAGATGCTGACGATGATGAAATAAGAAAACTACTGCAACGTTACCAGCAAACCCATGAGCATGATGCTGGATATCAAGTGTGTTTAGCCAAGTTAGCCATGCAAAAACGTGATACTAAAGTCGCAAAAGAGCACTGGACAAAAGTATGTGACGTATCACCATTACGACAGCATTGGTTGGCATTAGCACAAGTGCAAGAGCAACTCGGTGAAAATACCGCTGCACTACAAAGTTATCGAAAAGCGGCTAATGCTAGCGAGTAAAACTTATGCAAATGTTAAGCAATAATTTCATAATGAATTAATCGCTTCCTATAATCAGTTAGACACTAAAGCCTGCCATTTGGCAGGTTTTTTTATCGCTTTTTTCTACGTGAAACAAGCTAATCTAGCAACAAATATCTCATGAATAGCCTACCAACATCACCTAATGCTAATGTATTAAAAATTTAACATTTGCCTGTAATCACTTAGTTGTACTGATTTACAAGACTTTTCTATTTCCCTCTTAAATTCATTAGTTTATTACGAAGAACTAGATGGTCAAAAAATTGACCTATAGTAAGGCTACTGCTAAAATTGTTAACTTGCGGTTAATTTAACTTTCAAACTTATAACAGCAAATGCCTCGATATGCATAGTTATGCTAACACTATGAATATCAGGTTAAATGCGGGTTATTGGAGCTAAGGTCATGAGTTCTGTTGTAACGACAAAAAATGGTGTTTTAAATTCAACTAATGGAGAGATTACTCTCACATTGAACAATGAAACAAAAAACATTCTTCCAGGAGATACTATTCCTGCAGGGGCAGAACTCCAAGTAGCCGATGGCATTGCGTTTGTGGTGACCTTTGACGATGGCACTATTCTCAATGGTGACAACATAGCTGAAAACTTATCGGCCGAAACTATCATAGATATGACCACAGATGAGCTCACTGAGATTGAAGCCCTACAGGCATTAATTGAATCCGGTGAAGATCCAACCGCTGAACTACCTGAAACCGCAGCAGGTGAGACAGCAACAAATCAAGGTGGTAGTGATTTCGCTTCATTAGCTCGTGAAGGCTCGGAAACTATTGCTACAGCAGGCTTTGATACCTCTTTTGATGCACCAGATATTTTAACCGCGAGTCTTTCATTAGGTGATGATGGCGTTGATGCGCTAAATAACAACTTTAATGTAGCTCAGTTTACCGATAATTTTGTCAATGGCGTATCCTTTACCACCTCTTCTGGATTATCAGGTTTTACCGGTGATTTGGGTTCACCGGGATCATTTGCTTACCTTCCTGGCGACACTATTACTTTCATGGTCGGTGGCGTCACTATTGCTACTTTTAGCGCCGATGTTATTCAAGGGGATATTTTATTCCTACAGGATATTGCTGGCACTTTGCTGTCTGATACCAACATGGATTATGTTGAGAACATGGCTATTTTCCTTCAAGCCTTGGATAACGATTTATCCGACGGTATTGATGACGGTATTTTAAATACCAATAGTCTGGTTAATATTGATGACAGCTACAGCACTAATATCAATATCTTATTATCCGTTCACGAAGCATTAGCCAATTATATTGATCCCACCACGGGCCAACCATTAAATATAGCAACAGCAGGTAAAGAGATGATCTCTCAAGTACTTGCTGAATTAGGTATTATTTTTACCCGTGATACCGAAAGACAAGAAGATGGCCAAAATGTATTTGAAACCATTGCGATGGAGCATGTTGCAGATACCATTGATGACATTGCAGGCGATAGAACCCCTGATGAACATGACGAACGTACCGTAGATATCCTTGACGTACCCGGTGGGTTAATTACCTACAACTATAATGAATTAGATGGTCAAATTACTTTCTCAGCCAACGATTTACTAGAAGGTGCTGTAGGCCAACAGGTTATCGACCAAAACTTATTGGTTAGCAATGTTAGACTCAGCGCAGCTTTTGAGGACATTGGGACTTTACAAGATTTAGGTGATGGCAATTTTGTCATTATCTTAAATGAAGGTATTACCCAATACGATCTTGAAGGCCTAAGTATTGATTACCGTGTAGAAGATTGGACCGTCTTCAGAGACGTCACTTCAGCGACCCAAGATCAATATAAATCACATCTATCTGCTAATATTCCAGATGTTTTTGAAGATGTTGGTTTTAATCAATTCACTTTAAATAGTGAACTCACATTTGAAACCGATCAAGAACTGTTCATCACTTTCACCAGTGAATTACTCAGTGAGCAACTCGGTTACCCAATTGCCGAATATGCTGATGATTATTTAGTTCCTCTTGAATACTCGAATGATGGTGGCCTAACGTGGCAGACCATGACTGTAGGAGGGATTGATTCAAGTGATGTTCTTGCTAGACCTATATTTAGCTTCAACCTTGAAGCAGGTAACAATAGCATCCTAATTCGCGTGCCTATTTTTGATGATGCCATTATTGAACCAACTGAATATTTCAATGCCATAGTTACTGGTGAAAATGTTTATGATGAAGAACTAGAATTTGCCATTTTTGATAACGACGGTAACGGTTCAGACTTACCTGTTGTCGATATTGACTACGCCGTTGTTGTAGAAGGAATGGAGTTTGCATTATTCACGCTGACGTTAAGTGAACCAAGCACAGAAACCATTACCCTTGATTATAGCTCAGAAGAGCTAACCGCTTTATTCGGTGAAGATTTCACTAATGTAAGTGGCACTGTGACTTTCCTCCCTGGTGAAACTACAGCTTATATTAGCGTCCCTATTACAGATGATTTAATCGTAGAAGGTAGCCCTGAATTTGCGCTAATAAACTTATCTAATCCAACCAATGCTGTACTAGGTGATACTCAGGCGACGTTACGTATTTATGATAATGATCTTCCTGATAATACAACCATTACTTTAGATATTGATCCCGTCACTGGCGATAACTTACTTACTCCAGATGAAAGCACTGGTATGGTTACCATTACAGGTACCGTTACTGCAGATGCATCCATCACAACAGGTATTATCATGCTGACTATTAATGGTCAGGAATACCAAGCAATTATGCAATCTGACGGTACATTCTCCGTTGACGTCAATGCTACTGATCTTGTAAACGATGAAGACACAGTAATTGATGGTATTGTTTATGGATACGGAGCTGATGGGGCAAAGGGAACAGCAACAGCTAACGAAGATTATGATATCCCTACTGTGGCAGAAAATGACAGCATTATTGTTGCAGAAGACACTATCGCTGCAGGTAATGTTCTAGATAATGATACCGATACCGATGACGTTCTCACTGTAGTTAGCTTTGAAATTAATGGCGTGACATACACAGCTGGAACAACTGTGACACTTGATGAAGGTGAACTGTTATTAAATACTGATGGATCATATTCTTTCACCCCCAATACTAATTGGAACGGTATTCTTCCCGTTATTTCATACACCACTAGTACCAACAATACAGCTACATTGACGATTGAAGTGACTCCTGTTACTGATGGTGCTCCTGGCGTAATCATCAACACCGACGCTAATAATGATGGCATCATCAGTGAAGAGGAATTAGCTAATAATACTGAAGTATCTGTCACCATCGACCTAACTGATACCGGGGCTCAACCCGGTGACACATTAGTCGTTAATGGTCAAGAAATCATTCTTACACAAGTAGATATTGATAATGGATCTGTTGATATAACACTACCTGCTCCAGAAGAAGGTGACTCTATTGAAGTAGTCGCCACCATCGTTGATAGTGCTGGTAATATTAGCCCTGAAGGCTCTGATAGCGCAGTTATAGATACAACACTACCTGTAATTTCAGTCATTGCCCCAGACAGCAGCAACGATGACACCCCCACAATTACTGGTACTACTGATGCAGAGCCTGGCTCAGTGATCACCATTATTGTTACCGACAGTGCTGGCAATGAACAAACACTGGAAACAACGGTAAATCCTGATGGTAGTTACGAAGTCGATGTTATCGATCCTCTAGCAGAAGGCGATTATACCGCTGTCGCAGAAGTGACTGATCCGTCTGGTAATACTGCCACTGCTGAAGATAATGGTGATATTG
>NZ_JAUOQU010000034.1:0-51356 GCF_030547195.1 Shewanella sp. 6_MG-2023 | reverse complement strand
CTCCCCGGACTGGACTCGAACCAGTGACATACGGATTAACAGTCCGCCGTTCTACCAACTGAACTACAGGGGAATCGTCTTTAGCAATGTATTGCTGAGAACGGAGCGCATAGTAAAACGCCCTGATCAATCCGTCAACTCGAGATATAAAAAAAAGTGAAAAATTGATGTTAACTGCTCACCTAATACACATTGAGGCTTATAAATGGCCGTTATGGGTGTTTTTTAGTTAACTTATTTTTTGATTAAAACAGCTTTTAGAAATAAATGCTTGGTATTTCTAAAGCTTATATTTTCATATCGGCGCTAAAACAAGCTGATTTAAATGTTCAATACGCCTAATGTCACTTTTAGATTACTTTTTAGTGCTCAAGTGAATCTGCAAATAAGCCTGCCTGGTCAATTTAAGCTTTATGGTCATTACCACTTGTCGCAACTAAAGGACAGTTAAACGCTTCTATATAAGCTAAGTTCAAGCAAGCTGAGTAAAATAAAGACGTATCCCACTGCTTGGTCAAGCGGCTAATATAAGATGCTCGCTGTACATTTATAGGGCGACTTGAGTTATAGCGTTTGCTGGCTTGATATCTCTAGTCATAACTGCCATCAAATTGATCCATCAGCTAGCGCTATTCGTAACGCTATTAATTGGATTTAAAATTGATTGAAGCTTTGCTTATGTCACAACGCAGGTATCAGCGCTTATTCACCATTCTTAACAACACCGAATAGGGAATACCAATAAAGGTTGCGCAGCAGTTTGTTTCACTCTTGGCAGAATAGTTAAAAATGGAGTAAGTATACTAGTAGTAATGGGTGATATGCAGCTTGAGTGTACTGAGCTAACGTCTTGATTAAAGTAAGTCAGGATATAGACTCAAGCAGGTATTTTAAGCTAAATGCTTGATGTTAATCACATGCTATTTAATTTGCTAAAACCTAATAATCTAAACAGTGCAATTGTTATGTAAATTTTTTCTAGTTCGTAAGTCTAACTTTCAAATGTAATTTTATTTCATGATAGTTTTTTTACGATTTTATTAAACCGCACCTATTGCAATAGCCCATCAGTATTGGGTTAGAGTGACTTATCCACTAAATCTGTGGATAAGCCTGTGTGTTACTCTTGAAATATGCCCTCAAGCCCTTATAAACATTGGTAGTGACTTAAAATCTACCAATATTCAGCATAAATAAAATTCTGTTTAATTTCATAGTGATAAGAAATGCAATGCTTTTATTCTAATGAATGTTGTTTAGCGAGCCTTAATGTAAACAAGCTTAAGTTAATGTTGTGTATTAAATGGTGCATTCATGAAGGGATTTAGGCACTTTGTTCACCTAATGCAGCCTAAAACTCCGTTTGTAGCAATATTTCATATTTCTAAGCTTGAAATGTAATAAATTACTGCTAAGTGTTGTTTTCTATAAATCTCATTCGCAAAGATGGATGGCTTCAGTATAAAATGCACCTTCAACAAAGAAGGATATATCCTAGTGTCAGAATCGGTTTTTAATCTTGTATCAGACTATACACCTGCTGGTGATCAGCCCACGGCAATCAAGCAATTAGTTGATGGCTTAGATGCAGGCGTGGCTAAGCAGACCTTATTAGGGGTTACGGGCTCTGGTAAAACCTTTACGGTAGCCAATATTATTCAAACCTTAGGACGCCCAACGATTATCATGGCGCCAAACAAAACCCTTGCAGCGCAGTTATACGGCGAAATGAAAGAGTTTTTTCCTAATAATGCCGTAGAGTATTTTGTTTCTTATTATGATTATTATCAGCCAGAAGCCTATGTTCCGGCGTCAAATACCTTTATTGAAAAAGATGCCTCGGTCAATGCGCATATTGAACAAATGCGGCTCTCTGCAACCAAAGCCTTATTAGAACGCAAAGACGTGGTGCTGATAGCCTCAGTGTCGGCAATTTATGGTTTAGGTGACCCCGAACTTTATATGAAAATGCTATTGCATCTTCGTCAGGGTGATCTGATGGGACAAAGAGACATCATTACCCGCTTAGGTGAATTGCAATACACTCGCAATGATATTGATTTACAGCGTGGTACTTTCAGGGTTCGCGGTGAAGTGATTGATGTCTTTCCTGCTGAATCAGAGCGTGATGCAATACGAATTGAATTATTTGATGATGAAATTGAGCAGCTCAGTGAATTTGATCCATTAACAGGGCAGGTTACTAAGCGCTTAGCAAGAACCACAGTCTATCCTAAAAGTCACTATGTCACTCCTCGTGAAACGATTATCGAAGCAACGGAACATATTAAGGAAGAGTTAAGAGAACGCCGTCAGGAGCTTTTGGATAACAATAAGCTAATAGAAGCGCAGCGGATCTCCGAACGGGTGCAATACGATATTGAAATGATGGTCGAACTGGGTTATTGCTCTGGTATTGAAAACTATTCACGCTATCTATCAGGTCGTACAGAAGGCGATGGGCCGCCTACCTTATTAGATTATCTACCAGCAAATGGCCTGCTGATTATCGATGAATCACACGTTACTGTGCCACAAATTGGCGCTATGTATAAAGGTGATAGAAGTCGTAAAACAACCCTAGTTGAATATGGCTTTAGACTACCGTCAGCGTTAGATAACCGGCCGCTTAAGTTTGAAGAGTTTGAGCAATTAATGCCTCAAACCATTTTTGTCTCTGCCACGCCCAGTGATTATGAGTTTGAACAAAGTGATGGCGAAATTGCAGAGCAGGTGGTTAGGCCGACAGGTTTATTAGACCCTGAATTAGAAGTGCGCCCAGTGGCGATACAAGTAGATGATTTGTTATCTGAAATTCCAAAGCGTGTCGCGGCCAATGAAAGGGTTTTAGTCACAACCTTAACCAAACGGATGTCAGAAGATCTTACAGAATACCTCGATGAACATGGGGTGAAAGTACGCTATTTACATTCAGACATCGATACCGTTGAGCGAGTCGAAGTTATTCGTGACTTAAGGCTTGGCGTTTTCGATGTATTGGTGGGGATTAACTTACTTCGTGAAGGACTCGATATGCCTGAGGTGTCTTTAGTGTGTATTCTTGATGCTGATAAAGAAGGCTTTTTGCGCTCTGAGCGCTCTTTAATCCAAACCATTGGCCGCGCTGCACGTAATGTTAACGGTAAAGTGATCTTATATGCTGACAAAATTACCAACTCTATGGCAAAAGCCATGGAAGAAACCGAACGTCGCCGCACCAAACAACATGAGCATAACCTGAAATTAGGCCAAGTACCTAAAGGGGTAGTTAAGAAAATCACCGATGTGATGGACTTAGGCGATCCTCACCGTGGTAACAGTAAACATCAATATACCGCCTTCGGTAAAGTTGCAGAGAAATCGCCTGAATATGGCGATAAAGACACTAAGGTGCTAAGTGTTGCAGAGTTAGCCAAGCAGATTGATGTACTTGAAAAGCAGATGCATCAACATGCGCGAGACCTTGAATTTGAACAAGCTGCAGCCTTAAGAGATGAAGTAAAACAATTGCGAGATAAAATCATTATTAACAGTTAACGATTAAAATATCAGTTCTTAAAAAACCTATTAAGTAATGGCTTAAAGTGATAATTACTTTGCTGAGAGCCTTTTTTATTGAATGAAATTCAAAGGTATTTTGCCATATTTAAGCCATAAAAAAACGCGCTAATTAAGCGCGTTTTTATTGAGTGAGCCAGTTAGATTTAGAAGTTGGCTGACTTAGGTGAACGTGGGAATGGGATCACGTCTCGGATATTGCTTACGCCAGTAACATAAGATACTAGACGCTCAAAGCCTAAACCAAAACCTGCGTGTGGCACAGTGCCATAACGACGTAGATCACGGTACCACCAGTAATCTTCTTGGTCTAAGTTCATCTCAGCAAGACGAGCATCAAGAACGTCTAAACGTTCTTCACGTTGTGCGCCGCCAATAATTTCACCAATACCTGGTGCTAATACGTCCATTGCTGCTACAGTTTTACCGTCATCATTAAGACGCATGTAGAACGCTTTGATGTCTTTAGGGTAGTTTTTAACAACAACAGGCGCTTTAAAATGCTCTTCAGCAAGGTAGCGTTCATGCTCTGAATGTAAGTCGATACCCCATTCAACATCAAACTCAAACTTCTTATCACAAGCTTTAAGAATCTCAATGGCATCAGTGTAATCGATTTGGGCGAAGTCACTGGTCACGAATGCTTCTAAACGCTCAATGGCAGTTTTCTCTACTCGTTGAGCAAAGAATTCTAAATCATCACGACGTTCTTCAAGAACGGCTCTGAAACAGAATTTCAGCATGTCTTCAGCAAGTTTGGCCGCATCATCTAAATCAGCAAAAGCCACTTCAGGTTCAACCATCCAAAATTCAGCTAAATGACGGCTAGTATTTGAGTTTTCAGCGCGGAAAGTCGGGCCAAAGGTATACACTTTTGATAATGCACAAGCGTAAGTTTCAGCATTTAACTGACCTGATACGGTTAAGAATGATTCTTTACCGAAAAAGTCTTCGCTGTAATCAACCGTGCCTTGATCGTTACGGGGTAGATTTTCTAAATCTAACGTCGAAACGCGGAACATTTCACCCGCGCCTTCAGTATCAGAAGCAGTGATAAGTGGTGTAGAAACCCAGATATAACCTTGTTCATTGTAAAAGCGATGGATAGCTTGAGATAAACAGTTACGAACACGGGCCACTGCGCCAATAATGTTAGTGCGTGGGCGAAGATGAGCTAATTCGCGTAAATGCTCAATTGAGTGACGCTTAGCAGCCATAGGGTAAGTATCAGGGTCTTCAACTAAACCTGCAACTTCAACCTTGGTTACTTGCATTTCAAATGCTTGGCCTTTACCCGGAGATTCAACAACTTCACCAGTCATGATCACAGAGCAACCAGCAGTAAGCTTTAGCACTTCATTGGTATAATTTTCTAAATTATTCGGTACAACACCTTGAATAGGATCAAAACATGAACCGTCATAAACGGCTAGAAATGAAATACCAGCTTTAGAATCGCGGCGTGAGCGAACCCAACCACGTACCGTAACTTGCGAACCGATCGCAAAGTCACCTTTAAATACAGAAGCGACAGATGTAATGCTCATTGTTGCTTAGTTCTCCAATGAATCAATGATATAAATAGGGGCTTTATATTACCTTGAAATGGGCTTTTCACAAGGGTAAAAGCCGCTTGCAGGCAGATATTTTCACAAGTTTTAACAAACCCAGCAGAATCTGCTTAAAAATATTGCGGCAATATTACTTTTTTATCTGAAAATTCAGTTATAAGCGTATGACAAAGTGATGTATTTAAAACCTGCGAAACTTAACTAGCGGTGATATGTAGATGACCAAGGCTAATACAAGTCTTACTTAGGCTGCTATCAGTGGCTGGCGCTTAGCCGTTTTCCAGTTTGGGGATTTTAGTGAGACTTATGCTAATAGAAGCCGCTGTTATAGCGATTTAAATTATAGCTAGTTCCAATATAGCGAGCTCAAAAGGATTGAGAACCGATTATTCTGAGAGCCTGCTTTAACTGTAACACTTGAATATGTCACAGGTAGCGGGTTTGTAATTCGCTAGCTTATTTGAATGGTTGGTATCATCTCGTTTGTAGGGAAACTAAACTTAAGTTTCTTTTATTAACCATTAAAAACGTTAGCTGAATTGTTTAAATGACAACAGAGTAAATTAATGATTGCCGCTGTTACTCCCCAAATGAATTTACCTTGATAGGGCATATAATGGACATCATAAAAGCTGCCATGACGTTGATACTGAATACTGTGTCGATTTTTAGGGTTTAAAAAGTGTTTAAGTGGCACCCAAAAAGCCTCGGCGACTTCTCCTGGATCTAGCGCTATCTCAAAAGGTTGTTTAACAATGCCGATAACTGGGGTTATTTCAAATCCGGTAAAGGTTGTATGGGGCGGAAATGTACCGATCACATCAACATTTTCAGGTAATAAGGCAATCTCTTCTTCAGCCTCTCTAAGGGCAGTAAAAATCATACTGCTATCTTGTTTATCTACTTTACCGCCAGGGAAACTAAATTGACCTGGGTGGGCGCGTAAATGTAATGCTCTTTTGGTTAGCAACAGTTGAAGCTCGCCATCTACTTCGAGTAAAGGCACTAATACCGCGGCTTTTCTAGAGCGAAGCTCTTTTGGTGGGGAAACAATATGGTTTGTTAATGTTTGCAATGAAAAGTGAATATTGAACTGCGTAGTATTCATCAAACGTCCCAGATAATCATATTGGTTTTATAAAAATAAAATGGCGCAAGTCTTCCCTTTAAATTAGCACAATAACCGTAAGTTTGACGGTTTTAAGCTGTTTATAAGCAAAGTTTTATGGCTGTTATTTTACTTTATAGGCCTTGCAGTAAAATTGGGTTTGGTTTTTTTGCACGTTTGCTGTGCGTTAATGCACCAAAGTGATTGTTTTTAATTACGCTTTTAATTTCGTTTTAAACAAGTTTGTAAATTTAATTTACAATCAGTTGGTTTTAAGATCTTGAAATTTAATCTTTTTATTCTGTAACCTGATTGAAATTAAACTGTCGTTAAACTGTGATGTTGTGCTGGCATGGTAACTGCTGGGTTATTAATCAGTTAAGACATTCGCGAGGGCGACAAATATGGGACTAGGGAAGTTACTGTATTTGCAAGGCGTAGGCGCTGAGTTTATAGATTGCTTTGGCAACAATGTACAGATCCAGCCTCTAGATAGAAATGGAATTTTACAATCCATGTGTGTTAATGATGCATCAACTAAAGGTGCATCAACGAGTGACACGCTAAATAATATTGCTGCTAATCGTTCTTTTGTTAGCTCGACTTTAAGCGATGAATTTATTCAGCAACGGATTTTTGAATTAGATGCCGCGCCATGGTTACAGCCTCTGCATGGGTTTCAATGGAGCTATGTGGATGACCCTATTGTTGAGTTTCATTTACCTGAGCATTTTACTGGCAGCATAAAAGTTGAGATTGAAATTGAACATGGTGATAAATTTCATTTTCCAATCAGCCTCGGCCAAATGCGGGTTGTGGGTGATTATGGCATTGATGGTATCAGTTATCTTAAATATCAGTATCAATTAAATGATGACATTAATGCCCCGCTAGGCCTTGGTTACCACGGTATCAGTGCCACTGTTGAATCTGCAAGCTCCAGTGAAACATATACCGGTCAATTAATGATTGCGCCGCGCAGCGCCTATGTTCATGCTGACAGTAAAACAGCCAAATGGGGGCTTAGCACCCAACTTTATAGCCTTACTAGCCAAAGCCAGTGGGGGATTGGTGACTTTAATGATTTACAAAAGCTCATCGAGTTAGCTGCTGCAAAAGGCGCAGATTTTATTTTACTAAACCCATTACACGCTCTGGATTTACCAGAAAGTGCCAGCCCTTATAGCCCATCAGATAGACGTCGACTTAATCCGTTATACATTCACATCGAGTCAGTGGCTGAATACGCTGCCATTGAAGGGGTTATAACTTCTAAGCTTTGGCGAAATAAACAATATCAATTAGCTCAGTCTAGATTGCTTGATTACTGCGAGATACATGAAACTAAATTTTCTATTTATCAAATGCTGTTTAACGCGTTTATTAAAGAGCATAAAAACAACCACAGTAAACGCTATCTAGACTTTGCCTGTTTTAAGCAACAGCAGGGTGAAGGTTTAAGCCAATATGTCACCCACCAGCAACAGCGAAATTCGTGTTTTACAGATGCAGAATTTCTGTGTTATTTACAATTTATCGCTTATGAGCAATTACTTCAGTGTCAGGCAAAAGCCAAAACTGCAGGCATGTCCTTAGGGCTAATTCGTGATATGGCAGTCGGTGCCTCGCCTACGGGGGCTGAAGTCTGTGCAAATATCGATAATTTTTGTACCAATGCCAATATTGGTGCACCGCCAGATCCTTTTGCCCCTCAAGGGCAAAACTGGGGTTTAACGCCTTTTGACCCTATCAAATTAGCCCAGCATAAATTTGAGCATTTCATTGATTTGATCCGCTCGAATATGGTGTCTTGTGGCGGTTTACGAATCGATCATGTCATGGGCTTATTACGCTTATGGTGGTGGCCTAAGCAGGAAGGTTTAGGCAATGGGGCATATGTGTATTACCCATTGGATACTTTATTAGCCATTTTGTGCCTAGAAAGTCAGCGAGCCCAATGTGTGTTAATTGGCGAAGACCTTGGCATAGTGCCGCCAGAAATTGTCGCCAACCTAGCTAAAGCAAAAATATTTTCAAACGAACTATTTTACTTTGCTAAACATCATGACGGCTTTATGAACCCCGCCTTTTATAAGTCTCACAGTTTGATGATGCTAGCAAACCATGATGTGCCGACATTAACGGCGTGGTGGACTGCGGCAGATATTGAATTACGGCATCAGTTAAATCTGTATGACAACGAGCAACAACTTGATGAGGCGAAATCGCTAAGGCTGATAGAGAAACAACAACTACTGGATTTACTTAGTCAGCATCATCTTATCAAAGCCAATATTGTGATGGGTGAAGTTGATTTTGAGCAATTAATGCTTGCTTGGCTCCAGTTATCGGCATCGGGTAATTCAGCCCTATATAGCATTCAAATTGACGATCTGATCGATGAAGTCAAACCGATAAACATTCCCGGTACTTGGAAACAATACCCCAATTGGTGTCGACGCTTAAGTCGCACTTTAGAACAAATTTCAGCAGATTCAACAGTCAATAACAGGCTCGATGCCATCAATAAAACCAGACGTAGCAAATATATAGATGACAGCGGCAAGCCTGAATGGGCTGTTTACGGCTAATGCGAATAACGAACAGCGTAATCATTAATTCAAACATTTATGGAGCAATGCAAAATGACTAATAATGCCCCTTATTTTAATCATGGAACCGATACCGCATTACTGAGTGGTAATTTTACTGATGTATTTTCATTACTGGGTATGCATAAAGCCGACAATGGCAAATCTTTGATCGTTAGATGCTTCGTCAAAGGTGCAATAGAAGTTGAAGTGATCAGTCTAAAAGATGGTAAAAAAGTCGCTTCATTAACCCAAGTTGATGAGCAGGGTTTATTTGCTGGCACTATGGGACGACGGGTTAAGCCATTTTTATATAGCTTAAAAGTGACTTATCCAATGAGTATTGAAACCATAATCGATCCCTACCAGTTTGGCAGCTTGCTGGATGATGATGACATCTACTTATTTGCTGAAGGAAAGCAGCAAAAAAGCTACCAATTTCTAGGTGCGAACTGGAAGACTATCGCAGGTGTAGAAGGTGTTCATTTTTGTGTCTGGGCGCCGAATGCTCAAAAAGTTGCCGTAGTAGGTGATTTTAATCATTGGGATGGCAGAGCCCATATCATGCGCTTTCATCCTAGTAATGGCATTTGGGAAATATTTATTCCCAATGCTGATGCAGGCCAATTTTATAAATTTAGTGTCACTACACAAGATGGCGCTTTAACTGAAAAAGCCGACCCTTATGCGATTCAAATGCAAGCAGCGCCGGGTAATTCATCGGTTGTTCCACACAAAACTGATTATAAATGGCAAGACAAAAAATGGCTTAAGCAGCGCGCAAAACAGCAACTACATCAATTGCCTATGTCTGTTTATGAAGTTCATCTCGCTTCATGGAAGCGTAAAGGTGAGTGGGGCGATAGTTACCTCAGTTATCAAGACTTAGCTGATGAATTGATTCCATATCTTAAAGAAATGGGCTTTACCCACCTGCAACTGATGCCAATCAGTGAATACCCATTTGATGGCTCTTGGGGTTATCAACCTGTTGGTTTATATGCAGCAACTTACCGCTTTGGTGATCCCGTTGGCTTAAAAGCCTTTATAGATGAATGTCATCAACATGATATTGGGGTTTTATTAGACTGGGTGCCGGCTCATTTCCCTAAAGACCCTCATGGACTGGCTAAGTTTGACGGCAGTTGTTTGTATGAACATCAAGATCCACGTCAAGGGGAGCATCCTGACTGGGACACTTTAATATTTAATTACGGCCGCGGCGAAGTACAAAGCTTTTTACTCAGTAATGCCTGTTATTGGCTTGAAGAGTTTCACTTCGATGGGCTAAGGCTCGATGCCGTGTCTTCCATGCTATATCTCGATTACAGCCGAGAATCTGGTCAATGGCTGCCTAATGAGTATGGCGGACGCGAAAACATTCAAGCCATTGAATTTTTGAAATTGCTCAATGAGCGAATCTATGCCGCCTACCCAGGTGTCACTATGGTGGCAGAAGAATCAACCGCTTGGGGCGGAGTGACAGACACCACTGAAAATGGTGGCTTAGGCTTTGGTTTTAAGTGGAATATGGGCTGGATGAATGACTGCTTGAGTTACCTTAGTCGCGATCCCATTTACCGTAAACATCACCACCATGAAATGACCTTTAGCTTAGTGTATGCCTATACCGAGCAATTTATTTTGTCCTTAAGTCACGATGAAGTGGTGCACGGTAAAGGCTCGTTACTGCATAAAATTCCCGGTGATGATTGGCAAAAGTTTGCCACCTTAAGAAGCTTTTTAGGCTTTATGTGGGGCCATCCAGGTAAAAAACTGCTGTTTATGGGCACAGAGTTTGCCCAACGTGATGAGTGGAATCATAACCAAAGCCTAGATTGGCATTTACTGCAATACGCGCCGCACCAAGGCATGCAAGATTGGGTTAGAGATCTCAATAGCTTATACAGTGAAAGCCCAGCCTTATATGAACTGGACCATCAGCCATCAGGTTTTCAATGGCTGGATTGTGATAATGGTGATGCCAGTATCTTTAGTTTTATTCGCTATGCCAAAGACAGTGGGCAGCATTTAATATTTGTGGTCAATATGACCCCGCAAGTGCATTACGACTTTAGGGTCGGTTTACCTTCTGAAAATGATTATATCGAAGTGCTCAATAGTGATAGCCCGTGTTATGGCGGTAGCGCGGTAAGCAATGACACCATTATTAATACCGATGTTGACTGGCAAGGCATGGCACGCAGTGGTCTGGTGACTGTACCGCCATTGGCGACGATTGTGCTCAGTGTTAAGGCCGCCCGCACCAGTTTAGAATCTGAAGAGGATTAACTATGGAATCGGTTAACCCTTTGCTTACAGGAAAGCCTTACCCCTTGGGCGCCAGCGTTGATGATAATGGCGTGAACTTTGCGCTATTTTCAGCTAACGCCACCCAAGTGGTGCTATGTCTTTTTGACGAGTTTGGGCTTAACGAACAACAATTTCCGTTAACCCAAAAAACCAGACAAATTTGGCATGGTTACTTGCCACAAGCGAAAGCGGGTACCTTATATGGTTATCGGGTTTATGGACCCTATCAACCCTTACTTGGGCACCGCTTTAATCATCATAAACTATTGCTAGACCCTTACGCCAAGCAGCTGTTTGGTGAACTTGAAGCTAACGATGCAACTTATGGCTATCAAATTGATAGCCCTGATTCTGATTTATCTTTTTGCAGCAAAGATAACGCCAAATACATGCCTAAATGCTGTGTAGTAGATGACAGAGCGCTACGAAACAGACCGGTTAAAAGGCTTAATATTCCTTTAGAACAAACCATCATTTATGAAACCCATGTAAAAGGTTTTAGTGTGTTAAATCCTGAAGTAAATGATGATATTAAAGGCACTTATGCTGGCCTTGCTGCCCCCAGCAGTATCCAATATTTAACCCAGTTAGGGGTTAACTGTGTTGAACTACTGCCAGTGCAAAGCTTTTTCAATGAGCCATTTTTAATCGAAAAGAACCTCAGTAATTACTGGGGCTACAACAGCATTGGATTTTTTGCACCCAACGCAGCTTATATGAGTGGCGAGAGTATTACTGAGTTTCGCGACATGGTTGATAGCCTGCACGATGCGGGTATCGAAGTGATCTTAGATGTGGTTTATAACCATACTGCAGAAGGCAGTCGTTTGGGACCCACCTTAAGCTTTCGCGGCATCGACAACGCCAACTATTATCGATTGGTGTCTAACGAACAGCGTTTGTATATCAATGATACTGGTTGCGGTAACACCTTTAATTCAAACCACCCGCAAGTGTTGCAATTGATTATGGACTCATTGCGATATTGGGTTGAAGTCATGGGAGTTGATGGTTTTAGATTTGATTTAGCCAGTTGCTTAGGCCGTGAAACCTATGGTTTTGATCCAGGATGCGGTTTTTTTGATGCCTTATCGCAAGATCCCGTGTTGTGTCAGGTGAAACTGATTGCCGAGCCTTGGGATATTGGTCCCGGTGGTTATCAACTGGGTAATTATCCTATCGCATTTAGTGAATGGAACGATCGCTACCGAGATACCATGCGCCGTTTTTGGCGCGGCGATCATGGGATGCTCCCTGAATTTGCCAGACGCTTTCATGGCTCAGACGATTTTTTTGAACACCATGGCCGCAGTCCATCGGCAAGTATCAATTTTATTACCAGTCATGATGGTTACACCTTAAAAGACTTAGTCAGCTTTAACCAACGGCATAACTTGGCTAATGGTGAAGGTAACCGCGACGGCCATCATGAAAACCTCAGTGCCAATTACGGCGAAGAAGGCGAAACCAGCAAGGTAGTTATCAATCAAACTCGTCAACGCCAGCAGCGAAACTTTCTTGCCACACTTTTGCTGTCCCAAGGGGTACCCATGATGCTGAGTGGCGACGAAATGGGTCACAGTCAGCACGGTAATAACAACGCCTATTGTCAAGATAACAAGATCAGTTGGATAGACTGGCAAGCCATTGATTGGTCATTAGTCGAATTTACCTCGCAATTAATTAACTTACGTCAGCGTTTCCCGATTTTATGCCATCGAGACTTTATTCATGTGCCTGATAATAAACGCGATAGCGGCTTTGTTTGGTATGGCCGTGATGGTGAACCTATGTCAAAACGTCAATGGAGTGAACAAAGTTGTCGTAGTTTGGCCGTGGCGATAACTTCCGGTGAATCAGCGCTACAACAACCCCACGCACTATTACTGATACTCAATGCTGATGTTGAAAGTCAGACATTTACCTTACCGAGCTTAAATTGTTATGACCCTTGGCAATGTTTGCTGTCAACCCAAAACCTTAATAACGACAATTTAGCGCAAAGTGAATTGATTAAAGAAAGTAAGGCAGTACTTCAAAGTCGAAGCCTGATGTTATTTCATGCCAATTTTCAACTAGTTCAAGATAAGGAATTAATCGATGACAGTCACTAAAAGGAAAACCCGCGAGAAAAAAACGGCCACAAAAGCGGCTAAATCGACACTCAAAAATGAGCCAATAAGTAATGACCATCTAGATTGCGATCCTTGTGACAGTTTAGATGCCACCTTTAAGCGACAACTTCAAGGGGTGTTAAGCCGTGATGAAAATGCCACCAATGATATGTATGGCGCGTTAGCGTCAGCGGTTAAAGCAAATTTACTGCAACAATGGCGAGAAACACGCTTAAAAGATAACCAATATCAGCAAAAACAAGTGGCTTATTTATCGCTGGAGTTTTTGATGGGCCGTACCTTGGGTAATGCTTTACTCAGTTTAGATTTAACAACAGAGACTCGTGAGGCGCTAAATAGCTACGCAGTAGATTTAGAAACCTTACAAGAAGCCGAGCTTGATGCCGGTTTAGGTAACGGCGGTTTAGGCCGCTTAGCCGCATGCTTTTTAGATAGTTGCGCCAGTTTAGACCTAGCGGTTGTTGGTTATGGTATTCGCTATGAATACGGCATGTTTAAGCAAAAAGTGGTTGATGGATATCAAATAGAGCAACCGGATCGCTGGTTAAGAGAAGGCAATCCATGGGAAGTGAGATTAGCCAATCACACCATTAGTGTGCCATTTTTTGGCCATACTGAATCCTATGTCGATCTACAAGGTCATCGTCATTATGTGTGGATTGATACTCAAGATGTCAACGCAGTGCCACACGATATGCCAGTACCCGGCTATAAAAACGGTCGGATTAATACGTTAAGGCTGTGGAAAGCTGAAGCCACTGATGATTTTGATTTAGCAGAATTTAATGATGGTGATTATACCGAGGCCGTGGCCCGTAAAAATATGGCCGAGCAAATTACCATGGTGCTGTACCCCAATGACGCCAGTGAAAATGGTAAAGAGCTGCGTTTAAGGCAGCAGTATTTTTTATCTTCGGCCAGTTTACAGGACATTTTACTGCGCTATGTGGCGGTTCATGGCAGCGATTTTAGTCGCTTTAGTGAGCTTAATGCCATGCAACTTAATGATACTCACCCCAGTATTTCAGTACCTGAATTAATGCGTTTGCTCATGGATACCTATGGCTTGGATTGGGATCAAGCATGGGATATTACCTCAAGCAGCGTGGCATACACTAATCACACCTTGCTACCAGAAGCGCTAGAGCGCTGGCCTGTGCGCATGCTAAAGCACATGTTGCCACGCATTTTGGACATTATTTATGAAATTAATGCCCGTTACCTCGAAGCCGTTGCTCACCATTGGCCAGGTGATAATGACAAATTAGCGGCGATGTCGATTATCGAAGAAGGCCACGAACCCCATGTGAGAATGGCATACCTTGCAATTGTGGCTAGCTTTTCGGTTAATGGCGTCGCAGGTCTGCATACCCAATTATTAAAGTCTGGTTTGTTTAATGATTTTTATCAGCTATGGCCACACAAATTCAATAATAAAACCAACGGTGTGACGCCAAGGCGCTGGCTGGCCCATTGTAATCCGCGCTTGGCACAGCTAATTACTCGCCGTTTAGGTGATAGTTGGGTGACCGATTTAACCCAGCTAACAGCCCTTAATGCCTTTACCGATGACCAAGCCTTTTTGAAGCAGTGGCAGACCGTCAAATTTGATAACAAGGTAGATTTAGCCAAATTAGTGGCAGCTGAGTGTGAGGTTGAGTTTGACCCTAAGATGATGTTTGACGTACAGGTTAAGCGCATTCATGAATACAAACGCCAGTTACTGAATATATTGCATGTTATTCATTTATATCAACGCATTGTGGCGGGTGATACCCAAGGGATGCAGCCCCGTTGTGTGCTGATTGGCGGCAAAGCGGCGCCTGGTTATGCCATGGCCAAGCAAATCATCAAACTCGCCAATAATGTGGCCCATATGGTGAACTCAGATCCTGTGGTAACGCCATATTTACGTTTTGCTTTTTTGCCAAACTATAATGTCAGCGCCATGGAAAAAATTTGCCCGGCCACAGATTTATCTGAGCAAATCTCCACTGCTGGTAAAGAAGCATCGGGCACCGGCAATATGAAATTTATGATGAATGGCGCTCTCACCATAGGCACCCTCGATGGTGCAAACGTTGAAATGCTTGAAGAAGTGGGTGATGACAACTTCTTCTTATTTGGTCTTAATGCTGACGAGGTTAGTCAGCTTAAATCTCACTACAACCCCCATCAATATATTCAACAGTCACCCGCACTCAAACATGTGTTAGAGATGCTTAAAAGTGGCCATTTCAATTTAGTGGAACCGGGTATTTTTGACAGCATTATTGCTGCCATTGAAGACCCATATGATCAATGGATGATCGCCGCCGATTTTGATGCATATCGCGTAGCACAAGAAAACGTCGCTGCTGCCTATGCCAATCAAGAACACTGGACTCAAATGAGTATTAGAAATACTGCATCCAGCGGACGTTTTTCTAGTGACAACACTATTAGTGCGTATCGTGACGACATTTGGTTTGCCAAATAATCACGCCATTATATTTTCAGCAAGTTGCTGAGTTTAAAGTTAGGAGTCTTAATATATGTCAAATGCTCGTTATATTAGTAATCTTACCCGTGATACCTATGCATTAATTCTAGCTGGTGGTCGAGGCTCTCGCTTACATGAGTTAACCGATTGGCGTGCTAAACCGGCGTTATATTTCGGAGGTAAGTTCCGCATTATTGATTTTCCATTATCAAACTGCATTAACTCAGGGATCCGCCGTGTTGGGGTAGTCACCCAATACAAATCTCACTCGTTAATTCGCCATGTTAGCCGTGGTTGGGGCCACTTTAAGAAAGAGCTGGGCGAGTCAGTGGAAATCTTGCCAGCATCACAGCAAACCTCAGGCAACTGGTATGAAGGCACTGCTGATGCGGTATTTCAAAATATCGATATTATTCGTCATGAGTTACCTAAATACGTGATGGTGTTATCTGGGGACCACGTTTATCGAATGGATTATGCCGGTTTACTGGCCGCTCATGCGGAATCTGGCGCTGATATGACAGTGTGCTGTTTAGAAACGCCCATTCCTGAAGCTGCTAATGCGTTTGGGGTAATGGAAGTGGATGAAGATATGCGGGTGGTCGGCTTTGAAGAAAAACCTGCCGTGCCTAAATCTATCCCAGGTAATGAAGAGTTTTGTTTAGCATCGATGGGCAATTATGTGTTTAACACTAAGTTTTTATTCGATCAGTTAAAGAAAGATGCCAATAACGAAAACTCAGACCGAGATTTTGGTAAAGATATTATTCCGTCCATTATCGAGCACGCCAATATATTTGCTTTCCCGTTCACCAGTGCAGTACCTGATGAGCCAGCATACTGGCGTGATGTGGGCACCTTGGATTCATTTTTTCAAGCCAATATGGAGTTATTGTCACCCACACCAGCACTGAATTTATATGATGCTAAATGGCCAATTTGGACTTATCAGGAGCAACTTCCACCCGCTAAATTTGTTTTCGATGATGATGATCGCCGTGGTATGGCGGTAGATTCAATCGTTTCTGGTGGTTGTATTATTTCAGGTGCTAAGGTCAAGCGTAGTGTGCTGTTTGATGAAGTGCGGGTGTGTTCATACTCATTAGTGAAAGACTCGGTGTTGTTACCTGATGTAGTGGTACTTAAAAATTGCCGTATTCAAAATGCCATTATTGATCGCGGTTGTATCATTCCTGAAGGTATGGAAATTGGCTTTAATCGTGCCCAAGATATTGCCCGTGGATTTAGGGTGTCAGAAAAAGGCATAACCCTAGTTACTAGAAAAATGCTCGGTTTACCTACGGGTTATGAGTAATTGATTTAGTCGACTTATTCAATTTAGTCGGCTTTTCAATTTAGTTGAGCTGCAGGTTTACCCTTTGGTTAAACTTGGCGGCTCAACATTTTACATCATGTAACACCGAATAAAAAACCTAATAGCATTTAAAAGGTATTCACTAGTGAAAAAAGTATTAATGATCGCAGCTGAGAACGACGCGATATCTGGCGCGAAAGTCGGTGGTATGGCTGATGTTATTCGCGACTTGCCTCCAGCATTAGCAAGCGAAGATATTATTGTGGATGTGGCTATGCCTAATTATGGCTATATTGCACAAACTTATAATGCTAATAACATCGGCACTGTAGCGGTAAAATTTGGTGCTAATATTGAAATCGTCAGCGTGGCGCTGATGCCAAGACCCAGAACCAGTGTTGACGGCAATACATACCTTAACAGCCAAGTATACTTATTTGAGCATCATTTATTTAATAGCGAGGGTAATCAAGTTTATTGTGCAGGCAGTAATGATAGGCCCTTTGCTGATGACGCCACTAAGTTTGCCTTATTTAATTTAGCGGTAGCCCAAGCTTATATTGATGGTTTAATCCCCGAAGTTGATGTGATGCATATGCATGACTGGCACGCCGGAATGCTGGTGATGTTACGGGCATTTGACCCACAATATGCCATGTTAAAGCAATGCCAATGTGTATTCTCAATTCATAATTTAGCCCTGCAGGGCATAAGACCAATACGTGATGATGTCTCATCATTTGCTGCATGGTTTCCTGAGCTAACGCACCTTTTAACAGATGAGCAAAAAGCTCATTTAAGCGATCCACGATATCCTAACTGTGTAAACCCAATGAAAATGGGTATTGAGCTCAGTGACAAGGTACATTTAGTGTCGCCGACCTATGCTCATGAGGTGTTAATGGCATCCGATCATCAAAATGGTTTTTTTGGTGGTGAAGGCTTAGAAGCGTCCATGTTAGATAAACATAATCGTGGTGACATTGTAGGAATACTCAATGGCTGCGTTTATGAGAATGATAACAGTGGTGTTAATGATAGTGGTGTTAATGATAGTGGTGTTAATGATAGTGATGTTAATAGTGCTGAAAGTGAATTGACCACTGCAAAACCTGATAAGAAAACCGCTAACAAATCGATTAATCAGCTATTAGTGAAATCACAAGATACAGTCATTAAATGGTTAGGTAAAACAGACTCTGCTCGCAGTGTCGATCAAATAACTTTAGCGCGTTTACAACAATGGCAAATGCAACAAATCAACCAAGCGAGCTCGATTGATTTCTTAATGACATCAGTAGGGCGGTTAACAGATCAAAAGGTGTTGCTGTTACGTCAACCCTATCCCGTTGAGGCAAACAGTACTGGCCAAAGCCTATTAGACGCTATGCTGATTGAGTTAAAACGATTAAAACCCCAAGGGGTGTTTATGCTACTGGGGAGTGGCTATCATGTCATAGCCAAAGAGTTTCAACAGGTCGCGTCAAGGCACAGTAACTTTGTGTTTATTAATGGCTATGATCAGCAATTATCCGATGAACTTTATCAGTTAGGTGATTTGTTTGTCATGCCAAGTAGCTTTGAGCCTTGTGGTATCAGCCAATTATTAGCCATGAAGCAAGGTCAGGTGTGTATTGCCCATGGGGTAGGTGGTTTACGCGATACCATTAAAGATCAGCAAACCGGTTGGTTATTTGAAGGTCATAATTTAGCTCACCAAGCGGAGCAATTTATTCAGGTGTTAATTAACGCCTTAAGCTTGAGTAATGAGCAACCTGAGCAATATCGTCAAATGGAGATTGCTGCCAGTCAAGAACGCTTTAGCTGGCAACAGGTGGCTAAGCAATATCGCCAGCAGTTATACAGTTGAATACCTTTTTACTACTAAGTTAAAGGTTAAGTAAAGCGGCAGTGTGATGATTGTGAGATTTAACTCAACCCTTAGCTTAGTTAAGTTTTAGCTGAGTTAACTTTCGTAAGCTTCAGCTTAACCCTTAACAGAGCTATTACTATGGTTGAATTAATATGCTTGTTTTAGAGCTTTTCTAATATAGGCAGAATCTTACTGACCTTATCAAAGCATTCTTGATACTCAGCATCGGCATTAGAATCTGCCACTACACCGCCACCGGCCCAGCAATAAATCTTATCTTCTTCAGTCAGCAAGGTTCTAATGGTAATGCTGGTATCCATAGTGCCATCTTGACTGATATAACCAATACTGCCGCAATAAATACTGCGTCTTGATGGCTCTAATTCTTCGATAATTTGCATGGCTCTAATTTTGGGCGCGCCAGTGATAGAACCACCCGGAAAGGCTGCCTTGATAATATCGATGGCAGACAAATTAGCCGCGAGGGTAGCTTCAATGGTGCTGACTAAATGATGCACCGCAGGGAAGCTCTCAATATCAAATAACTTGGGCACATTAACTGTGCTCGCAGTGGCGACTTTACTGATGTCATTACGCAGCAAATCCACAATCATCACGTTTTCAGCGCGATCTTTTACTGAGTGCTGTAACTGCTGGGCTTTTTGTTTATCAATTTCTGCATCTGCTGAGCGAGGCAAGGTGCCCTTAATAGGCTTAGTAGAAATCTTATCACCAGAAAGTTGAATAAATCGCTCTGGCGAAATTGACATTATGCAGTGATTTTCCAATCTCAAGAAGGCTGAAAAAGGGGCTTTATTGGCTGCAGATAACGCGCAATAAGCTTGCCACTCATTGCCATGATAGTTAGCTGAAAACCGCTGAGTTAAATTTATTTGATAGCAATCGCCAGAATGCAAATATTGTTGCACCCTATTAAATTTTTCTTGGTATTGCAGGCTTGTAGTTTGATTCTCCCAAGGGGAGGTTAGTTTGAATTTTGGCTGCGTGGATTTGTTTTTGGTTATTTTTTTAGTTGCGACCTCAATTTTATTCAATGCAGTATCAAGGGCAATTTGGCCTTGATAATGTAAACCAAACCAGCATTGCTGTTGATAGCAATAGATTAAGCAAAAGTCATAAAAACCCACGCTCATTTCAGGCAAGTGAATATCTTGCATAGCGCTGTCTGGCAGTTTTTCTATCACTCTACCCAAGTCATAACTAAAGCTACCTAATGCGCCGCCGCTAAAAGGAAACTTGCATGGCTGTTTTGTCGGGTAAAGTGTTTGCTGCAGCTGAGCTAGATTATCAAAAACAGCTTGCTGACTATCAAAGCTCGCTAGTAACGGGCTTAACGCTTCATCGACAATAGTGAGTTTACTGAGGTTATTTTGATATGTTAAACAAGCAATTGGACTAATAGCAATAATGTCATATTTAGCATCAGTATGGGCTGCGTTGGCCGAATCTAACAGCATAGCCCAAGGCTTGTGGCAGAAATGTTCAAACAAGGTGTGCGTACTAATATTCCAATCCAATTGCTGAATTGCCAGCGATTGCTTGCCCCGAGAATGCATGTTGTAACCTATTTAAAATGTGATGTAGCCCAAAAACGTTGGAAAGAGTATCATATTGTCCCTGAAAGGATTAATAGCTAATTGAAGGCAATTTTAAAATTGCATTCATATAAAAATAAAACAAGTTATGCCGCAATGGCTGCTGGAGCGCCCCTATATGTCTACAAACTCATCTGCTAATGTCGTGATCAAGCAAGCTGACTTTATTGAAAGCATTGCTGATTCTCTGCAGTATATTTCGTACTACCATCCTAAAGATTTCGTTGATGCAATGGCTAAGGCCTACGATCGTGAAGAAAGCGAGGCTGCAAAAGATGCCATCGCACAGATTTTGATTAACTCACGTATGTCAGCAGAAGGTAAACGTCCTTTATGCCAAGACACAGGTATTGTGACCAGTTTTGTCAAAATTGGTATGGCAGTACAGTGGGACAAAACCGATATGACGGTTCAGGAAATGGTAGATGAAGGTGTACGCCAAGCTTACCTGAATCCCGATAACCCTTTACGTGCATCAATCGTTGCCGATCCTGCAGGTACCCGCAAAAACACTCGCGATAACACGCCATCTGTAGTTCATATTGATATGGTGCCAGGTAATCATATTGAAGTCATGATCGCAGCAAAAGGCGGCGGATCAGAAAACAAATCAAAAATGGTGATGTTAAACCCGTCAGATGATATTGCTGCGTGGGTTGAAAAAACCTTACCGACTATGGGCGCAGGTTGGTGTCCGCCAGGTATGTTAGGCATAGGTATTGGTGGCACAGCTGAAAAAGCCGCGGTACTTGCCAAAGAGTCGTTAATGGACCCGGTTGATATCCATGAGCTAATGGAGCGCGGCGCTGAAACCACTGAAGAGAAGCTTCGTTTAGATATCTTTGAACGTGCCAACAATACGGGTATTGGCGCGCAAGGCTTAGGCGGCTTGACCACGGTACTTGATATTAAAATTAAATCAGTGCCGACTCACGCAGCGTCAAAACCTGTGGTAATGATCCCTAACTGCGCAGCAACACGTCACGTGCATTTCCATTTAGATGGCACTGGCCCTGCTGACTTAGTGCCGCCATCATTAGCTGATTGGCCTGAAATTACCCGTGAAGCAGGTGAGAATACTCATCGTGTTAATTTAGACACAGTCACTCAAGCTGAAATCGAAACCTGGAAAAGCGGCGATACCTTATTACTTAACGGTAAAATGCTAACAGGTCGTGATGCGGCTCATAAGCGCATTCAAACCTTGATTGAATCAGGTGAAGGTTTACCTGATGGCGTCGACTTTACTGGTAAATTTATTTACTACGTAGGGCCTGTTGATCCAGTAGGCGATGAAGTTGTGGGCCCTGCAGGCCCAACAACCGCAACCCGTATGGATAAGTTCACTGATCTTATGTTAGATAAAACGGGCTTAATGGGCATGATTGGTAAGTCTGAACGTGGGCCACAAACCGTTGAATCAATCAAAAAACACAAAGCCGTTTATTTAATGGCTGTCGGCGGCGCTGCTTACTTAGTATCTAAAGCGATTAAGAAATCTCGTGTGGTGGCTTTTGAAGACTTAGGTATGGAAGCTATCTATGAATTTGATGTTCAAGATATGCCGGTTACCGTGGCTGTGGATACTCAAGGCGTTAATGCCCATGAAACAGGTCCGGCAATTTGGAAAGTTAATATTGCTAATGCCAAAACCAAATAAGCGTTAATTTTAATTTCACGTTATGGTTTTTGTGGTTAATTTCGTCAAATAGCGCAAATAATCTCGCTCAGGTTTGGATTGTGTCAAAATCCTATTGCCTGAGCGTTTTTGTTTGGGTAGTGTGCTATCAGTACTTATTATTGGTATTTTTGAAACAGTGTACTTTCAGTCTGTAAACTGTTTGATAACAGCATTTCATCGATTAATCATTTTGCTGTGATGTAGCACTAAAAAATAACACAGACATTGGTAACACAACAAAAATTAAAAAGAGAACTTCATCAAATGAAAAAATCGTCAATTTTACTCGCTATTGCAACTGCAGGCTTTGCCTTGTCAGTACAAGCAGCAGAGCCTGCTAAAACCCCCTTTAATGTTCAACAACTTGTAAAGTTGAATAAGCTTCATTCTGCCGCTGTATCAAATGATGGCAGCAAGTTAGTGTATGCCGTTAAGTTAATTGACGAGCAGGGCGACAGCAGCTCTGATTTATACTTACTGGATCTGAGTGATAAAAATGCTAAGCCAGTTCAAATTACCTCACATAAAGGCACTGAACATGACGTAACTTTTAGTGTTGATGGTAAATCAATTTACTTCTTAGCAGCTCGTAACGGTTCTAGTCAGTTATTTAACTTAGCCTTAACTGGTGGCGAAGCGATGCAAGTGACTGACTTACCATTGGATATCAATGGCTATAAGTTATCAAATGACGGCAAACAAGTTGTCATGAACATGCGCGTATTTCCTGACTGTAAAGACTTAGCTTGTACGGTTGATCGTATTGAGGCTGAAGAAAACAAAAAGACCACGGGTCGTGAATACAAACAACTCATGGTTCGCCATTGGGATACATGGGAAGATCACGCTCGTAACCATTTGTTTGTCGGTCAGCTAAATGGCAAGCCAGTAACAGATGTTGTTGATGTTACCCAAGGTTTAGATACTGAAACCCCGCCAAAGCCTTTTTCAGGCATGGAAGAGGTGACCTTTACCGCAGATGGTAAACACATTGTTTATAGCGCCAAAGCCCCAAGCAAAGATCAAGCATGGACGACCAACTATGATCTATGGAAAGTGTCTGTTGCTGGTGGCACGGCTGAAAACCTAACGCCAGATAATAAAGCATGGGATGCACAACCGACTTATTCTAAAGATGGTCGTCAACTGGCTTATCTTGCGATGAGTAAGCCTGGATTTGAAGCTGACCGTTACCGCATTATGTTGCGTGACACAGTTACTGGCGCAGAAAAAGAAGTGGCACCGTTATGGGATCGCAGCACAAGCTCACTGACCTTCAGTGATGATGGCCGCACGCTTTATGTCACGGCGCAAGATGTAGGTCAAGTGACCATCTTTGAAGTTAACACTCAGTTTGGTGATGTCCGTCCGATATACAATGATGGCAGTAACAACCTTGTCGCAGTGACAGAGTCAGGGCTTATTTTCAGCAACAAATCATTAGTTGAGCCGGGCGACTTATATAAAATTAGCCTTGAAGGTGAAAACCTCACCCGTTTAACCAATGTTAATGAAGACAAATTAGCTGAAATTCAATTTGGTGAGTTCCAGCAATTTAACTTCAAAGGTTGGAATAACGAGACAGTACACGGTTACTGGATTAAACCTGCTAATTATGAAGCCGGTAAGAAATACCCAATCGCATACTTAGTTCACGGTGGCCCGCAAGGTTCATTTGGTAACTCATTCAGTGGTCGCTGGAATGCACAACTTTGGGCTGGCGCAGGTTATGGTGTGGTTATGGTCGACTTCCATGGCTCAACCGGTTATGGACAAGCCTTTACTGATTCAATCACCCAAGATTGGGGTGGTAAACCGCTTGAAGACTTGCAAAAAGGCCTAGCAGCGGTTGGTCAGCAACAAAAATGGCTAGATACCGATAATGCCTGTGCATTAGGTGGCTCATATGGCGGCTACATGATGAACTGGATCCAAGGTAACTGGAGCGATGGCTTTAAGTGTCTTGTAAACCACGCTGGTTTATTTGATATGCGTAGCATGTACCACGTAACAGAAGAGCTTTGGTTTCCTGAGTATGAATTTGGTGGTACATACACTGAAAATAAAGAACTATATGAGAAGTTCAATCCAGTAAACTATGTTGAAAACTGGAACACACCAATGTTAGTGATCCACGGTGAGAAAGACTACCGCGTGCCTTATGGGCAAGGACTAGCGGCATTTACATACATGCAGCGCAATAACATTCCATCAGAGCTATTAATGTTCCCTGATGAGAACCATTGGATCTTAAATCAAGATAACCTACAGCAGTGGTACAAAAACGTACTAGGTTGGATGGATCGCTGGACTGAAAACAAATAGTTTTACGGTTAGGCGAACAAAAAAGAGATGCTATTTAGCATCTCTTTTTTTATGGGCTGAAAAATTAATTACTCTGAAATGGGTAATTTTTCAGCTAGATAGTTTCGAGGCTTGTTTTATCGACTATATTGAGTTCTGTAGATGGGCACTTTTGAGCCGTTTTAGTAATACATACAAGGTAAGTTAATCTTCTGCGTGAACCCGTCATTTTTCGATGACCATTTTTATGACAGATCCTAGTACGTTTACTCATAGTGTTTACCCATAGTGATTTCAATCTACTTACTGTCGTTAATAACGCCGATTAAGTAACTAACATTCAATAATGAGGTTTATTGTAACAGTACAAAGCTTGATGATGAATTTTTATAGCGCTTTTTTACTCGATTATGTCATTAAATTTCATTTATGTCGTAAGTGGTGTTTGTAGACATTGAATTTTGTTAATTGGCTCCGAAAAGCTATTGTCGTAAAAGTAAATTAAGGTCAGATTAGGTTTATTATTAACTAGCTCATATTTGTAAGAAAATACATTTGTAAAATGCATAAAAAGCAGTAGAGTTGCGCGATTATTTTTTTGACCACAAAACCATTGATATAGAGGGTAAGCTCGTGGATTTAATGCTTTACGTTAAGTTTTTCTTAGGATTGATAGCAATTATCAACCCTGTGGGCTTATTGCCTGTGTTTGTGACCTTAACCAGTCACCAAACTGAGGTAGAACGTAACCATACAGGTAAAGTGGCAAACTTTGCCGTGGTGATTATTTTGTTAACCACGATTTTTATTGGAGAGCATATTTTAAATATGTTCAGTATCTCTTTATCAGCCTTTAGAATTGCCGGTGGCAGTTTGATTGCCATCATCGCGATGTCTATGCTGCAGGGTAAATTGAGCCAAGTGAAACGTAACCAAGAAGAAGACCGTGAAGCATCAGGCATGGAGTCGGTTGCTGTGGTACCACTGGCATTGCCATTAATGGCTGGTCCTGGCGCCATTAGTTCAGTTATTGTATTTTCTTCTACTAATAACTCTTTGGTGGACATGATAGGTATGTCCATTACGGTGATTATTTTTGGTTTAATGAGTTTTGGTTTGTTCAGAATGGCACCGATTATTTTTAAGTTGCTGGGTACAACAGGCATTAACGTCATCACGCGTTTAATGGGGCTGCTAATGCTTTCAATTGGTATTGAAGTGATAGCTGCCGGTATTAAAGGTTTATTCCCAACGCTAATGAGTTAATAACGTGCTTTATTTAATCAATCGAGCAACGGAATTGCTCGATTTGAACAGCAAACGTCCAAGAGTTTGTAAAACATCGATTTCTGCTTGACCTCAAATACGCATTTGCGTAAAGTACCGCTCGTTCTACAACATAAGGTTTTTCATAATTACCTTATATTCAATAGTGTTAGCTTATAGCAGTATAGATAAATAGAACCGTGCCACTCACACGTTAAAATGATTGCAACAAATTAGGTGACGTGTCCGAGTGGCTGAAGGAGCACGCCTGGAAAGTGTGTAAAGGGCAACCTTTCGAGAGTTCGAATCTCTCCGTCACCGCCAAATTCCTCCAAGCTATTTTTATTTAAATCCCCAAGTTATTATTTAAACTTCTAAGTTATTTATTAAACCCTCAAGTAATTCTTTAATTTCAAAAATTGATTTGTTTTAGCAAACTCAGTATCAAAACCTAGGATTTTTATTAATGCTTAGTATTTTTATACTGACATCAGCAATTAATCGTCACTTTAAAATTATTCCTCATCATGACTTTGTCAGTCTTAACACTGTTTTATCATCTACATTTAGTGTCGTCGATATGAATTTGATAAGTCACAGCGTGGCTTATTCGAGTATTATGCCTTTCAAATCTGCTACTTATTTATTGTATTAGTTCAATGGTTTAGTTAAAATAATTTAGCGCTTCATACGAGATTTAACAGCGCTTAATGGATTTAGCCATTTTATTAAAGGGATAATATATGTTCGCACAATTTTTTATCGTTATTGTAGGCTTAGCCAGTTTGGTTGGAGGAATACAAGGTGGTGATTACTTATGGGCTTTTTGTGGGCTGATTATGTTTACAACTTCGGCTGTAACACTCTATTGCCTTAAAACGGGTAAGGTATTTGGCGACGATAAAAACACCCAATAAATGATTCACTTGAACGATTAAAGCAAATACTTTTAAGGATAATAATGATGAAATGGCTATTTATTTGTCTATTTACTTGCCTATTGGCGCTGACAAGTGTGTTACCCGTCGGGGCAAATGATACTGTCATTCAGCGCGCTTATGAGTCTAAAAGCGGCGATGTTCAAGTTAACGGCAGTGGTCGTGTGGTTCATATTCTTGCTGATGATAATCAAGGCTCAAGGCATCAAAAATTCATTCTAAAACTCAATAGTGGCTTAACCTTGCTGGTAGCCCACAATATTGATTTAGCCCCGAGAGTTTCAAATTTGCGTGTTGGTGACCTTGTTGAGTTTTATGGTGAATATGAATGGAGCAAAAAAGGCGGGGTGATCCATTGGACCCATGCAGATCCTGCAGGGCGACACGCCGAAGGCTGGTTAAAGCATGATGGTACACTTTATAAGTGATTTTTCTATTTAAAACTCGATAAACCAGATGGTTAGCTACTTTTTACTATCAAATTTATTGGCATTTTAATATGATTAGATAGTTAGGCATTATTATGCCTTTTTTACGTTATAAATTATCAAAAGGACTGATAATGCTTAAATATATTTTTATAATAATTGTTGGATTTGCTTGCTATAAAACATTTTTTTCTACAGATACTAAATCCGAACCTTCGTGGAGTGAGGTTTATTCTGATGAGCATAAGTTTCAAGTTCAGTTTCCGCATCAGCCTAAAGAAGAATTTAAACAGGTAAATTTACCTGGATTAGGGAAAATAGAGCTAACTAGTTACATTATAAGAAGTCCTGAATTAACTTGTACAGTTATCATCTCTGATTATAAAGGACAAGCAGAAGTATTAGGAAGTGTCTATGACGTCATTGATGTCGCTAGAAGGGACTTGCTTAAAGGCTTTGGTGGCAGCATCACAAAAGAAGACTACATCTACAATCAAAATGTCAGCGGTTACGAGTTTTATATGCTAACAAATAACAATAAACTACTTCAGTCTAGAGTTTATAAGTACGAAAACAAAGCCTATAACCTTACATGCCAATATAAAGAGAATGAGGTTAATAGAAATAAAGTAAACCAATTAATGCAATCATTTACTTTTATTTAAATTATTCTTTAGTTTTTCATTAGTTGTAATATGGACTAACTATCTCTCAGATTCACATTACCACTGAAAAAGGGATTAAGTTCAAGGAAGAAGTATGAATGATACAATAGTATTGCCAGCCATATTAAAGCATATCTTAATCAAAGGTGTTTTGCTTTGGGGGATCTCAACTGCGATTTTATTCCAGTTGATTATGCACTTAACAGGAGAAGAACACTTTTTTGATGGCATAGTGCTATCTTTAATTACTTTTCCTATTGGTGGTATTTTTTATGGTTATTTAACTTGGCGATTGCAGCATAAATCAAAAAAATAGCTTTATATATTATAACGGCCATATAGGTCGTTCATTTAGTGGAGTAAAGCTTGAACATTACTAGAGATAGCGTACTAACGCTGGCGACATTTTTCTCACTGGTTATCGTATTTTATGTTGTAGGCTACTGGTTAATTTTTAGGATGGGTCAAGCAACACCGCTAATGCTCTCTGTTGGCGCTGCCACTATCTTAACGTGTATTATTCGTAAGCGGAGCCTTTCAGGTCTTGGTTGGTACTGGGGGCAGTGGAAATACCAATGGCTAAGTTATCTTGTTCCTTTTGCCATCGCGTTAATGGCATACCTGTTGGTTTGGTTATTAGGTGTCGCAGACTTTTATGATGCTGATTTCTTGTTTACACAAAAACAAAAGTACAATTTAGTTCATTGGAACGACGCCAGTATATTTTTATTTCATTTTATATTAGTTGCGACAATCAGTTTTTTTGTGTCTTTACCTTCGATATTAGGCGAGGAGATTGGCTGGCGTGGTCTACTTGTGCCTGAGCTGTCTAAGTTTATGTCTTTCACTGGTGTTGCCCTCGTGAGTGGATTGGTTTGGTCCGTATGGCATTGGCCACTGATCATCAAAGGCTTATATGGAAATGATGTCACTCCTTTATATTATCAGCTCATCATTTTCAGTGTTTTTATCATTTCAACTGGGATGATAATGACTTATCTGCGGTTGAAAACAGGTAGTTTGTGGACTGGGGTGATATACCACATGAGTTCAAATATTTTTATTCAAAAAGTATTTACACCGATTACGCTGCAAAAAGCCGATTCGAGTTGGTATATGGATGAATTTGGTGTCATTACTGCGCTGGTAGCAGCTTGTGCTGCGTTTTATTTTTGGCGCAAAGGCAGGGTTGAATTCAATGACTTGAAAACGCTTTAAATTAAAAATGACAAATGCTATCTACGCATTTTAAACATTTATCTCTAGTCGATATTTAAGCGCTTACTCATAGTCAATTTTTGAATCGCTGATATGGCTTAACAATAAGCCATATCACTGGTTGATAAAACAGCCCAATCACTTCAAAAAAGCAGAATTTCAAATGCTTGGCCATTTATGCGCTAAAGTTAACTAGACTTTAAACTTAGTTGCTAATCCGACTAAACCTTAGCAGACATTTTAGCCAGAACGTTTAACTCATAGTGTGTCAGGTCACATCAAGGGCAGCTTTTGCCAGAATAGACAGCAAGTTGCCGCTAAATAAAGTAAAATAACCTTTCATGTACTAATGAAGTTTGTTCTAAATGAGGATTAATGAATAGCAATAACGATAAATATAGTATAGACAATACCGATTACACAGTCGGACAAGATAACATTCAAAAGTGGGGCTTTGACGTCCACAACCCTGTTTTTGGGATCAGCGCCTCCTTAATTGGACTCTTCTTAATCGCCATTCTCTTGGTTGAACCAGAAACATCAAAATCTGTATTAGATGGCATAAAATGGAAAATTATAGGTACTTTTGATGGCCTATTTATGTGGTCTGCCAATCTGTTTGTGTTGTTTTGTTTGGCAATGATCATTTCGCCATTTGGTAAAATTCGCTTAGGTGGTGATGAAGCCAAGGCCGATTACTCAATGTTGTCATGGATAGCCATGCTATTTGCCGCGGGAATGGGCATTGGTTTAATGTTTTGGGGGGTAGCAGAGCCTGTAGCTTATTTCACTGGCTGGTATGAAACACCACTTAATGTCGAGCCAAACACACCTGAAGCTGCGAAGTTAGCACTGGGTGCCACCATGTTCCATTGGGGCTTACATCCATGGGCCATTTACGGTGTAGTATCACTATCACTTGCTTTTTTCGCTTATAATAAAGGCTTACCGCTTTCAATGCGTTCAGTTTTTTACCCAATATTGGGCGATAGAACTTGGGGTTGGCCAGGCCACGTTGTTGACATTTTAGCGGTACTTGCCACTTTATTTGGTCTGGCGACATCCCTCGGCCTTGGGGCTCAACAGGCTGCCAGTGGTTTTCACCATGTATTTGGTATGGATAATGGCTTAATGCTGCAAGTCGGCATTATCGTGATAGTGACGTTAATTGCTGTGGTTTCTGTGGTTCGCGGTATTGACGGTGGTGTAAAAGTTATCAGTAATGTCAATATGTTGTTGGCGCTGGCATTAATGTTATTTGTTATATTAGTGAGTTTTGCGGTTTCTATGGGTACCATTCCCATGACCGTAATGGGCTACATTGAAAATATCATTCCTTTAAGTAACCCAATGGGTCGTGATGACGAAGCTTGGATGCATGGTTGGACCGTGTTTTATTGGTCTTGGTGGATATCATGGTCTCCTTTTGTAGGTATGTTTATAGCGCGTATTTCCCGTGGCCGTACCATCCGTGAATTTATGATGGCTGTATTGATTGTACCTACAGTGGTGACAACCTTGTGGATGTCAGTATTCGGTGGCGTTGCGATTGATCAAGTGGTCAACAAGATTGGTACCTTAGGTGAGAAAGGCTTAACAGAAGTGCCTTTAGCGATGTTTGAGATGTTTGATGCATTGCCAATGGGCAATATATTATCGTTATTGGCCGTTGTATTGGTACTCGTATTCTTTGTAACCTCATCAGATTCTGGTTCACTGGTGATTGATAGCATCACATCAGGTGGTAAAGTCGATGCACCCGTTCCTCAGCGTGTATTCTGGGCCTTTATTGAAGGTGCGATTGCTGCGGGTCTACTTTGGGTTGGTGGCACCCAAGCCATTGAAGCCCTGCAGGCTGGTGCGATTTCAACGGCTTTACCATTTACCATTATTTTATTGGTGATGTGTGTCAGTTTGATTATGGGTCTGCGAACTGAAAAAAGGCCTGGGTTAAGGAGCTAACCTAAACCTAAATCAAAACCAAAGCCCAGTTTCACTTGTCATTATTCAAGTGAAACTGGGCTTATTCGATCTATACCCATAGCTTTTTTATCGGTGTGTCTGGGCTAAAGTGGTACTGAATTTGAGCTTGCAGTAATTCAGCGGTTGCGATGGCATCGGTTAATGCATCGTGTGGTGGATAGGTGGGTAGATTGTATCGGCTACGACTATTAGCAAGTCGAATTGATGCTGGGCGAGTGTTTCTCAGCCAATCTAAAAAGCTTCGGGGTTTTGCCTGTTGAATATTAGCTTCGAGCTGCATGGTATCAACTACAGGGAATACAATCCCTTCGTTTATTAAACTGCGAAGTGCGGCGTCAAAAAAATCTCGTTCTATTCTGCGATAATGCACTACCACAATTTTGCCTGCCAACTCATCTAATAGTTGTTCTAAAATTCGGAGTAAATCAGGTGCGCCTTTTAAGTCTGAATGGGTAATACCATGGATGATGATGGAGTCTTCTTTGAGTTTATCTTCTGGTGAGATAAACCAATGTTTCGCCTTTCGACAGGCGATGCGATCTAAGGTAAACGGCACCAAACCTATACTAATGATGCTGTTTTGGTTGGCATCTAAGCCAGTTGTTTCGAAATCTACAGCGACAAATTCAATATCTTTCAGTTTGATTTCTTCGTGGTAAGTGCTGGCATTATAGAATTTTTTTAATCTGCTATCTTTACTTTCTTTGGCTTTGATTTGCAAAAAAGCTTTCCAGTTTAAAATTTCTTGGTTTGTAAAAAGTCGCATTAATTATCCTTGCATGCTGCTAGCACTGTAGCGGAACTTTAAAAAGTTTTGCGCACTGCTTAGTACCAAAAAAGCATCTTTTAAATTACGTCTTTCAAAATCAGACATGTTTTCAGGTTCAATATTATTATCAGGTTCTTGATCCGATTGAATATCTAATGCTTGATGGCGAATGCGAACTAAAGAGATAAACTCCATTGCATGCTGTAAATCTTTACCTTTTGACGGCGGTAAAATTCCGGCTTCGATAATGTCTTCTAAGCGATCAAATGAATTTTGCGATTGTGAGCCAATGGCGAGGGCGTGGACACGGATAAGATCAGCTAATGGCGCGGTGCCACGGCGCTTTAAATTAATTGAGTTGTTATGGCGACCGTCTTTTTCCATGACAAAGTCTTTAAAAAAGCCCAGTGGTGGGGTGCGATTAATGGCGTTTCTTGCAAGGCAGGCTAAAAAGCGATTATTCTTTTTTGCTTTTCTGAGTATAAAGGCGTTGAGCTGTTCAGCCCATTTGGGTCTACCGTATACCCCATAAAGATCAAAAAAGATTGAGCAGTTTAATAGTGCTTGAGGCTTTGGATTATCAATCCAGTCGGCAAAACACTCTTCCCATTGGGATTGGGTTTTTCGATACTCTGGATTTGTTGCCATTATGTCACCGGTGCAATAAGTGTAGCCACAGGCAGCTAAACCATCACATACATAGGTGGCTAATTGCTTAAAGTATTCACCATGAAGTGATTCTTGATATTGATTATCTAAAATAATCGCATTATCTTGATCCGTTACAATAAGTTGCTCATCACGAGCCATAGAGCCTAATGCTAAAAAACAATAGGGCACGGGTGGCGGTCCTAATCTTTCTTCAGCCAACTCCAGTAAACGCTGCTTAAAACTTCTACCAATTTCAGACATGGCGCGACCCACCATGTGTGAGTTTGCATCTTCGTTGACCATACGCACAAAACAATCTTTAAGCTGATGTGACAAGATAATTAAGTCATCAATACTGTTTTGCTGAAAAATACTGCTAACAATCAATAAGCTGTTTTGGGATTCATAGCGAATAATGTCACTGACTTCAATTAAACCAATAGGTTGTTTGTTTTTTAATATCGGTAAGTGATGAACGTTATACCTGAGCATCAGCAGCATGGCTTCAAAAATATAGGCGTTATGATCTAAAGAGATAAGCTCGGTGGACATGACCTCTGCAACTTGGGTTTCTACATCTAACCCTTGGGCGAGCACCTTTGCACATAGATCTCGCTCAGTGATGATTCCCACAAAGCTATTACCACCTTCATCGGCAAGATTGGGGTCGTTAATAATGGCCGCTGATACATGCTCTTCAGACATGGTTTTAGCCACGTTTTGAATGGTGGTAGTAATGGGTAGCATCACAGGTTCGCGACTCAGTAGCGTTTTAACCTTCGAAGTAGTGAGTGAGTTAGCATCGTCGCTATTGTCCTCAACCGCTTGCTGTAAACGAATGCTACCTTCGACCTCAACAAAGTCAGCAAAGGTGTCATAGCGCTCGCAAAAGTCTTCAAAAATACTTTCAGGAATACAGTAGAGTAGGGAGTCTTTGAGGGATTTTGCAGGTAAGCGTACTTTATTATTGGTCAGTAGCCCCATTTGGCCGAATAAGCCTCCTTGATCAAGGCGGTTATACAGTTCCCCTGAACGTCGGTAAACCTCCACGACACCACTGCGGATCATATAAAGTTCGTGTATTTTATCATTAAAATCAATGATCATACTGTTAGCACGACTATAGGATATCTCGACACTTTGTGATACTTCAATTAATGCCTCTTCTGGCAATTGATCAAAAGGTGGGTACTGGCGGATGAAGTTACGAATTTCAAGTAGCTCGACTTCCATTATTCGCTCGATATTAGGGGGATTTGAATAGATGTTAACTAGTATATGGCATATATAGGTGATCTGCAGCTTGGTGGGTCGCAGACTGGTATTAATATCTAAATATTTTCATCGTTTTAAAATAATAGCAGCGAAATATCGTTAATCTTTAACCATTCAATCAAGTCTGTTGTAAAAGCTTAGTCATGGTCATACAGTCGATTTTATGTCTTTGCTCATTAGCGGCTAAAAACCACCTCTAGGTCTTTTTAATGGTGGATAAAATAGATGCCGCGCCCTCGTAGAAGCCAAATTAGCCTAGAACTATTACCAACGAGATAACCCTTATTGCCATTGTTGCAGCCGTGTGGTTGGCCGTGCATTCTTTTAGAGTAAAGAGTATGTGGTGATGATAAATACACAGGTAACAACTATGACCACAGACGTGGCTGGGTTGAATCACTCATTCTTTAACTGACAGATGTGTTTGCCATTGATGTGGCGGCTTATGCGGTGATGTCTAATCATCTGCATGTGGTGTTACACATTGATATTGAAACAGTAAATAACTGGAGTGACCGCGATGTGGTGATGTAATGGCATAAGTTGTTTAAAGGCGATGGGTTAACCCAAAAATTTGCTAAAGGTCAGCTCATTGAACCTCACGAGGTAGTAAGGTAAAAGCACAGCATCGCTATTTACCGTAGCCGCTTATGTGACATCTCTTGGTTTATGCGCTGCTTGAATGAACCGATAGCCAGACAAGCCAATCAAGAGGATAACTGCTCGGGTCGATTTTGGGAGGGCAGGTTTAAATCTCAAGCGCTTTTAGATGAAGCGGCAGTTTTAGCCAGTATGGCCTATGTGGACTTAAACCCTATACGCGCAAATATGGCCGCCACACCAGAGCAATCAGACTACACCAGTATCCAACAACGAGTAAAAGCGGCAATAAAAGGTGAGCAGCGTAAAACCTTGTTGCCATTTATTGGTAATGAACGTGCTAACCAGCCCAAAGGCATTGCATTTTCATTAAAGGATTACCTTGAACTAGTGGATGATACAGGGCGCATTATTCGTGATGATAAACGCGGTGCAATCAGTCAAAGCAGTGCGAAGTTACTCACCAGGCTAATATTCCACAACAAAACTGGCTTAAAATCACCACCGAATTTGGTCAGCTATTTCATGGCCCAGTGGGCTCACTGCAAGAGCTAACACAATACTGTGAGCATTTACAAAAACGGCGACGGCACTTTGCTACAAGCTGCCAGCATTTTCAGTAAGCAGGTACGTTAAATAGGTTCAATATAACTAATATCACCAAAGTTAAACACTCAAAACCATCATCCTTGCATGGTTGCAAAGTGACGGCTTAAAAACGGTAAATTAAGCCGAAAACACTCAAATATCATCATTATCAACCTTCAAAGCCCACAACCAAACGCCGCGGGCTACTTAATCAAGCATGTTCACTTGTACATAGTTGAAAAGGTCGTTATGTTATTGATTGATAATGGCTGTCTAGTTTGTTTCGTTTTATTTTTTTTAGTAAAGATGGCTGGCGCATAAAGTTATTCTGTCAGCTACTAACAAGCTGCTAAATCCAGGTTCACCAAGGTTGTCACGCCATTGCTGAGCAAATAGCCCGCCAGCATATGGTCCACTTATTAGCAGGGCGTTATGCGTTTGTAGAAATGATAGGTAATTATTATGGATGATTTAGTAAACTCATTACAAGATATCGGTTTTAAAGCCAAAGTCAGAAAAGGAAAAGTTTTGGTTACACTTGACGGGCTGTCCAATCCAGTTTCAATAGTGAAAGATATTGCCGCCGATGAATACAAGGTGAAAACGAATGACTCGATTCAAGCGATAATGGCTTTTATTTTACTATTTTTTGGCCTATTCGGTGTTTTAGCGGACAATGATTTAAAATTTACAAACGCTGCACTTATTTCAATAGCAATGTTCTCTTTCATCACCGTGTTACTTACAGAGTTCAAAGTAAATAATCTGCGCTCTGCGATAGCGGAAATCAATCGTGGAAGATGCGCATAGCAAAGCGTTTAAGAGGGATTCTTGCCGCGTGGCATTTTTTGTATGCGGTGATTTTTGTGGTGAAATTGGTCTGCGGAAAGTTGGTTTAGGCGGCACTCACCCCTTAACGCAGCGTTAACGGCATGACAGAAGAACAAGCCATTGAGTTAATGACTAACGAGGCGTTCCAGCAGCAAGCTGAAGCAGAAGGAAAGTGGCGCAGGGCAACATTAAGCCAAGTGCAACTAACCAGTTACTACTCTGGCTATCGTGAAATTTATGATTTACGTGAAGAACTAAAACAAACACAGGGTGAAGACTTCGATTTAAAGAGCTTCCATGAACAATTTTTAAGTTATGGCAGTGCACCAGTAAAATATATTAAGCAATTAATGGTTAACTAATTATGGCAATAAGCCATCAATGTAAGTTACTTCATTAAGCAAATCTGCATTAGTAATACCTAAAAAAGGCCTGAATAATCAGGTCTTTTTCATTTTTGTGAGCTAGGTTCAACAACCGTGCAGAAGCTTTACACTCCACATATAGTATTTTGATCATGACAGTGCTAATCTAAATGGTAATAGTTACCATTTAGATTAAGTCGTCATGAAAAAGATCCTCCTCATTGACCAGCAGCTAAAAAAAAGCTTGCCCTTATGTCAGCAATTACAACTTTTAGGCTATGTTATTACCATTGTTGATAACGGCTTTAATGCCTTAGTTGCAATGGAAAGTAATCAGTTTGAAGTGATTTTACTGGACTCTTCAGTAACACAAATGGATGCTTTTTGGTTACTCATGGGTAAGCATTGTCAAACACCCGTGATTGTTATTACCAACAATGCCAGTGTCGATGAACGTATTGCTGCATTTGAACTGGGCGCTGATGATTATTTACCTGAGCCTATTAATGTGAAAGAGCTTTTACTGCGTGTGAATGTGCTTAATCGACGCACAACAAAGCAAACTCACGATTCAATGACTCATATTGCCAATATTGATTTTGCTGTTATCGAATCACAGTTAACCAGTGGGCAAATAGAGCAAACTACCGAAAAACAACATATTGAACAAAGCGCCAATGTGGAGTTCGATGATGATATTAACGCGGTAACATTTAATGGTCAGCAATTAAATCTTACTCAAACAGAGTATCGTTTGTTCAAATATTTGTTTCAGCGTAAAGGAGAAATCGTCACTAAATCAGAATTGCAAATGCGCGTGTTGCATAAAGAGTTAGGCGAGTTTGACCGTAACCTTGATATGCACATCAGTAATACCCGTAGAAAAATGGCCAAAGAAAGTCTACCAAGAGAACTCATCAATACGGTTAGAGGTAAGGGCTATTGCTTTAGTCCATTATTTAGCTAATCTCATTTAACGTATCCGTTAACACCTAGCTAATGTGATCTTACAGGGGCTTTTTATTGTATTGGTATTAATAACCCTCATCAGCAGAAAATTAAGTCACCATATTGAATAGATGTAGAGCAGATGCTGTGGATTTGATTTTATTGCGTAACGGCTTTTGATAAGATGCAGGGATAACGTCGATTATAACCTTACATAAAGGAAGTCCTATGCGTATTAGCGCGAATTTTGATGGCGGCAACATTGAGACCATTAGTTTAGACAAGCACGATGACATTCAACTCGCCATTAGACCTGATGAAGGTGGAGAGTTTTACCAATGGTTTAACTTCCGTATGGAAGGTCAAATTGGTCAAACTTACACATTGAATATCGTTAACGCAGGCAGTGCCTCTTACCCGAAAGGTTGGGAAAATTATCAAGCCGTTGCTAGTTACGATCGCCAGCATTGGTTCCGCTTACCGACAACATATCAAGATGGTAAATTATCAATCCAAGTTGATTTAGATTGCGATGCCATTCAAATTGCTTACTTTGCGCCTTACAGTTACGAACGTCACTTAGATCTGATTAGCTCAGTACAACTTCACCCATCAGTTAAACTAGAAAATTTAGGTTTAACCCTTGATGGTCGTGATATGAGCCTGCTAACTATTGGTGATAACGATCCTTCAAAGAAAAATATTTGGATTACCGCAAGGCAGCACCCTGGTGAAACCATGGCTGAATGGTTAATTGAAGGCCTGCTAAACCAATTATTAGACAGTGATTGTCCAACCTCGAAACTGCTATTGGATAAAGCTAATTTCTATATCGTGCCAAACATGAATCCTGACGGAAGCGTCAGAGGCCATTTACGTACGAATGCTGTTGGAACTAACTTAAATCGTGAGTGGGAGTCGCCTAGTTTAGAGCGAAGCCCTGAGGTTTATTATGTTACCAATAAGATGAAAGAGACTGGTGTAGATTTATTCTATGATGTTCATGGTGATGAAGGCTTACCTTACGTGTTTGTTGCTGGCTGTGAAGGCGCACCAAATTACACTCCACATATGGCCAAGTTACAAGAACAGTTCCTTGCAGCGTTAAGTATGGCAAGTGCTGATTTCCAAACTAAATATGGTTATGACAAAGATGAGCCAGGAAAAGCGAACTTAACCGTTGGTTCTAACTGGGTCGGCAACACATTCAAATGTCTAGCGAATACCTTAGAAATGCCATTTAAAGACAATGACAACTTAGCCGATCCTGTGGTTGGGTGGTCACCGGCGCGCTGTGAATATTTAGGTGAAGCATCACTAGTTGCGATGTTGGCTGTGGTTGATAATTTAACAGAATAGGCAGTTTTATGGCGTTAATCGAATGTCCTGTGTGTCAAAAGCGAATTTCGAGCAAAGCAAAACAGTGCCAATACTGTAAGGCTTCTGCTGATGGCGATAGTGATTCAAAAAGAACAATTTCACACATTCAGAAGTCTAATAAATTAATGAATCAAATGATGTTGTTTCTAACGCTATTTATCGCAGGTGCAGTATATGGTTTTTGGGGCGGCGAAGTTGCCACTGGAACGGATGCATATATTGCAGGTAGTTGTTTTGCTTTTGGCTTTGTTGGCTACATTATTACTCGAGTCAGAAGTCTAATCCATAAGCGGAAAAGTGTATGAATGATATTAATAAAGTCATAGATGAAATGCCTGATGAGGTTTATCAACGTTTACGCGCAGCGGCAGAAACGGGTAAATGGGAAGATGGCACAGTGCTATCTAGCGAGCAAAAAGAGTCAACGTTACAGGTAGTGATGTTGTATCAAGCGCGTAAGTTAACTCAAACTGATCACTTTACAATTGCTGCTGGTGGCGAGATAAACGAGCTGTCTAAATCACAGTTAAAAAAACAATTTCGCGGTGAAGCTATCGCAGAATTTAAAGAGCCAGAACTATAAACTGATTTTTAGTTATCTCTAGTGAATTTATTTCAGCAAAAAAAAGCCGCATCAAAGATGCGGCTTTTTTTTGTCTAAAGTACATTACCTATTTATTTTCAGAAATTTATTCAGTTAGCTCACCCAGTAAGTTTTGCTGCATTGCGATTTTTACTTCATTTGAAGTTAAATTTTTTGATAGTAAATAATGTAATTTAGCCAATGCTGCTTCAATGGTCATATCTGAGCCGCTAATCACTCCAGCTTTGGCTAATGCATTACCCGTCGCATAACCCCCCATGTTCACCTTTCCTTGAAAACACTGGGTTAGATTAACAATTACAATGCCACGTTCATCAGCTTGTTTAAGGGTATCTAATAAGGCTTTATCTTGAGGCGCATTCCCAACACCAAAGGTCAGTAAGATAAGTGCTTTTACTGGCTGCATTAAGATGTTGTTAAAAATCTCAGTTGAAATACCTGGGTATAAGGTGATCACGCCTACAGGTTGCGGGCTGATGTTAATCACCTCTAAGGGCTTAGTGGTGGGCTCGGTGATCTTACCTGCACGTAAATTAATTTTGATCCCAGCTTCTAACAATATAGGAAAGTTAGGTGACGCGAAAGCATCAAAACCATCAGCATGGGCTTTGGTTGAGCGGTTGCCCCTAAACAACTTATTATTAAAGAATAAACACACTTCAGCGACGGGATAATTCGCCGCAATATACAGTGAATTAAGCAGGTTAGTTTGCCCATCTGAGCGCAGCTGAGCTAATGGGATTTGCGAACCGGTTACGATAACAGGCTTGGATAGCCCTTGTAACATGAATGACAAGGCAGAAGCCGTGTATGCCATGGTGTCAGTGCCATGCAAGATCACAAAGCCGTCGTAGTTATGGTAATTGGCTTTGATGTCATTGGCGATGCGCTGCCAATCAGGTGGTGCCATGTTTGAAGAATCAATCAATGGTGAATATTCATTAATGACAAAGGTTGGCATTTCTTCATGGTAAAACTCTGGCATGGACTTTACACAATCAGTTAAAAATCCTGCCACAGGTGCAAAGCCATCATCGGTTTTGCGCATACCAATCGTACCGCCAGTATAGGCAACGTATATGGAGCGTTTTGTCATTGTAATGAATTCTCAACCACTTAAATTATATAATCTGCAAATTATACGGCTTGAGCTGAATAAAACCCAATAAAAAAGCCCGAATAACGGGCTTTTTTGAAGATAATTAAATTTGATCTTATTCTGACTTCATGCCTAACAAGATTAAACAATCACAATAGCTTAGTAATCGCAGAGTTCGCAATACATGTATAGGCCATTGGGATCATCAAACTGAGTCATTTGTTCAACAACAGTGCGCCATTGACCCATAAATTGTTCAACCATAGGTGACTGTGTGGTTGCTACAGGTAAATATGTTGCAGCAGATGCGAGCATTTTTTGCATGAAGATTTGCTCGGTTGTGAGCTCTTGCTCGATGACTTTAGTATCAAACTTTACCATTTCAGCCATTTCAGCCGCTTTAGCAATGGCGCTATCCATATCGCCAAGTTCGTCAACCAACCCCAGTTCAACGGCGCGGGTGCCAGACCAAACACGGCCTTGGGCAATGCGGTCTACTTGTTCTAACGACATGTTTCGTTCAGTGGCAACTAACGAGATAAATTCATGATAGCCGTGTTCAATATGGCGTTGTATGACAGCAGAAATATTTGGGTCTAACTCACGGGTCGCCGAAATACCAGCCCATTGCGAGGTCGACACACCATCTGAGTTAATGCCCCAATTGGACAAGACTTTTTCAAAGGTGGCAAACATGCCAAAGATCCCGATAGAACCAGTGAGGGTAGTTGGAGTGGCATAAATGTAATCAGCACTTGCTGAAATCCAATAACCGCCAGATGCCGCTAGGCTACCCATACTGACCACTACGGGTTTACCAGCCTGTTTAAGGGCAATGACTTCTTGTCTAATTTTTTCAGAAGCAAATGCACTCCCACCTGGGGTGTCGACACGTAGCACGACTGCTTTAACTTTGTTATCAAAGCGAGCTTTCTTTAATAGTGCTGAAGTGCTCTCGCCACCAATTTGTCCCGCTTGTTGTTTGCCATTGAGGATATTACCTTTGGCGACCACAATGCCGACAGATTCTTGTTCTATCAGTGAAGGAATTGGCTGTACTAAATTAAAATATTTAGAAAAAGAGATTTGCTTGTATGAGTCGCCATTGGCTTCTTGACCTACGGTTTTAAGCATGGCGAGTCTAAATGACTCATCTGAGACTAATTCATCAACCCAATTCATTTTTATCGCTAATTGAGCTGAGTCACCGTTAACACTATCAAGTTCCGCTAGGTAGGTTTGTGGGTTTAATACGATATTCTCGGTCGCAATTTGACGGTTAGTGGCAATGGTTGTTTCAAAGTTTTGCCATAAGTCAGTAAGCAGGGCGTTGCTGGCTTCTTTTGCCGGCGCTGACATATCATCACGGATAAAGGGTTCGACCGCTGATTTGAAAGTGCCGACTCTAAATACATGGGTGCTGATGTTCATTTTCTCAAGTGCGGTTTTAAAGAACATACGGTAGCTGCTAAGGCCTTCAAGTGACACGCCACCTTTATGGTTGAGATAAATGGTATTCGCATAACTTGCCAGGAAGTATTGATTTTGCTCGTATGAATTGCCAACAGCAACCACGGTTTTACCCGCTTCTTTAAACTTGTTTAAGGCATCACCAATGGCGGTCATTTTACTGATCCCACCACTACGTAAATTGCCCATTTTCAATACGATGCTATTAATACGTTTGTCATGAGTGGCATTTTCAATGACGTAAAGAATGTCGGCTAAAAGTATTTCTGCTTCCGGATCATCAGTGTTACTTTGTTTAAATATCGCTTCAATCGGGTCAACATGACGTTTTTGATCCACAATGCTGCCAGATAGGTTTAAGACTAAGGCAGATTGATCTTCAATGGTGATTTCTTCTTCAGATGTCATAGCCATAATGATCATGGCAATGATGCCGAAGAAAATGATATTGAGGATTAATTTACGAATACCGTTGATGGTTTTCCAAATAAATCCAAAGAATCTCTTAATTAATGAGGGTTTAGCGGACATTAGCCACTCCTGTAACATTCTAATAGTGTAATGCTAACTGATCTTGAGTGATTTTGGGAAATTGAATTGTAACGGTTTTTAACAATAGCTACGCTAAATGATTGAGCTTATGATTATGTCGTTGTATGCTAGTTTAAATCACTTGTTTAAAAAGGATGTTTGAATGTCGTTTCCACATTTATTAGACCCCTTAGATCTAGGCTTCACCAAGTTAAAAAACCGTGTATTGATGGGTTCAATGCATACGGGTCTAGAAGAAGAAAAGGGCGGATTTGAGAAACTAGCTGCATTTTATAAAGAACGTGCAGCAGGTGGCTGTGGCTTAATTGTCACCGGTGGCATAGCGCCAAATTTCAGAGGTCGGCTAGCGCCTCATGCATGCCAATTAAGTTTTCCTTGGCAAGTAAGCAAACATAAAATTGTTACCGATGCAGTCCATGAAGCGGATGGCAAAATCTGTATGCAAATTCTACATGCAGGCCGTTATAGCTACCATCCATTTTCATTAGCGCCAAGCAAAATAAAATCACCTATTACCCCTTTTACGCCGTCAGCAATGTCATCAAGACAAGTGCGTAATACCATTAAAGATTATGCATCTAGCGCTGCGCTTGCAAAAAAAGCGGGCTATGACGGTGTTGAAGTAATGGGCTCAGAAGGCTATTTAATTAATCAGTTTATCAGTTCGCGTACCAATAAACGTACCGACGAGTGGGGCGGTGACTTTACTCAGCGTGCTAAATTCCCCGTTGAAATTGTTAATGCTATTCGTGCCAAAGTCGGTAGCGATTTTATCATAATATTCAGGCTTTCTATGCTTGATTTAGTCGACAATGGCTCAAGCTGGGATGAAGTAGTGCAACTGGCTAAATGGCTAGAAAGTGCTGGTGTGAGCATCATCAATACCGGCATCGGTTGGCATGAAGCACGTGTACCTACCATTGCCACCAGTGTGCCGCGCGGCGCTTTTGCATGGGTGACTGAAAAACTCAAATCAGAAGTTAATGTGCCATTAATTGCGACTAACCGTATTAATACCCCTGAAATTGGTGAATCAATTATCGCATCGGGTCAGGCTGACATGGTATCAATGGCGCGGCCTTTCTTAGCCGATGCTGATTTTGTTAATAAAGCGGCAGCTGATCAAAGTGAATTAATCAATACCTGTATTGGTTGTAACCAAGCGTGTTTAGATCATACCTTCTCAATGAAACGTGCTACCTGTTTAGTTAATCCACGTGCATGTTATGAAACTGAGATTAATTTTACCCCAACCACAGGTAAAAAACGTCTTGCGGTTATGGGCGCAGGCCCTGCTGGAATGGCGTTTTCTGTATATGCCGCTTCACGTGGCCATGAAGTAGTATTGTTTGAAGCTAAAGACGAAGTGGGCGGCCAATTTAACTTAGCGCGTAAAATTCCAGGTAAAGAAGAGTTTCACGAAACCATTCGTTATTTCAAAAATCAAATGAAGCTGCATAATGTCGAATTACGATTAAACACCCGTTTAGATGCAGCAGTATTAGCCACTGAAAAGTTTGATGAAGTGATTATTGCCTCTGGGGTTGTCCCACGGGCGTTATCCTTACCGGGATTTGATGATCCTAAAGTGGTTGATTATCAGCAAGTGCTAAAAGGTGAAGTAGAGATTGGTGATAAAGTTGCGTTAATCGGTGCTGGCGGTATTGGTTTTGATATGGCGCATTTCCTGTGCGAGAAGGAATCATCAACATTACAGCCTGAAAAGTGGTTAAAGCAATGGGGTATTGATAAAAGCTATCAACATGCTGGCGGTTTAACTGACGAATCAGAGCATAACCCAAGTCGCGATGTGTATTTACTGCAACGTAAAACCACTAAAATGGGTAAAGGTTTAGGTAAAACAACCGGCTGGATCCATCGTAGTGTTTTAAAGCAGCATCAAGTGAATATGAAAACCGGTGTTAGCTATGAAAAGTTTGACCAACAAGGGTTACATATTAAAGTCGGTGAGCAGTCAGAAATTCTTGCGGTTGATAATGTAGTCTTATGTGCAGGGCAAGAGTCTAACCGCACATTAGTCGATGAGATGAAAGCGTCAGGGTTACCAGTTCACCTTATTGGTGGTGTTGATGTTGCCGCTGAATTAGATGCTAAACGCGCTATTAGACAAGGCGCTGAGCTGGCCATGGCGATTTAAGCTTAAGGTGAGTATTAATTAAAAAACCTAGCAATTTGCTAGGTTTTTTTGTTTACTGATAATATTCACTATTTGTATTAAATATAATTACTAAGTTTACTTATTGAGGTTTGTTTCAATGCAGAGCTCAGTGTTTAAGGATTATCCTATGTCAAAAAACGTTGTTATTACGGGTGCAAACCGCGGTATTGGTTTAGCACTAGCAAAACTATTCAAGCAGCAAGGTTATAAAGTGTTTGGATTATGCCGTCATACTTCTGATGAGCTCGACGATTTGGGTATTAACGTGATAACTCAAATTGATGTGGCTACCGATGAGGGGATTCATAATATGAAAACCTCACTTGCTGGTGTGTTAATTGACGTACTGGTGTGCAATGCGGGTATTTTACGTGATGAGCAGTTAGCTCATCTGAACATAGATACGATTCGCCAGCAGTTTGAAGTAAACGCACTGGCTCCGTTGCGTATTGTTGCTGCGCTACAATCACAACTAAATGTTGGTGGTAAAGTTGCGATGATAACCTCAAGAATGGGCTCTATCGAAGATAATACCTCAGGTGGTCGTTATGGTTACCGTATGTCAAAGGCTGCTTTAAATGCTGCATCAATGTCGTTAAGTCATGACTTAGCATCAAAAGAGGTTGCGGTCGGTATATATCACCCAGGTTATGTACAAACAGATATGGTAAATCATGGCGGTGATATATCAGCAACTGAATCAGCTGCGCGTATTGTAGGTTTAATAACGCAACTTGATATGAGTCAAACTGGCGTATTTAAACATTCAAACGGTCAAGTGTTGCCTTGGTAAGATTAAAGGCAAAACGTCAAAACTGATTATTATAAAGCCCATTGCTGATCACAAGCGATATAAAATATAGCTTGTGAATGCATTATGTGGAAGCTATTAGAAATTCAGCAATGTTGATTAAAATGGCCACACCCATAGCAGCATAGGTATGCTCACTGACACCACAATAAGTTCAAGTAATAAACCCAGTCGCCAATAATCCCCAAAGCGAAACCCACCAGGACCGAGGATCAGGGTATTGTTTTGATGACCTATTGGCGTTAAAAACGCGCATGATGCCCCAATCGCTATGGCCATTAAGAATGTATCAGGGTTAACCCCTAGTTGGGCTGCAGTACTGATCCCGATCGGGCACATGACTGCTGCAGTGGCGACATTATTCATCAAATCAGATAAAAACATGGTCACAATTAACACCAATAATAATGCGCCAATGGCATGGCTCTGGGCAATATTATCCAGTAAAAACTGGGCAATTAAATCTGCGGTGCCAGTTGTGTACATAGCATTAGCAACAGGCAGTAAAGCCGCAAGTAAAACAATCACAGGCCAGTCGATTGAAGTATAAATAGAGCGGATTGGTACTAAGCCAAATAAAGTAAAGGCAAGGGCGCCTGCTACAAATGCTACCGCTGCTGGCAGTATTCCGAACGCTACAGTAATGAGGGTAATTATCATGATCAGTGACGCAGTTAGTGCATGTCCTTTTTTGGGGACGCGAATATCACGCGCCGCCAAAGGTAAGCAGCCGTACTGAGATGCAAAACCTGATACAGATTCAGGATCACCTTGAAGTAATAATACGTCACCGGCTTTTATCGGGGTAGATCGTAAACGTTTTACTGAGCGGTGGCCTTGGCGAGAAATGGCGAGTAAATTGATACCATAGCGGTTACGTAATTCAATATCGGATACTGAGCGATTAACTATTGTGGTGCCTGGCATTACGACTAGCTCCTGCATGATAATTTCTGCAGGCTTACTTGTGTCATTATCATCATCTTTAGCAGATTCTGGTGTTGATTCGTCGCCTTTTTTTTGCAGTTTAGTTTCAACCACTGCTACAGTTTGCGCTTCTTCTGTAATAGCGCTTTCTGGTTCAAGTTCTAGCCCTAGGCTAGAAAGTGCTTTAGGGATAGATTCCGGTTCGACTTCTATGATCAGGATATCACCAGTTTGTAGCACTCTATTTGGATTTGGGGCCGTGAGGTGTACCTCGCGACGGATCATGCTGATAATTTGAGCATCGGCCTCATCAAGCAATTTATCTACTTCTCGCAGATTCATTTTTTCAGCAATACTGCCAGCCACAATATTAACTTCACAGAAGTAATTACCCGTATCAAAACTGCCAGATGAAGATTGTTTGCGACTGGGTACGATATGCCAGCCAAATAAACCGACAAACACGATTCCAGCCAGAGCAATACAAACACCTACTGGCGAAAAGTCAAACATGGTAAAACTACCTAATCCGCTGGATTCACGAAATCCAGAAACGACGATATTTGTTGGCGTACCAATTAAAGTTGTCATCCCGCCTAAAATTGAACCAAATGCCAGTGGCATTAATACTTTCCCTGCAGGTAAGTCATATTTAGCAGCCATTTGAATCGCAATAGGCATTAGTAATGCAAGGGCGCCTACATTATTCATAAACCCTGATAGCAAGGCCGCCAAACTGATCAGCGCCAGTATACTCAAGGTTGGTCCCGCTTGAGCTGGTAATAAGTACTTTGCCAATATATCGACAGCACCGGAGCGTTGCAGGCCATAGCCTAATACCAGCACACCGGCCACAGTGATGACTGCTGGGTGACTGAAACTTGTAAAAGCTTCACTGCTTGGGACTAGACCTGTGAATACACAAACAAGCAAGGCAGACATAGCGACTAAGTCATGACGCCAGCGCCCCCATAAAAAAAGCGCCATAGTAACGAATAAGATTATGACAATGATAATTTGATTTGGTGACATGGTATTTGGTCTTTAGAGGATGGTTGTTGAAATGATTATTTAGACCTATCGGCTATTGAAGTCACACCACCTCGTCAATAGATTTAAATTGCGGTAAACGTGGGTCTCGCTGTTTTCTGCGGTCATAACGAACGATAGCCGATTTGTTTTTGCGGCGCTCAACATAAGATCGTTGCTCAACTATGTAATGACCATCAACTAAAACAGTATCGGCAACCTTGGGGATGCTTTTTCTCACAGTCATGTACAACCTACAGATTTATATTCAGATTATCTAAAGCATAGGTGACACATTGTAGTTCTGCTAAGTAAGTCGCTAATTATTTAATGTTTAAAGGAGGGGTACCAATGTATAGATTGCTAATCTTGCTGAGGTTTGCCAATATTTTTTGACCACTAGAGCTTTGAAAATTCACATCTAATTAGGTGACCGCATTAAGCATAACACTCCAGTCTAAATACATTAGTTTAAGGCAATAAAGAGTAGATTTTTCAATGGTTAAATCTTGGGTGATAAAGTTGTTAATAAAAAGTTGTTGAACATCGTATCGTTAAGACGTTATGGTAATGGTCAGTATAACCATAACTGTTGATGGGTTGATATTTTGACAGTCAATTTGTTCACTAAAAAAACAGCTAGCATAACTTTATTCTTTCTAGCTGTACCTGCTGTTTAAGTTCGCTAACAGTCGAAAAATCAATGCTTTTGATAGAAAAAAATAACTTAATGTTTGTCTAAACATAATAAATAACCATGAGGCTCTACATGAAATACATAACTCAATCTCTCTTGTTCATCATGGCGCTATTTTTATCATTTAATGGCGCTGCCACGGAACAAAAGTTCGACATAGACAAAGACTTACTACTTTTAAACTTTGATCTTAAAACGGATGTTGATGATGTTCATACCATTGCAGCATTCGATTTATTACTGCAATCAAAGGAATATGAAAACTTGAATTACTACGCTATTAGCGGCACTTACGGCATACAAGCAGGCGCCTATGTACCGGCAAATAACCTATTCGATATGGTGTTCAAGCAAAACTGGACAGATGCACATAACGACAGACAAAACTCTATCTATAGAAGCATCAAAAAGATAAACAAAACATTATCTTTAGGTGGCAATGTTTGGATGGTAGAGGCAGGGCAAAGTGATTTTACTCAAGAAATATTAGTAGCACTTAGTGAATTCAATATCTCATTTTCCAAAGATCAAATAATCGTAGTGCAACACGCCGATTGGAATGAACAAGAAACTAGCGTGGATGCATTAAATTACGTTAAGCAAAACACCACTTACATAAGAATTGCTGACGGTAACAAAGAAGGAAACGGTACCCCAGGATTTAACAATCAATCCTACTCAAGTAAAAATCTTGAAGATACCAAGCTTTTGTCAGCAAAAGTTTGGAAACAGGCCAATGAAATATGTACAAAATATAATGGTATTAATGGGCGCTACGATAACAAGGCGATTTCAGCTGGCGGTACTGACTTTTCTGATTTAGTTGAAGTCACTTATATATTAGATATTCAAGACACACCAACGGTAGCGGCGTTTTTTACTAAGTATAACAAAACGCTTTCAGAGAAATAGCCATGAAAATTACCCATTCCCCCCTTTCTTTGGTGGCCTTGTTTGTTTCACTATTTGTTGTACTTAACGCAACAGCCACAACCACTTGGCAGCAAATAGCAACGTCGAACTCTTTCTCTGCACGCCACGAAGCGGGCTTTATCAAATTTGAAGATAAGGGTTATTTAATTGGTGGCAGAGGAATAAAAGCCGTTGATGAGTTTGACCCTAATTTGTTAATGTGGCGCCCTTTACAAGAATCCCCCATAGAGCTACATCACTTTCAACCAAGTGTATGGAAAAACAAAATTGTTATTGCAGGGGCGTTAACTGGAGCTTATCCCGCTGAGACGCCAGTTGAAAATATTTATTATTTTTACCCCAATGAAAACAAATGGGAAAAAGGTCCTGCTATTCCACCAGCAAGGTTAAGAGGTAGTGCCGTTGCTGTTGTTAAAAACGATTCCCTTTACCTTATTGGCGGTATTACTAACGGTCACCTAGATGGCAATGTTAACTGGGTTGATCGCTATGACTTTATGACCAATACCTGGACTATTCTAAATGATGCCCCACACGCGCGAGACCATGCTCAAGCTGCGCTAATAAATAATCATATTTATGTTGCAGGGGGACGAAGAACTCTAGGCAAGCACAATCAAGTCTTTGAGTTAGTTGAAGGCAAACTTGATGTATTTAATATCGAGACTAATCAATGGCAAGTAGTGCGAAACGAATTACCAATCCCACGAGCTGGCATTGCAATATTCGCTCATCAAAATAAATTGATAGTAGTCGGGGGAGAAAGTGCCGATCCCAATAAAGCTCATGAAGAAGTTCACTTATTTGATAGCCAATCAAAACAATGGCTTAAAAAGCCTTCTTTAATTCAAGGAAGACACGGGAGTGGTGTTATCGAAGCAAATGGCTACCTATGGATTGCCTCAGGTTCTGGTATGCAGGGTGGATCACCCGAATTAAATTCAGTTGAACGTATTAAGCTCGATGCTATTTTTAATAATGATAAATAGCTTAATAATGACAATGCAATATACCTAAAATTGATAAGTTAATCTGAATCACAGATAAGAATATATGTGTCTCTGGTTATATTAATACCTGAAAATTTAACAAGTTGGTGAAGGGGCTATTGGATCAGATAAATAGGTAGCCGGCTGAGTACTTTTTTATGAAAGTGCTTAAGTTAAAGTTGGCAATTTATTTACGATAAGGAACAAGCTATGAAAAATAATCTGTCAAAAATGGCAAAAGTATCGGGATTTTACTTAATTATTTCGATATCTATAACTTTTCTGACGTCGTGTGCCTTTGTAAAAAATACAGATTCGAATGAAACTAACGCTATAAATAATGAATCAAATAGTCATATTCAATCTAGTATTGTTAACTTTGAAAACACCCATAAGACAGCTTACGAAGGTAGTGATTTCTACACCTATTTTTACGGCGAAACAATAGGCACCAAGGATACAATTGTGGGTTTGGCAATTATAGAACCTAACAGATAAGGATAGGCCGCGCGTAGCCGCGTCCTTATCCCAAGTGTTGAACAAGCCCGAGTGATACCTTTATAGTGTAAATATCGGCGTAAGATCTTACGCTTTTTCGATGTGTGCAGAGCAGTTACATTTTTTACTAGCCGCATAGATCCCTTAGCATCGTCAGCTAATTTCTTTACTTAAAATATCAATGTCTTAGCACCTCCTGATACTTTTCTTGTTCCGCATCTTAAGTGTTAATTTTTAATCCTTCCGCTTAAACAGTGGCGTTAGGTGTGGTTGGTTTTTGCCTAAGAAAGCTTGTCAGTCGTGCATGCTTATTCCTATGCACCCCCATAAATATCATCGGTTGTCGGCAACAAGGGCAAGGTCGTATGGCTTGAGTTTTAGTGGTGTTTTCGAGCGGCGCAAACACGGTGCCAGCAACGGCTAGCATCAAGCGTATTCGTTGCCGCAGCCTGGCTGAACCTCCTCTGAGTAATCCAAAATCTCTGACTCGCCGTAAGCCTTTCGGCAGTACATGTTGCAGTACCAACCATAGAAATTCGACAGTAGGTAATGTACGTATTTCAGTGGTGTTGGTTTGGCTATTTTGATACTCAAAACTAATTTGTCCGTCGATATTACTGACGATATTTTTATCGGGTAACACGCCGCGATAAAGGTATCGCGACAGGTACTTTAACGCTGGCAGTCCTTTACCCACATGTTGGCAGTCTACCACCCACTTTTGGGGTATTGAGCTAGGGAGTTTTAGACTCAGTTTTGCCAGTTGCGCCAGCAGTCTTGCTCGCCACACTTTGGCCAGGTTAAAGGCGTTGAACAGGTATTTACCCTTGTTCTTTTTCCACTGTTTTTTGTGCTTATTAAAGCTGCCTGCCGGAATGATGAAGTGGATATGAGGATGGTAGTCACGCCTTCGGTTATGGGTATGCAGCACGCCCGTAAATCCAATATCACCACCGAGTTGCTTTGAGTTTTTAGCAAAGTCTTTTAGCACGCTGGCGGCCACCGAGAACATGGCTTGATACATCAACTCGGATTGATATTTAGCCGTTACTCGCAACTCATAAGGCAAGGTAAACGTCACCATGTAATACTCCACGGGCAGGAGTTTAGCTTGCT
>NZ_JAUOQU010000033.1:0-53303 GCF_030547195.1 Shewanella sp. 6_MG-2023 | reverse complement strand
CGGCCTGTCACGCCGGGGGCGAGGGTTCGTCTCTTGATAAGAGTAAGTCCGCACCGCCAACATTACGATAAGCTCTGCTAGCAATAGCAGGGCTTTTTCGTATCTGTTATTTAAAGAATGAATAATAGTGACATGCAAAAGTAGTTTGCTAAAGCAGCGGTAATTCAGTTGCTTAGACGCTTGATTAGAGATCAACGGCCTGTCACGCCGGGGGCGAGGGTTCGTCTCTTGATAAGAGTAAGTCCGCACCGCCAACATTACGATAAGCCCTGCTAGCAATAGCAGGGCTTTTTCGTATCTGTTATTTAAAGAATGAATAATAGTGACATGCAAACGTAGTTTGCTAAAGCAGCGGTAATTCAGTTGCTTAGACGCTTGATTAGAGATCAACGGCCTGTCACGATGGCGGCGAGGGGTCGTCTCTTGATAAGAGTAAGTCCGCTCCGCCGACACAAAGACGAAAGCTTTTACAGCAATGTAGAGGTTTTTTTCGTTTTGTAATTTAATTATTTTCAGCTTTATATTGATAAAGAAAAAGAATGTTAGCTGAGTTGTCTGTGCCTTTAGAATATGACTTTTTCGTTGTCGAATTCAATTAAATATCTGCCGCTGAGTAGAACTATATTATTGAAATTATGTTTCTACGAAGTTTTATCATCGTAAGCCAATAGTAGTTACAGTATCTCGATCAGTTTATAAAGCCTATTTCAACCGTTTGCACTGTTTTAAGTAAAGAACAGCACCCTCAACTGTAACCCTCCCTTAAAACAGCATGCCAATATCAGTATCTTATAAAATCATACAAATATTTAAGTGGTTTTTTATCAGTTAAATGATCTAGCTAGCAGATCCGCGGTTTACTGATTTATTAACTTTCTGTGTGGCTATATAATCAAATGTATATAAGTGTAAAGTCCAATAAGTAGGTTCTTTTTAGCAATGCATACAACTCAAAATATCAAAGCTTATTGGCAAAAAACCTTAGATATAACGGCAAAAGCACTGAGTACTGATGTGTGTGCCTTTTTGTTAGATGCTCAGCAGATGATGCGTTATGTGGCATGTAATGAAGAAATCATCGATAGAGATTTACGCGAATTACAGCAAATTACCACTCCAGTCATCAATAATATTCCTTTATCGGAATTAGCCACTAATCAAGTCATATCAATAACCCATAAACAAAAACAATATAGTATCCATCTGCAACCTCTTGTTGATGATTACGGTAAACAACTGGGCTGCTTTTGTGCGATTTATTCTAAATTGTTATCTAAAGATTTTAACTTAGCTTTAATTAATCTCACTGTTGATAGCCTGGAACACTCTTTATCTAAGCTTCACTCCCAACAGGAACAATATCAATCCATTAACTTACAGAATTTCATTGATGCTTTTAGTGAACATATTTGGGTAAAGGATCTTGACGGTAAGTATATTGTTTGTAATCAGAGTATAGAAAAAGCTTGGAATAAAAAGACGGGTCAAATAGTCGGTAAAATGGACCATGATCTATTTGATGTTGAAACAACAAAGCTTTTTATCGAGACCGATAACAGTGCGATTTTGGCAAGAAAACCGATTGTAGTGTCTGAGTGTGAAGGCACAGATCCAAACAATAACCGTCACTGGTTAGAAACGGTTAAAGCGCCATTAATCGATAATACAAATACTATCCAAGGCGTTATCGGTATTACCCGAAATATTGGTCGGCATAGACAAAATGAAAAACAATTGTTACTGGCCGAAAGTGTGGTTGAGAACACGATTGATGGTGTATTAGTTACCGACAGAGATGGCAATATAACTGAAGTTAATAGTGCATTTTCCAATATTACCGGCTTTGAACGTGAAGAGGTTATAGGTCAAAACCCGCGTATTTTAAATTCCGGCAAACATGATGCTGAGTTTTTTGCCAAAATGTGGAATACCTTGCTAGTAAAAGGTAAGTGGCGTGGCGAAATTTGGAATAAAAGAAAAAACGGTAACATATTCCTCCAAGGAGCTACCATTAATGCGGTTTATGGCCAAGATGATACTATTAATTTTTTCGTAGCTGTATTTTCAGATATATCAAAGCAGAAAATTAACGAAGAAAAGCTCGAGAATTTAGCTTATTACGACAACTTAACCCAATTACCTAATCGAATTTTATTACGGTCTAATTTACAAGTTCAAGTTGAGCATGCGGCAACTAAACAATCTCAACTTGCTGTTATCATGTTCGATATTGATTTTTTCAAACATATTAACGACAGTTTAGGTCACGAGGTGGGTGATAAACTATTAGTTGAAGTCGGCCGCAGACTATCTAATATCAGTCATGATTATTGTAATGTTGGCCGCCTAAGCAGTGACGAGTTTGTGCTTGTTTTAAATGATATTACTCAGGGCGATATGGTGGCATCCCGTGTAAATCATATTAAGTCTCTAATAGAGCAGCCATTTAGATTTGATGACAGTTCTTTAATTCGAATTACCTTGAGTATGGGCGTTTCAGTTTTCCCTCATGATTCTGTAAATAGCGAAAACTTATTACAAAATGCCGATACAGCGTTACATATAGCAAAACAAAGTGGTCGTAATACAGTGACCTTTTACGATTCAGCTATGACAATGAACTCAGTAGCGCATTTGAAAATCCAAAATGCTTTACACGAAGCCATTCAAGAGCAGCATTTTCATTTAGTTTATCAACCTAAATTATCGTTGAGTAGTGGTCAATTGGTGGGACTAGAGGCGTTGATCCGTTGGGAGCATCGGGAGTATGGTTTTATTTCACCAGCTGAGTTTATTCCTATTGCTGAAAAAACCGGTTTAATTCACGAAATTGGTTTAGTAGTACTTCGAATGGCTTGTCTTCAAGGCAAGCAATGGCTTGATAATGGCTATCATTTTGGTCGGATTGCGGTTAACGTTGCCAGTATACAATTTCAGCGCAGTAATTTTATCGACAATGTCGCAATGATTTTGCAAGAAACTGGAATGCCTGCTAGTTGTCTTGAGTTAGAGATGACTGAAAGCTGCATGATGTATGAACCTGAAAAAGTGATCAGTGATTTAAAACGCTTGGGGGACATGGGAATTCAATTATCTGTTGATGATTTTGGAACCGGTTATTCATCGTTAAGTTACCTTAAAAAGTTACCTATTAATGTGCTTAAAATCGATCAGTCTTTTGTCTGCGATATTCCATTTGATAGTCATAATACCGCAATAGCCAAAGCTATTATTGTGTTAGGTCATGCACTTAATCTCGACATCATTGCTGAAGGGGTAGAAACTAAAGAGCAAGCGGCTTTTTTATTGGAAAATGGCTGCGATCAAGCACAAGGTTATTATTTTAGTCGTCCGCAATTAGCATCAACACTCACGCCTCTCTTAACAAATAGTAAATAAAAGTCCTTAAATTTTGTTTATAGGCGATTATTTAAGGACTTTACTGTAATAGAAATGTCCACTTTTAAACTGATTTATGCGTATATATCTATTGTGTTGCTGATATCATTTTCGGTTGAAGTGTTTGCTATTTCAGTTAACGTTGTTAGAAATACGTCTCCCATATCATCTTTTGATAAGGTTTCAGCCATAGGTTTTAGCTCATCTAACGCTAATTTCAAAGACTCATGCTGCTCTGGGGTTAATGCACTTAACATTGATGAAATATCAGCTTGTTGTTCTTCAGTTAAGGTCGATACTGCTTTTTCTAGTCCTGGTGGAGTGCTTCCAGGTGGCGGTGGACCTTGTGGTCTTTCAGGCTTGCTGCTTGATTGCGTGTTTAGCTGACTTTGTTGTGCCGAGATGTTATTGCTCATTAAGACTTGCATATCAGGCTCCTATTTATTGACCACGTTTTTGTTTATGTTCTGGCGGTGTGTGGTTATTAGGTACAGCAACGAGTTCTTCATCGATTAAAATACAGGTGGCTTCGATTTCATCGCCTTTTGGCGTCGTGAAGCTAACTTGATCTTCAGCGTTTTTATTTTCACAGATTGCATAAGCTTCTTGTGGTGGTTTACGCATTTGACGGTTTTTTTCTTGTGCGATGATATTGGCTGACATCAATGTCAGTAAAGGAATAAGGGCAAGTAAAGAGGCTATTCTTTTCATTTTTAATCCATCCTAGTGATAACGATATGACTTTTTATTAAAGCCTTTGTTTGATTCATCATTAGGTTAGCAATTAAATATGCAGTAATTGTGCAGATTTCATGGAGATTACAGCCAAGTCATTGTTGTTGCTAGTTTGCAGCCTTGTAGGTCGATATACTTAGTTTATGAAAATATCAAAGAAATTATTTTTAGCCTTTGTGGGCTTAACTAGCATAGTGTTACTTGCGACGTTATCGTTAGCAAGGTGGAGCTTTGATCAAGGCTTTCTAAATTATATTAATACCCTAGAACAAGAACGTTTAGCTCGTTTATCAACTGCAGTGGCTGATTTGTATCAGCAGTCAGCTTTTAATTGGAGTAACATTAGCTTAGACCAATATAAGCAATTACTCAGACTACATTCACCAGGGCCGGCTCCAAGGCATTTGGGGCGAAATGATTCATTGTCGAATAGGCAAGGTATACCACACCCAGATCGAAGACCGCCACACTTATCTGAACATCGAAAACCCGCTAAAGGCTTTGAGCCAGAACACCGGCAACCGCCGCCTCATAAAAGACCCGACAGCAAAAGAAGGGATAGAGAGGTGAAGCCTCAGGTGCGCTTTGGACCTCCTACAGCAATTTACAACTTAGAGAATAAGTTACTTGCCGGCGTGGCTATCGATGACCGTAATAAGGCAACTTATGTTCCTGTTACCTATAAAGGAGAGCTTATTGCTAAGTTATATAGCTCACCAATCGTTAAGGTTAATAGTGAATCTGCAGCTATTTTTTCGCAACAACAGCTTTGGACCACACTCTGGATAGGTTTGGGCTGCTTGTTATTGGCAAGTATTATTTCATGGCTGTTAGCTCGGTTCTTATTAGTGCCAGTGAAAGAGGTGGTTAAAGGTATTTCCTTTCTTTCAAAGGGGAATTACAACGAACGTTTTACTCAGCAACGTCAAGATGAATTAGGTCAATTAATGAATGACATTGACCATTTAGCGATGATTTTAGATAAAAACCGTACTGCAAAAAATAGATGGTTTGCCGATATATCACATGAGCTTCGAACCCCCTTAAGTATTTTGTGTGGTGAAATTGACGCCATTAAAGCGGGAATTCGTCAATTTGATCAACAACAACTTGAGTCACTAGAGCAAGAAGTCATGCGCATCAAACATCTAGTCGATGATTTGTATCAGCTGTCTTTATCTGATGTCGGTGGACTTAAATACAATATCCAACCGATGGATCTCACTGAGTGCATTTCAGAAACAATAGCCTCATTAGGCAATAAAATTTCTGCTAAAGGGTTAGGCTACCGTTTTAACCATATTGAGCCGGTATTAATCAATGCTGATAAAATGAGAATTCAGCAACTAATTTCTAATGTTTTATTAAATTCAGTCGCTTATACAGACTCTCCAGGTAGTATTGATGTCGATTTAATTCAGCAAAATACCAAGGTGCTGATATTAATTAATGATACTAAACCTTCAGTAGCGACAGACGATTGCGAGCTACTATTTGAGGCGCTTCATCGACAAGATAGCTCTCGGGTGCGCCGTAGTAATGGCGCAGGCCTTGGACTCACGATTTGCCGAAATATTGTAGAAGCCCATAAAGGGACAATTACCGCAAGGCCTTCTAATCTTGGCGGTTTATGTATTGAGATTGTATTGCCATTGGCCTAGCTACTTGGCTGTTGTTACAAGTAACGGAGTATTCATAGATCATGAATAATCATTATCAAAATAAACGCGTATTGATTGTAGAGGATGAGCCCAAAATAGCCCAAGTGCTTGTGGATTTTTTAACCCTTGAAGGCTTTGTCACTACGGTTTTACACGATGGGCTTGATGCTGTCGCAAGGATCCAAAATGACGCTATTGATTTTGTCATTTTAGATTTAATGTTACCGCACAAAGATGGCTTGACTATCTGTAAAGAAGTGCGGTCATTTTCAAACGTGCCGATTTTGATGTTAACTGCGCGCGTTGAAGAGATTGATCGTTTAATTGGCTTAGAAATTGGCGCTGATGATTATGTCTGTAAACCTTTTTCAGCAAGGGAAGTGGTAGCAAGGGTTAAAGCAATTATTAGACGAATGGAGCCTAGCGCTCAACTTGCTGAAGATGAAATAGCCTATAAGCATCTAGTGATAAATCTTGAGCGTTTTAAATGCCACGCTGCGAGCGTAGAGGTCGATTTAACCCCCGTTGAGTTTAGGCTTTTGCATACTATGCTTAAAAGACCGGGCGTGGTGCATTCCCGTGATAGTTTAATGCAAGTTTGCTATGTCGATGACCGCGTTGTGAGCTCTCGCACCATTGACAGTCATATCAAAAACTTACGTTCAAAATTATTACTCAATAATAAACAAGCTGATTTACTGCACTCTATTTACGGTGTGGGTTATAAAATTGAGTAGTTTTTCTTTTACCCCTATTAATTGTGCTTATGAGTTTTTTACTATATTTGCTGATGTTTCTCGCGCCTTGGTCTGCTTTTGTTTAGAATAGCTTTAATTTTAGGATCCCCTTAGCCATCGCTATTTGGGACACTTTTAAACTGAGACGGACTGTTTTTCTGTCTAGGAGCTTGAATGCAACTGTTTGTAAAAGATTTAACCGTAATCGACTTTTCTTATTTATGTCCAATTCGGGGCATGGTGGGCGAAAGCTGGATTGTTGATGTATTGCTTGATGGTGGTTTAGATGAGCAAAATATGGTGCTCGATTTTTCTAAAGTCAAAAAGACCATCAAAAGCACCATTGATGATGTAGCAGATCACCGACTATTAATACCTACCGCATGCAGTGACGTTCGTTGGCAGCAGCAGGGCGACAGAGTATGGATGGATTTCACCAGTCAGCAAGGTGATATTCATCTGGCATGCCCATCACAAGCCTTTGCGCTTATACCTACTGAAGTTATCGATTTTGAAAGCGTTAATGCCTTTTTAATTAAAGCATTACGTCAGGCACTGCCTGATAATGTTCAAGGCATTAGCTTAACTTTGCGCACCGAAGTGCTTGAAAGCCCTTATTACCACTACACCCATGGTTTACGAAAGCATGACGGTAACTGCCAGCGTATTGCTCACGGTCACCGTAGCCCTATAACTGTGTTTGAAAACGGCATTGCTGCGCCTAAATGGGATAAATACTGGGCCGATCGCTGGCAAGATATTTACTTGGGCAGTGAAGAAGATGTTGTCTCTGTGCACGCCTTAGCATTATCACCGCAAACCCGTATCTCTGATGACAGCCATTTGGGCTTTCATTATCAAGCCCCACAAGGTGACTTTCAATTGGCAATGCCCAAAGCGAATTGTGACATCATTCCCCACGACACCACCGTTGAGTTGTTAGCACAATTTATTGCTGACACTATGGCTGCTAAATCTCCAGATTCTGTGTTCAAAGTCATTGCCTTTGAAGGTGTGGGTAAAGGCGCCATCGCCGTTAAGTAAACTTAGCATTTTGAGTGTGAGCTGAATTAGCAAGGATTAAGGTTATTTATATGTTTTTGAAGGGATTAAAACTATCTTCATTGGTTATGGTTACGCTGTTTTCTGTTGCCAGTTATGGCAGTATTAATTTACAAGGCAAGTTAGAGCAAGGCGCGTTAGTGCGTGGCACTGTTCCTGCTGGTAGCGCAGTCAAGCTTAATGGCGAAGTGGTAAAAGTGACTCCAAAAGGCCAATTTGCTATTGGTTTTGAGCGCGAAGCAAAAACAGAGCAGCTGCTAGAAGTGACTTATCCTGATGGGTTAACACAACTTAAACCACTGACAATTGCGAGCCGTGAATATAAAATTGATCGCTTAACCGGCATTAGTAAAAAAATCATGCAGCCAGATCCTGTGGCGCAAGCTAGAGCTGCAAAGGACTCAAAGCAAACTCGCGCCGCACGTAATGTGTTCAGTGAGCAAGATGCCTTTATGCAAGCGTTTATCTGGCCGGTAACTGGCAGGATTTCAGGGGTTTATGGTAGTCAGCGAGTTTACAATGGTAAGCCGGGTAACCCGCATTATGGTGTAGATGTTGCCCGTCCTACGGGAACGGTTGTCGTGTCTCCGGCTGATGGGGTTATTACCTTATCAGTGCCAGATATGTTCTATTCAGGTGGCACGTTAATCATTGACCATGGATATGGTATTAACTCGACTTTTTTACATCTGAGTAAGTTATATGCCAAAGAAGGTGATGTGGTCACTCAAGGCCAACCACTAGCTGAAATTGGTGCGACAGGGCGGGTGACTGGACCGCATCTCGATTGGCGTTTGAACTGGTTCCAAAAGCGTCTGGATCCCGTGTCAATTGTGCCGTCAATGGAGAGTGTGCTTGCGGCTGAAAACAAGGCTAAAACCGCAGAAAAGCAATAAGCCAATATTACGACAAATAACCCTTCTTAAACAGGGCTGGTACTTAAAGCCGTTATGTTAATAACGGCTTTTTTATGCCGTTTTAATTTAGCTCGCTCGCAATAATGGCTTCGATCCCTAATGGATGCACTTTGACGCAAATGCCCTCGGCTTTAAAGGCAATTGTGGGATTGGCTAAGCGTTCATTATCCCCTTTAGGCGAGCTTTGCTTAACTTTAATGGCTGTTTCACCAGCGATGATAGGGGCGAGTGTCGGTACTTTTTCAACTAACTCGGTAACTAATTGCTCGCAGGTTTGTGCAGTAGAAGGCATGACTAGCTCAACATGTTCCCAGCCTTCAACGGGATAGCTTTTATCTGATGGGTAGGGCAGCTCAACACAAGTAACGTTTTTATCTGCCAGTGTCAGTGGCTGGGTCAGTTTAATGATCAATATCGGTCGGCCGTTAATCATATTATTCGAAATCACTTCACCGTGCTCACTGAATTGCTCTGTGAGTAATTTTGCTTTATCTGCGTCATTGACTCTTAAAGCGCAGTGATCACATTCAAGAGACAGTTTATCTAAACCAAGTTGGCTAATGAAGGCCTCAATGCGTGCGCTAAATTCTGGCCAAGTTTCTATTAAATAAGGGTAATTCATCGGTAGTATCCGTTTGTATAGGCTGGAGTATTAGTCGCACTCAACCGCTATCACGATATTGTTAATATTATTAAGCTGTGAAGGTTAAGGCCAAATTTCGATTGGGGTGCCTTCTTCGATGACTCGCCACAACTCATCCATTTCTTTATTAGTCACCGCAATACAGCCGTTAGTCCAATTGTATTGCTGAGCTTGTTCAGGGGGTAATTCTGAGTTGGGGTTTTGACCGTGGATCATAATCATGCCGCCAGGACTAACACCTAGGGCATTGGCACGTAATTTATCTTCTTCATTAGGGTAAGAAATATGAATTGATTTATAAAATGCACTGTCTGACTTTTTATAGTCTAAAACATAGCGGCCTTGGGGAGTGCGTTGATCGCCTTCTTTAAATTTATGGCCTTGTGGGGCATCGCCCATGGCAATTTGATAGGTTTTTAATACCTTGCCTTGCTGGTAGATAGACATTTTAGCTTCTGACTTGTTCACAACAACTAAATCAACTTTTGCTTGAGTTAATTTATCAACAGACGCAAGAACCGTACTAGACTGTAAAATGACGATAAAAATAAGGGATTTAACCAAGCGCATGCAGACTCCAAAAAAGCAGGATTTTCTAATTTGTTTTATGTTAATAATGTTAACATGAGTATCAGTTCAAAATATGCTTCGCATAAAAATGATTAGAGCAGATATCGTTAGTGATAATACCTTACTTTTTCCTTAGGGCGGTATTAAATTTAAGTGGATTGTAGAGTAACCCATGACGTTAGAAGATAAACACGATAACCATTATAAAAAGCAAATCCGAACCATTATATTTGGTACCGACACCCCTTTGGGTAAAGGCTTTGATATAACACTGATTATTTGTATTTTACTCAGTGTAACGCTGATTGTCTTAGACACGATAGATAGCGTTCATGCTCAGTATGGCCAAGCGATTTATTACGCTGAATGGGGGTTTACTTGGTTATTTACCTTTGAGTATTTGCTGAGAATATACGGCTCACTTAATCGCTGGTCCTATATGCGTAGCTTTTATGGCATTGTGGATTTAATGTCAATTCTGCCAAGCTTTTTAGCGCTGATTATCCCAGGAGCCAATATTTCATTGGCCTTTAGAGTATTACGGTTATTCAGAATTTTCAGAGTGTTAAAGTTATTACGCTATTTAAGTGAAGGCAATATTTTACTTAAGGCGATGATCCACGCTAGACGCAAAGTCTTCATCTTTTTCTTTTCAGTGAGTCTGATTATTATGGCGCTGAGTGTGGTGATGTATGTGGTTGAGGGGCCAAGTAACGGGTTTACTTCGATCCCTAAATCCATGTATTGGACTATCGTTACCATAACCACGGTTGGATATGGTGATATCACTCCGCAAACCAATTTAGGCCAAGCCATTGCATCGCTGACCATGTTGATAGGTTATTCTATTATTGCGATACCAACGGGAATATTAACTGCTGAAATTTCCCATGAAATGGGCGCAGAAAGAGAACTGAATAAAGATTTAAGAAAATGTAGTAACTGCGGCGCTCGTGGTCATCAATTACATGCATTGTTTTGCCATCACTGTGGCAGTGAGTTAGAAATCAGCAACCTTGAAGGGGAGTCATGACCGAAGCTAAATTTGTTCAAGGGCCAATATTTCGTCATATATTGGTTATGAGCTCCACCGCCGCAGTGGGAATTTCTGCGCTGTTTGTGGTGGATTTATTAGATATCTTTTTCCTCAGTTTGCTCGGTGAGTTGGAATTAGCTGCCGCCGTGGGTTATGCCGGGGCGATTTCTTTTTTTACGACTTCAATTGGGATTGGTTTATCCATTGCGCTTGGGGCGCTTGTCTCCCGTGCTGTTGGCGCTAAAAATATGGTGCTAGCTAAAAGAATGTTGCTTAACAGCGCGTTGATCTCTCTGCTAACCAGTATTTTTGTTGCGATTGTGGTGTTTATATTTATTCCCGAGTTACTGGCTCTCATTGGCGCAACGGGGAAAACTGCGGTGTTGGCGCAAAGTTATCTGCAAATTTTGGTGCCTTCTTTACCTTTTATTTGTTTAGCTATGGCGTTAGGTGGCGCTTTAAGAGCCATTGGCGATGCGAAATTGTCCATGTTGTCTACCTTAGCGGGTGGCGGTGTAAATCTGGTACTAGATCCGATATTCATTTTTGCCTTAGGGATGGGCATTGAAGGCGCAGCAATTGCCTCAGTTATTGCCCGAATTGCGGTATTTGTGGTCTCTGCCAGAGGGGTCATTGTGAAGCATAAGATGTTAGGTCAGTTTAACCGTCAGCATTTTGTTGAAGATATTAGCATTGTTTATTCCATTGCTCTGCCTGCGATGATTACCAATGTGGCGACACCAATTGGTAACGCGGTGGTCACTAAAGCGGTTGCTGATTTTGGTGACAGTTATGTTGCTGGTTGGGCGGTGCTTGGTAGGTTAATCCCCGTAAGCTTTGGGATGATTTTTGCTTTAAGCGGCGCAGTAGGGCCTATTATCGGGCAAAACTATGGCGCGCAAGAATTTGAACGAGTAAAAGAAAGCTTAACGAAGGCGATTCAATTTTGTTTTGTTTACGTGTTAGTGGTGTCGTTATTGCTGTTTTTATCCAGAAATGTGATTGTGTCAGCCTTTGATATGAAAGGTGACGCGGCAGATATTATTTTGTTTTTCTGTAAATACATTGCAATATTTTTCGTGTTTTCAGGGGTGTTATTTGTCGCTAATGCCGCATTTAATAATCTTGGTAAACCCAAATACTCAACTTTTTTTAATGTAGGTAAAGCGACCTTAGGCACCATTCCTTTTGTTTATTTTGGCGCGCAAATGGGCGGCGTATACGGCGTATTAATTGGTCAAGCGATTGGGTCTATTTTATTTGGTGTTGGCGGAGTGTGGTTGGGTTATCGTTTGGTTGATAAGCTTCAAGCGGCTTCACAAGGGCCTCAGCAGCTAATTAAGCCACAGACCATTGATGATGAGATTGAATTAGAAATGAGCCCGACCAGCTCACCGCAGTCGTCATCATATATTCAGTTAGCGCAATTAAACGAAGAGCCATTGTGTGAAGAGATTGTCCGTGATGGGGATTTAGATAACCCGCGAACGCCGAAAAGCTAGTGCATCACAGATTGACTCAAGTCGCTGTCTGAATGCTGCCTTGTAAAACTCAATGGGCAACAAGATGTAAAAAGCCCTCAACATAGTATGTTGAGGGCTTTTTTAATAATCTTTTTATAAAGGTCTTTTTATAAAAACCTTTGTGGCGATTAAGCTTGGGTATTTTCCTTGGCTTCAAGCACTTCAGCTGCAGAGTTGTTGTCTGCTGCTAACAATTGTTGCTCTTCTTCTAAAGCAATTCGCGCTCGCTCAGCTTTTGAAATATAGCCAACCTTTGGATTTTTTTGCGGATTATCCGGCGTAATTTTATTTTTTTTGGCTTTAGCCCGCTTGGCGGTCTTTTTTATCATTAGCTGTTTTCTGTTCATGATACTTGGTAACTCTTTTAAAAAGTGCCAGCAGGGCACGATTTGGAAAATAAAATTAGCTAGTGGTGCGCTAAGCTAAATGTCTTGAATAGCGCTAAGTTTAGCGCAATCTACTATGGGTATACAGTATAACTGCGTTATTTATTGATCTTGTGCTAATTAGCCAGTTTGAATGTTAATGGAATTAACATTTAGGCACCGAAGGTTAATACTTACGGCTAAATTTCTGAATGTCGGCTGCAGTTGCACCATCATTGCATTCGCCTCGAATCTCACCTCTGCCTTCACTGACATTGCGATGAAGTACAATATAGCCTTCTTTACAGTAGCCATTCATATCGAGGGTTTTCTCTAGACCTAAATCCACCTGAGCACTCCATAGCGCCAAAAAGTCGGCTCGACGCTCCTGTTCTCTTGCATAACTGCGGGCATCTTGCTTACGGCGATCAATACGCTGCTGATGTGGCAGTGGATCTTCTATACCGCGGTCTGTTGCATTAGCGACCTTAGCTTTATAAGTAAATAGTTTGATGCCTTCGCCTTTTATTGATGAGCTAAAGGTATCTCTATATTTACCTGCGAATAATTCGGGATCGGGTGCTTGGGTTGCACATGCACTGAGGAGTAATGTACTGGTAAGCGTAAATAAAAACTTGAACACTAAATTAATCCTTCTGGATTTTATCTGTAAAAAATAGCTGTCAGATATTGGCGATGGATGATTGGGGGCTTGAGGCTGCTTGTTATCAAGGGCGTAAAACAAATGTACTGGCTTAAATCAATTCAAGCCAGCAGTTATCTCAATAAAAGCGCTTAAGCGTATTGTTTCGATAAATAAGCAATAATGTCCTTAGACTCATACATCCACTGAGTTTGACCATCTTGTTGTATTTTTAAACATGGCACTTTTAAGTGACCGCCTTCATTAACCAGTTGCTGTTTATGAACGTCTTGTTTGGCATCAACTGTAGCAATATTAAGGCCTTGGCGGCGAATTGAACGGCGCACCTTAACGCAAAAAGGACAAGCGGCATATTGATAAAGGGCTAACGACTTTGTTTGCTCATCAATTTTAGCTTGTTCAATGATAGGTCGCTGACGCTTTTTAGGAGGGAAAACAAAGTTAAGTAATAAGATGATACGGCCAAGGATCCAACGAATGACAAACATACTGCTTCCTTAAATATTCAGTTTTAATAATTGATCTTGTTATTTTATGTAATGGATTAAACAGCTTTTGCGATAATCCATTTTTACCGCAATCCATTTTGCCACAGTTTACGTGATGTTTATCACAGAGAACAGCACTGTATCTATTACAGTGCTGTTCTAAAATGTTAGTGACGCTCTGTTTTGAATCGAATTTTACTTAGTTAGCATCCAGACTTAAGGTCGCTAAGGCCGCATTTTTGTCGGTATTGACTCTGCTTTCTAAAATAAACACTCGACTTGGGTCGATTTGAGCCTGCTCTACCAAAAAGGTTTTAACCGCGTTAGCACGTTGCTGAGCTAATTCGCCGAGTTCGTCTTCTGAGATATCTTGCTGATTAAGAGTAAAGTTATATAAAGCGATGTGCCAGCGGGTTTGAAGCTCGACACTGTCAATTTGTGGGTGCTCTTCACTAATGGCTTGTTTAATTAACTGCGGATCTAGTTGTAAATCTGATTGATATAAAGCTATTAATGCGTCAGTTAATGGCCCTTGCTGAGGGTATTGGCTAGCAGATAAATCCGCCGGTAATTCCTCTGCGGGTATTTGTGCTAATTGCGCCAGCTTTTGATGTAACTGCTGTACTTGCAAGGCTTGTTGGTCGTTAACTAAATCAACGTCACCTCTAACATTAAGCTTCAGTAGCGGTCTATCGTTAAGGGCCTTTGCCAGTGATGTTAATGTGCTTTGCTGCTTATCAGTAATATCAAATTGACCATAATCAAATGCAATTTTATCCATCTCGTCATCATCACCGCCAACTAAACCTGCCAACAGTGAAAACGGCGCTGTGATGGCTTTGGTAATGACGTTAGTGATAGCGGTCATCACAATGCCGCCAATGCTGAAACTTGGCGAGTCTAAATCACCATCAACATCAACCCCGAGGTCTATCACACCATGTCGGTCTTGTAATAGGGCAATGGCTAAGGTGATAGGCAAAGAAGTGGCGAGGGAGCTATCCGTGGGTTTACCCAGTTGTAATTGATCAATAACCAAATGATTACTACCCACTAATTGATTATTTTCTAGCTGATAATTAAGCGCTAGCGACAATTGGCCCTTGTCGATGTAATAGCCCGCGTAGGTACCAGAATAGGGGTTAACTGAAGTGAGCTCCACCTTATTAAAGGCTAAGTTTAAATCAAGGTATGGGTTAGCTAATAGCGGGTTTACATCGCCTTTTAACGTCACAGGGGCATATTTATCGATTTTACCGGCTAAATCAACTGAAGCTCTAGTGTCTGGATTGGAAGATAATTGGGTGATCTCACCATTAAGTTGCTCAATTCCTGAGGCAAAGTTTGGTGTTAATGAATTATCGGCAAAGAAGGCGGAGCTATCTTTAAAAGCAACTCTATTAATCGATAAGTTAAATGCTGCTTCAGTGGTATCTGAGGTGGCGACTTGGGCGTTGATTTGTGCTTTTGCCTCATTGTTTGAAGATAATGCGGCCTCTGCAGGTGCTGCTTCGGTGACGATCGTACTATCAGCGGGCTGAACTTGGCTAACGACTAAATCGGCAATGTTAGTGCTTCTATCTTCAGCAATGATCAAACGGCTAAATAGGGTATCAAACAAGATTTCATCAATGGACAGGGATTTAGCGTGTTGATCAAACTTAAGCTCACTAACAGTCATCGCTTGCCAGTTTAGCAGAGGCTGTTTAAGCAAATTATCTTTTATCTTTAAATCAATGATTGAAGCTTGGCCTTGATAGATTAATTTATCCTTAGTATCGGCACTGATATGACCTTTGGTACTGAAAAAACCGGATTCAAGGGTGATGTTCATAAATGGCGATATATAGGGCTGTAACTTAGTTAAGCTGGCATTTTGATAATCAAGTTCGGCTTCTAAATTGATATTTTTAGCATCAAATTGGCCGCTAGAATCAATGCGGCTTTGATTATTGATATCAACGCCCATCTGGTAGCTTAGGGGTAATGATAGATCAGATTTAAATTGCTCTGTTGACAGTGATAAGCCACTAAACAGCCAATAATTTTCAAGCTCAGTGGCAACACTTTCAGTGACTTCAATTTTATAGTCACTTAGGTTCAGTTTATTTAACGTGACTAGCCATTGTGGTTCACTTTCAGTATTTGAGTTTGGCTCAATGACGTCAGTGTTAGCGTTTTTAGGTGCATTAATCGTTGAATTAGCTGCAGGCTCTGAGGTGCCTAAAATGTGCTCAAGCTGTTCAAGTTTTGGTGAGAATAAATTCACGAAATTGATATTCTCTGGCGCTGCAGTAAGCCAGAAGTCAGCATTGTTTGTTTGCAGCTCATTGATATCAATGCTGCGCTTGGCCGTTGATACGGTTATCCCATTAAGAGCAAGTAAACCAATACTGGCTACGTTTCTGTTAGCATCTTTGGCGGTTAAATTTTTTAGGGCAAAATCAGTGTTTGTTAGTGAAACTTCTATTGGGGTGTCAGGGCTTTTTTGCGTGATTAAAAAGGTGCTATTGAGCTTGATATCAGCTGATGTCAGGCTAGCCTCAAATAAGCTATCGACCAAACGCCAATAAGGCGTTACTGACAGTGAATTGACATCCAATTGGCCATTAACTATCAGTGGGCTAAGTTGCACTTGGCCATTGAGGGTAATTTTACCGGTTTGATTATCTTCAAGCTTCAATGAAAATTGATTGGCGTTAGTGCTGCTATCTAATAGCGCCGTGGTGCTAAATTGCTTTAGTAATATTGATATCTCGTTATAGCTTAAAGCTGAATCGGTAATGGCATCGGTAATCTTAATATTTGCATTGGCAAAAGTGAAATTGTTGATGTTGAAGGAGATAGGGTCACTGTCATTGGGCTCTGGTTTAACTTCTTCATCAATCGAATTGTTGGCTAAGGTGGTGACAATATCTGAAAAATTATATTGGTAAGCACTATTAGAACCGTTAGCGCTTGACGCAAATCTTGCTAAGGCGACATCAGTACCATCAATAGTCAGGTAGTCTAGTGATACATCTAAGTTAAAAAGAGACTTCCACACCATAATATCGGTGGCAATATGGTTAATGTGCATGAAGGTGTTAGCTGTGTCATCTTCTGCGATATTGATGTTATCGACACTCAATTCAAAGCTGAAAGGGTTAATCTTGATGGCTTCAATGCTGACATCTCTACCGAGTAAAGCTGATAGGCTTTTAGGCAGTTGTTTTGTTGCGATAAAAGGGATTAATAATCCTAATATCATGACAAAAATCAGATACAACATCGCAGTGTAAATGACGATTTTTTGGTAACGAGGGCGCTGTTTGAATGCTAATGTTAACGCTTTTAAAGATGACTTCATAAACATCGAGCCTATTGCTGAATAATGGCTATAGTTGAATTTAGACATTTTAACCAAATTAAGGTTCAGTTACTCGTCGGTTTTAAAACTTTTTTACAATTTATCTTCATTTGCTTTTTAAATAGACAATTGCGAGGTTACAAATTAAGCTTATGTATTAATGAATAATTTCTTCATTTAGATTTTTGGGCTGCTGTGGTATCAAATTGCCTGTCTTGGTTAGCTATATAGATTAATCAATGCTTTATCTCGTGGTGTAATAGCCAAGGGTAATTTCTTACTCAGATGTAGCAACTGTATGGTTTGATTCTCTTAAAAAAAGGATGCAAGGATGCAAATTAGACTCGCTTCTGAACTTGATCTCAATGTTCTAGTCACATTATTTGATGATTATAGGCAAAGTTTAGGCTTTAATGCTGAACCGCAAAAATGTCGCCACTTTGTTACCTCCCGTTTAGCTGAAAATGATTCGATGATATTCGTGGCGTTAGAAGATGAACAAGCATTAGGCTTTGTTCAGTTATACCCATCCTATTCTTCTTTATTATTAAAATCGGTTTGGTATTTTGATGATGTGTTCGTTGCTGAAGAGTTTCGAGGCAAGGGGATCGCGACTGCTCTGCTCGATAAAGCTAAAACGTTAGCACTAGGCACAGAGGTCCTTTTTGTAAAACGAACTCAGGTCAATAAAAATGAGCTAAGCTCAAGCTTGACGAATATGACTGAAGTTGAGGGAATGTACCTTTACCACAGTGAACTTTAGTTATAAATTTTATTATTGAGTCAGCCCCTAGTATAACCTTTGGAAATTGATAAAATGCCAAAGGTTTTTTTATGTCCGAGGATTTTAGATTGAACAAGAGTTTAATAGTCAATGTCATCGCCGCTGCATTAGTTGTTGCGGGGCATTTTTTAGCTTTACCAGTGGTTTTTACTATTGGTTTATTTGCCTTGTCAGGCGCAGTGACAAACTGGCTGGCAGTGCATATGTTATTTGAAAAAGTACCAGGCTTATATGGCTCAGGTGTGATCCCATCTCGCTTTGAAGAGTTTAAAGGTGGCATTAAGCATCTGATGATGGAGCAGTTTTTTACTCAAGAAAATATTGATAGATTACTGACGGAAAATAATGCTTCAGCAATAGACTTAACACCCGTTATTGAAAAGGTGGATTTAGAGCCATCATTTGATGCGTTAATCACTACAGTAGAGCAATCATCATTTGGTGGAATGCTAGCAATGTTTGGCGGTACAGAAGCTTTAATACCGTTAAAAGAGCCTTTTATCGAAAAAATGAAGCTATCGCTGACTGACCTTGCTCAAAGTGAAGCGTTTAATCAAATCCTTATAAACGAGTTAGAACAGCCCAACGTGATGGCGGACTTACAAGCGAAAGTCGCAAATATTGTTGAGCAACGTTTAAATGAATTAACCCCAGAAATGGTTAAAGATATTATTCAAGAAATGATCCGTAAACATTTAGGCTGGCTGGTTGTTTGGGGCGGCGTATTTGGCGGTATCATTGGTGCTGTAGCGGCGTTAGTACAAGCGTAAGTTTTCTTGCTTTGCTCGATTAATAATCGACAATAGTCCTAATCTCCACTACTTTATAAGCGAGTGAGTTTAAATTGAAGGAGTGCCAATGTCCCAGCATCATAAGATTAACTATATAGAATTACCTGTTAAAGACTTGATCAAGACAAAGGCATTCTTTACCGAAGCATTTGGTTGGCAATTTAAAGATTACGGCCCTGAATACAGCTGCTTTTTAGATGTAGGTATTGAAGGCGGCTTTTATGTTGCTGATGAAAACTTCAAGGTGAGCCGTGGTAGCCCACTTATCGTGTTATACAGCCAATGTTTAGAAACTAGCCAGCGGAACATTATTGCTGCTGGTGGCAGTATTGTTAAAGCGATATTTAACTTTCCTGGCGGAAAACGATTTCATTTTGACGATGTTAACGGCAATGAATATGCCGTTTGGTCAGAATAATGATCGCCTCCAGTGGCCCGAATGGCCCACGTAATCCTTGTATGGCAAATTGCTGCTTAGATGAAGCTGATATTTGTCTTGGTTGCCACCGAAGCTATGATGAAATTCTTGCTTGGCATACTATGAATGATGCTGAAAAATTGGCTTTAGTTGATAGTTTAAAAATTAGGGCAGAGCAAAGAAAGCCCTATTAATCGAGCGATTTAATTTATGCTGATTAAAAAGCGCTGCTAAACGACATGTTTAGCAGCGCTTTTTGGATAATGGGGCTTTTAAATCATCATGGGTTTAGAGTTATTATTCGATCTCAGTTTTGAACAGTTTGAAGCCGCGAGCTTGATAATTGAGTAAGGCACTAGGATGATCTAAAGAGCAGGTATGAACCCAGACGCGTTGGGTGCCTGAAAGTGCCCATGCATTCTCAATGGCTTGGCTTAGTAAATAACCGCCCATTCCTTGGCCGATAAAACGATTGCCTAAACCAAAATACATGATTTCAACGTTACCCTGTGCTTGTTGTTGCAGCTCAAAGTAGCCCGCTGGTGAGCCTTGAAAATAAGCCACATACAGATGCAAGTTGTCAGCCTCGCTGTAAGCTTGCCATTGCTCATCAGTCCAAGACAACTTGTCGGTCCATTGCCAAGCACTCCCCACAAACTGATATAAAAATTTATTAAATTCAAATTGTTGTTTTTCAGCTTTGATGACGGTGAGATCTTTAGCATCTAATTTGGGATTGAATTGTTCAAGGCAAAGCATTTCAAGATGAAAAATGGAAACGGCAGTCATAGTGGCTTTTTATATGGTGGAAGTTGTAGCTGCAGTTTAACTGGAAACGAATAAAGTTTGAATTGAATCATTAATGAAAATTGGTGAACAGTAACTAAAACAGCCACCTATAATTTAGATGGCTGTTAAATGACTTATGACACTAGATTATGCTTAATAAGCACTGTCATGCACATTTTTAACGGCACGGCCTGATGGGTCGTTAATGCCTTGTAAGCTTGCATCCCAAAGTAAGGCTTCAGGGGTTGAGCAGGCTACCGTTTTGCCTCCTGGCACTGTTTCGGCTGCGGTTTCTAGGGGGAAGAACTCTTCAAAGAAACAGCGGTAGTAATAAGCTTCTTTAGATTCTGGGGTGTTGTATGGGAATCTAAATTTAGCATTTGCGAGCTGCAAGTCATCAACTTGTTCTGCGGCAATATCTTTTAGGCCGTCAATCCATGAATAACCAACACCATCACTAAATTGCTCTTTTTGACGCCATACCACTTCATGGGGAAGAGCGTGTTCAAAGGCTTCACGTAAAATGTTCTTTTCAATGCGGCCATCTTTAGACATCTTGGCTTCGGGGTTAATGCGCATTGCCACATCCATAAACTCTTTATCTAAGAATGGTACACGGGCTTCTAGTCCCCAAGCTGCCATGGCTTTGTTAGCACGCAAGCAATCAAATAAATGTAATTTATCCAGCTTTCTGACTAATTCTTCATGGAATGCCTGTGCATTTGGCGCTTTATGAAAATACAAGTAACCACCAAATAATTCATCAGCCCCTTCGCCTGACAGTACCATTTTAATACCCATAGCTTTAATTTTACGGGCCATTAAATACATAGGTGTCGCCGCACGAATGGTGGTGACATCATAAGTTTCTAAGTGGTAAATCACTTCTTTAATCGCATCTAAACCTTCCTGGAAGGTGAAATGAATTTCATGGTGAATAGTGCCAATTGAATCAGCAACTTTTTTGGCAGCGATTAAATCTGGTGCGCCTTCAAGTCCCACTGCAAATGAATGCAGTTGCGGCCACCAAGCATCGGTTTCACCGTCGTTTTCGATACGATGCTTAGCATAAGTTTGAGTAATCGCTGAAATTACCGATGAATCTAGGCCGCCAGATAACAATACCCCATAAGGGACATCAGACATTAATTGACGTTTTACAGCGGCTTCTAGCGCATCACGTAATTCTTCTTTGCTGGCTGGGTTATCTTTTACTGCGTCATAATCACGCCAGTCACGGTGATAATACTGGGTTAAATTGCCATCTTTTGAGAAATGGTAATGGCCTGGTTTAAATTCTTCAACGGTTTTACATACTGGCATTAGAGCTTTCATTTCTGATGCAATATAGTAGTTACCTAAGCTATCGCGGCCTGAATACAATGGAATAATCCCCATGTGATCACGGCCAATTAAGAAGGCATCTTGAGTTTTATCGTAAAGCACAAACGCAAAAATACCGTTTAATTTATCTAAAAAATCGACACCGTATTCTTGGTATAAGGCCAAGATAACTTCACAATCAGAGTTGGTTTTGTAGCGGTATTTGTCGCCTAACTCAGCTTTCAGTTGTTTGTGGTTATAAATTTCACCGTTAACCGCCAGCACAATGGTTTCGTCTTCACTGATTAATGGCTGAGCGCCATGATCGACATCGACAATGGCAAGTCTTTCATGGGCAAGAATGACTTTATCATCGGCATAGACACCAGACCAGTCTGGTCCACGGTGACGCAATAGCTTAGACATTTCTAAAGCCACTTGACGCAATTCTTTAGCGTCTGATTGGATATCTAAAATCGAAAAAATTGAACACATAATGTGGCTCCAGCAAATATCAGGTTAAATCTAATTTAAAAGGTCACTTAAAATTGATGATTACAAACTTAAGGATCTGTATCTGAAATCTACTTTGACAGCATTTTTATCAGTGTACAAACTCTTTTGTTGAATTATTCTTGTTAAATTAGCCTTTTGGTGCGGCAAAATCTAACTTTGAAGCTATCTATTTTGAGGATCGTTTAAATATAGTGTGTTTTTGTTGAGGTATCTATATTTAACGGTGTGGATATAGACTCAGATTTTATGATTATGGAATCAAAATTAATAAATAAAAAACCAATAAAAACATTGTTATTTTGGGTGTTATTTGTACAAAAATGCCGCTTTATGATTAACACAAAACGGCATTGCTGATTTTATCTTTTTATTGGCATGCTCAAATTAAGCGCCAAGTTCACGAAAATTTATTTGGCCCTAGTTGGTTATTGACTCAGTTTTCGCTGGTCGAAGGCGATTAAACTCAGAAGCTTCATAGTAACCAGGCCAATCTTGGCTGTTGGCTAATGTTTCTGCCGCTTGGTAGTACACGCTAATATCTTGCAGCGCGCCTGATAAGTCCCACTCTTCACGGTAATGATCACAGACGTTGTGGTAGCAGCCTTTCATTAACTTTTGCATTTGCTGTTTGTATTGGGCAGTTTGCTCATCTAACGGCACACTACCACCACCGGCAAATACAGCTGGGACACCGAGTTTTGCAAAACTGAAATGATCTGAGCGGAAAAAACCACCTGATGCAGGATTGCGTTCACGGGTGACCGTTCTATTTTGCGATGTCGCTATCTCTGTTAAATAGCGTTCAAGTTCAGATTGGCCTTTACCCACTATGGTGTAATCTTGGGTTTTACCATAAACATTGGTGCTGTCTAAATTAAATACCGCCACCGATTTATCAATAGGATAGATAGGGTTCGCGGCATAATAGCGTGAACCTAATAAGCCTTGCTCTTCACCTGTGGTGGCAATAAAGGTAACTGAACGTTGTAAGGGGTTTCCTGCTTTTGCCTGTTTGGCAAACTGGCGGGCAATTTCCATAATACCCGCGGTGCCAGTGGCATTATCAAGTGCGCCATTGTAAATATTGTCGCCGTCTTTAGTTGGGTCAACCCCAAGGTGATCCCAGTGAGCTGTAAATAACACATGTTCATCTGCGGCATCGCTACCTGGTAAGGTGGCCACAACATTGTAACTGTCGGCATACTCTGCCTTGCTGCTATAGGCGATATCTGCGCTTTGCTTAAGATCGATGTTTATGGCGCTGTTAGCGGCTCTGGCCATTAAAGTATCAAGCTCAAAGCCTGATTTTTTGAATAAGGCAGTAGCGCTGTCCATGGTTATCCAACCTTCAACCGCAATGCGCTCATCTTGTACCGCTTTACTGAATACCAAGTCTTGCTGTGGACCTGTCCAGCTATTTTCAACAACTGACCATGGATATGCCGCAGGTGCAGTATCGTGAATGATGATAGCGCCTAAGGCGCCTTGGCGGCTGGCTTCTTCGTACTTGTATGTCCAGCGACCGTAGTAGGTCATTGCTTTACCGTTAAACTTTTTCGATTCTGGGTTAGCAAAGCCTGGATCATTAACTAATATAACGGCAATTTTACCCGTCATATCAAGACCGTCATAATCATTCCATTGGTATTCTGGAGCGTTAATACCGTAGCCAACAAACACTAATGGGGCATTGCTAATATTGACCCCGCCTTTATCATGGCGGGTGCTTAGGACGATGTCTTTGCGATATTTAAGCTCAATGCCGGCTAAACTGACCGCTTGTTGCTCACTGGCGGTGTAACTGACCATGGGCACTGGTTGTAGATAACTGCCTTGATAAGCCCCTTGTAAGCCCATTTCTTCAAAAGCTGCTGTTAGGTAATCTAAGGTTAATTTTTCGCCGTGAGTTGTTGGCGCTCGGCCTTCAAATTCATCTGAGGATAAGGTTTTAATATCTTGTCTAAAACGCGCTTCATCAAAAGTGATGGTGCTGGTTTCTGATGCTAATTGCTGACTTTGTAAACTTTGATTGGTATCAGTACTTTGTTGGCTGCAGGCGCTTAAAAGGGTAAGTGCGCATAAGGGGAGTATTTTCTTCATAGGTCTTATTCCTATTGTTATCGTTTTTATGTGTTATTGCAGGTTTACAGGCTATATTTGTAGACGATATTTCAGACAAAACTACAGCGGCATAAAGGCAATAAAGATTATTGTAGCCGCATAATGAATCAAGCCTATGCATCACACAAGAGCATAGGCTTGAAATTATGTTACCTAATGTTAATCAACAGGAAATAATGGCTTAAACCACATCAATATCGCCTGCGCATTTGAACACATGGTTAGGTCTAAATGGCTCTTTATCAATATCGGTAAATTGACTAACGCCACTGGTAACCAAGATGGTTTCTAGTCCCGCTTGAAATCCAGCTAAAATATCCGTGCGCATGTTATCGCCAATAATGATGGTGTTATCTGAATGACCTTTTATGTGATTAAGTGCTGAGCGAATAATCCACGAACTGGGTTTGCCCACATAAAAAGGCATTTTGCCAGTGATACGCTCAATGGGTGAGCATAATGCGCCGCATGCAGGACTATAAGCTGGCCCGTGAGTATCAGGATTGGTGGCAATAAAACGCGCTCCTGCAGCTATAAATTTTGATGCTTTATGGATCATGTCCCAGTTAAATGAACGGGTTTCACCGACAATTACAAAATCAGGATTAATATCTGTGATGGTAAAGCCTGCATTGTAAAGTTCATGGGTGAGGGCGCCTTCACCAATCACATAGGCTTTACTGCCTTGTTGATGCTTTAAAAAGTCAGCGGTGGCCATGGCTGAGGTATAAAAACAGGTTTCAGGAACGTTAATGCCTGCAGCGCCAAGGCGATTTTGTAAGTCTTTTCCGGTTTGCACAGGGTAATTGGTGAGAATAACCAGTGGGTTGCCTTGTTCAAGTACCCGATGAATAAACTTGTCACTTCCTGGTATGAGCTTGTTGTCGTGCAGTAAAACGCCATCAATGTCGCAGATAATATTTTTCATACACTCGCCTCGAGTCTTAATCTTTAATGCTATCCATAAAAGGTTTTTTGCCCATTCATACAAACATAATTTGCGCGATAAATCATCTAAATCAATCGAGGAGGTCGTTTTAATTGGCACAAAAAAAAGCACTGAATTGATAATATCAACTTCAGTGCTTTTTATACTTGCTTAGCTTAAATGCCTAGCGAGTACATTCTTCCAGTAGGTATGCTAAATGGCGATACGAAATGCCACTGTGCTGGGTCAAGCCCACTTCACAGGTTCTGTTAGCGTAGTAACCTTCTTTGGTTTCAGCTGGGATCAGCTTTTTAATATTACGCAGGGCGCTGGCATTAATTTCTGGTTTATAAAGACCTTTTTCACCGGCATAACCACAACAAGCAATACCATCTGGCAATACCACTGTTTCAGAACAGGCATCAGCAATGGCTTGAAGTTTTGGCTCAAGTTTCATCTTGCGGGCACTACAACCTTGGTGCAGGGTCACGCTAGATTTCTTGGTGATACTTGGTTTAATGTTCGGCAAAATATTGTCGTGCATGAACTCAACTAAATCTGTAATCGCTACTTTAGGATTACCGGTTAGAGTGCGATAAGTACAAGACAATGCGTCAACAAGCACAGGGACTTTACCGTTTTCGCTTAGCTCACTCAGGGTATCAATCAGTTCATCACGCTTAGCATCCGCATTTTTGAAATCACCTTTTGACTCCCACAATTGGCCACAACACAGCTCACGAGTATTGTCTGGGGTGATCACGTTGTAGCCTGCACGTTCTAGCAAAGTCACAACTACTTCTGGCAGCGTTACCTTGTTAGGGTCTTTTGGTGTCGGGCCAAAAGTACGACCGCCACATGCAGGGAAGTACAATACCGTCTGCTGACCAGGAATATGAGCCGATGGTTTAGCGACTTTGCCGCCCTTAGGAAAGTCAGGATTCCAATATGGCACTTCTTTAGTGATCATACGGCCGACATTCATAATTGAGTTGGTGACACCATCACCAGTGATTTTATGAATAACACCTAAGGCGTCAAAGCCTGTACTGATCGCTTGGTTAACTAAACCAAAGTGATTAGCTTGAAAGTCGAGTACTTTTTGCTCTGTCGTAGTAATGTGCGGAGTACGCAATTTACGCACCAAATTACCCATGCTGTTGTCAACTGGACAAGCAATAGTACAAAGCTGACAAGCTGCACAAGTATCAATCACGTCATACTTTGAGCTGACGCGCATTGCTTCGGCGGCTTCTTTTTCACCCGATTGCTCTAAACGCTCAATTTCACGCAAGGTTGCGATACGTTGACGAGGGGAAAAGTTTAGCGCTGAAGTTGGGCAGGTTTTTTCACAAAAACCACACTCAATACAACGATCGACAAAGTCATCCACAACTGGGCAAGGTTTAATATTTTTAACATGAACTTCGGCGTCATCGTTTAATAACACACCTGGGTTCAATAACGTGGTTGGGTCGAAAATATGCTTAATTTGTTTCATTAACGTATAAGCATCAGCACCCCATTCCATTTCTACAAATGGCGCGACAGCACGGCCGGTACCATGCTCAGCTTTCATTGAGCCATCGTACTTATTAATCACCATTTCAGCCACATCTTCCATAAACGCATGGAAGCGCTTGATATCAGCGTCGCTGGCAAAAGTTGGGGTGATAATAAAGTGGAAGTTACCTGCCAATGCATGGCCGTAAATAACCCCTTCAGGGTAGCCGTGCTTATGGAATAGTGCGGTTAAATCAGCCGCAGCTTGTGCAAGGTGTGGTAATTCAAATGCCACATCTTCAATGATAACTGAAGTACCTTTTGGGCGCGCGCCGCCAATAATTGGGAATAACCCCGAGCGCATTGCCCAGTATTTACTAAATACCGCAGGGTCGGCACTGAAGGTAATTGGGCGCTCAGTTTTAATATGAGCTATTTTAGCGGTTACTGTTTCAGTGTATTGCGCTAAGGTTTCTGAGTCATTTGCGCGACATTCGATAAGTAAAATCGCCGAACCTTCAGGCAAATGTGACAACCACTCTGGCATGCCAGGTTTACCTGTTACGGCTTTAATCGATGCCCAGTCAAGTAATTCTACTGCTGCTACCGCATCAATGTTTAATGGTGGTACGGCGCTAGCGGCATCTTCCATACTGAAAAATACTGCCATGGCAGAAGCTTTAAATTTCGCTTCTTCCACAGTGTGGTAGGTCACTTCATTAACGAAAGCCAGTGTGCCTTCTGAGCCCACAATCAAGTGGTTAATGATGTCAAATGGGTCGCTATAGTCAATTAACGCATTGATACTGTAACCCGTGGTATTTTTGATAGAGAACTTTTTCTTAATTCGCGCCGCAAGGGTAGGGTTATTTTGCGTCATTTCTGCTAAGTCCATTAACGACTGCAGTAACTCACCATGTGTTGCTTTAAATGCGGCTTTAGACTGATCACAGCCAGTATCAAGTTCAGTACCATCGGCAAAGATTAACTTAGCTGATGCAATGGTCTGATAAGAGTTTTGCGCAGTACCACAGCACATACCCGAGGCATTGTTAGCGACAATACCGCCAATTTTGGCAGAGGTTAAGGTTGCTGGATCTGGACCGATTTTCTTGTTTAATGGCTTTAAGGCTGCGTTAGCATCAGAGCCGATAACTGCTGAGCCTAAAGTGATTTTTTGGCTGTCTTCAGTGATTTCAATTTTTCTGAAGCCATCATGACCTAAGATAAGCAAAATACCTTCACCAATGGCTTGGCCTGATAAACTGGTACCAGCAGCGCGATAAGTCACAGGGACTTGATGTTTATTGGCAATTTCTAGCGTGGCTTTAACTTGCTCGACGTCATCTGCATGAACAACAATTTCAGGGACAATTCTGAAATAACTTGCATCTGTTGACCAAGCGAAACGACGTACAGGGTCGTTACTAACGGCATCTTTGCCTAACTTAACCAATAACTCATCCATGACTGTTTGATAATTAATAGTCATATTTTGTACTCATATTTTGTTATCTACAATGAGAGCAAGCAACCTGATGATTGCTTGCAATTAATTCAATCTTAGAAACCGCCCCAAGCGACTGCGATAGTACCAGCAACAAAGGCATAAACTAGTGCGATAGGCATGGTCTTACGAATGATTTCTGATTCGCGACCTGCCATGCCAACAACAGTAGCAGCAGCAACAACATTCATGACACACATCATGTTACCTGCGTTAGCGCCAATACCTTGGAGTGCTAAAACTAGCGCATGGTTCATTCCAATGTTGTCTGCAACAGAATATTGTAGTCCAGAGAACATCATATTAGAGAAAGTGGCAGAGCCAGATAAGAACGAACCGAAGATACCCACAACCGGTGCTGTCCATGCCCATACCGCGCCCATAGTGTTAGCCAGTAAGTCAGCTAGTGCTACAGGCATTGATGCTAAGTTTGCGCTGTTTTCACCTGAGTTAAGGAAAATTTTCACCATAGGTACTGAAGCACCTAAAGAAATAATCGTAGGCAGCATTGAAGAACAAGATGTGGTGAATGATTGCTTAATAGATTTGCTATTCATTTTGAATAATACAAAACCAATTAAACATACCACGATAAAGAAAATACCAGGGGCATAGAAGGTCGCAAAACCTGCTTTTAATTCAGTACCGAGTAAGCCAGTCCAGCTGATATTGAAGCTGTTTAAGAAGGCTTTGAATGGTTCAACAACACGTGACAAGACCAATAACGCAGCCATGATGAGGTAAGGAGACCATGCTGCCATTTGGCTGAATTTAGCAGGGGTAGCAGACTGCTCTGTTACCGCGGCATTATCAAAGTCAGATTCAGCAAAATCATGCCAAGGTTTTGATGGCAGTAACCAACCTTTTTTAGCTACAGGAATAACCACAGCCATGCCGACTAATGCACCAATCACTGATGGGAATTCAGGACCTGCAAAATAGTTAATTAACCAAGCGGGTACAGTGAATGCTAGGCCGGCAAAAATAGCGAACTTCCAAACTTGAAGACCTTCAAGGAAAGACTTGTTTCTACCAAAGAACCCGGTTAGTACGCACACCATGACCAAAGGCAATAAACTACCAGTGATTAAGTCAATGGTGATCATGTGCATTGCAATATACTGAGCGTAGTCAGCAAAATTACCGCCATGTTGGGCGATTTGAACAGCAGCCATGTTCACGCCGCCTTCAGTTAATCCTTGCTCGATACCAAATAGCACAGGCAAACCAATAGCACCAAATGACACAGAGGTTGAGTCAGCGATCAATGCCACAACGGCAGATGCAATCGGCGGAACACCCAGTAACACTAATAGTGGCGCACCAATCGCTGCAGGGGTACCAAAACCAGCTGAGCCTTCAATGAATGAGCCAAACAACCAACAGATAATAATGACCTGAACACGAGCATCAGCACTAATATTGGTAAAACCAGCGCGGATAGTATCCATTGCACCAGAATATTTAAGGGTGTTAAGTAAAAATACAGCACCAAAAATGATGGTGAGAGGAGTGAGTGCGGATAACAGTCCCTCTACCACTGAGGCGGCGATTAAAGTGGTATCCATTTGCCAAATAAATAAAGCAGCTAAGCCGGTAGCTACCATAGATATCGGCATCGCTTTCGATGCGGGCATACGTAATAAAACTAAAAACACCATGACACTGATGATTGGTGTCAGACTTGCGAGCAGTTGTAATATGGTCATGCGTACCTCTATTGGAGTGCATATTATAATATTTTAGATTTTTACTAGTTTAAGTGACTTTGTTAACGAAAGCGTAAACCCATTATTCGCTTTTGCTAAAGTGGCTACAATAGACTGCATTTAGGGATGTTGCTTTTTGATCGAGATCATCTAGATGAACATTGTTTAATACTCTAGCTCAAAGTGTGAGCTGTAATTGTAGCGGGTATCACTTATAGTGATGAAGATCTCATTTTTTAGCATGGTTACAATGCGATTATTCTGTAATTTTGTGTTAAAGAAGTTAAATTGTCTGTTGTGATTGTTTGCTGCTCAAGTATTTTATGGCTTTTGATAAGCCCCCCAAGGCTCTTTTTACTGCCTAACTGACGTCATCAATATCTAAGAACTCAATTTTTGAGTTAGCCCCAAAGAGGTATAATTCAAGGTGATTATTTAACGTTAGCTATTTTATCTCTTCAGAATCCGCCTTGTGGTCAAATCCGCTGACACCTTTATTTTATCGCGACTACCCGCTTTACATTTCTTTAACTTGTCTTGACGTAGTTTGGCTAGCTTTTCATTTATAATGATTTAAGAACAATGTGTTGATTAAAAAATCATTATAAAAGTGCGCAAGGTCACATTTTGATAGCGACCTAAACAGCCTCGAGATATCCAAATTAACAATAACAACTTCAGCAATAGGGAATACTGATGGATTACAATAAATCGCGACCAAACTTATTCACACTTCTCGTAACAATAACACTGGCGCTGCAAGCTTGCGGCGGTTCAGATGATAGTACTGGCTTACCCACAGACGAGATAGTCAATCCACCAACCAGCACACCGCCGCAGACCACTCCCACTGAACCCAGTTTAGGCGACTTTGTAGCATTTGGCCCAAGTGAGGTTGTTCGTATTGCCGAAGGTGAGTCTGGTTTTTTAGCAGATTTGGACAGTGGCGATCGTTTTGGCCGCGATCATGACAATGCCGGTGATATTAATGGTGATGGTATTGATGATTTGGTCGTCGGTGCTCGCTCGGATGATGACGGCGCAACGGATGCCGGTGCTGTGTATATTTTATTTATGAATCAAGACGGTACCGTCAAGGCAAATCAAAAAATCTCCATGGTGCAAGGCCGGTTTTCAGATAGCCTAGATGAGGGCGATTTTTTTGGTTATGGCGTTGCTGGCATTGGTGATTACAACGGCGATACTATTCCCGATATTGCCGTATCGGCGCCCGCAGCCAGTATACCGGCTGTGTACATTCTGCACCTTAATCGCGATGGCACAGTCAAATCCATGGTTAAAAATGGCGGTATTGTGGCTCAAGGTCTGAGCGCTATTGGGGATATAAATGAAGACGGTAAAATCGATTTAGTGGCCGCCCAACCCAGTAGTGTTGATGGTGGCAGCATTCAACTGTTATTTTTTGATGAAAATGCAGAGGTTATTGATGATGATATCGTCATCATAGGCAGCAATAAGGGTGGCTTTGGTGATGGGTTAACTGCCAATGATAGTTTTGGCGGTCGAGAGTCAGCGTTGCTTGGGGATCTTGATAATAATGGTACTCAAGAGCTCGCAGTCGGTGCATTTGAGTCAGACAGTGGTATGGGTGCTATTTGGGTTTTGTCTCTTGATAGCGACACTTATGAAGTTGTAGATAAACTGAAAATTGCTCCAGGTCTAGCAGGCTTTGATGAAACCATTCCCTTAGATTCAAACCCTAATGGCACTGCTGGTGGACACTTTGGCCATGCCTTAGTGGCAGCTGGTGATTTAAATGGTGATGGCGTGGCCGATTTAATCACTGGCGCGAATCAATATGGCGCAGGGGTGGGCTATGTATTGTATTTAAACCCCGATAAAAGCGTTAAATCTTATAGCCGCATTAATGAAACCGAGGGCGGCTTTGATTTATCTTTAGCTTCAGAGGAACGTTTTAGCCGCTCAATGTCATTGGTTGATACTAATAGAGAGCAGGGCACTATTACTGTCAACATGGGCGGCGGCGCAGGTGTGACAGGGGCAATATATGCCTTAAGGTTTCAAGCATGTGATTTTAGCATTGAAGCTGAAAATACTTTTTGGAGTGAAGGTAATACACTGTTTTCTAACTGGGATCATGGTAGTCAAACCGTAACCGATGCATTAAATTTTGAGCAATGTAGCGTTAAAGCCTTTGAATATAATGGCACCAATATAACTTCCAAAGTAGAGGATGGTCGCTGTATTATCAAAGATGCTAGTGCAGTATTGAGTATCAGCGATGAAGGCAGTCAAGCCTATCGCCGCCAATGCCTATGAAGCGTTTTAACTGTTTATTGAAAGCGTTTGGAAAACTAAGGTATAAATAAGGCTTAAGTAGCTAAAGTCTAATTAATAATGACTTAATTAAAGCAATGATTTATTACGGGCATGATTAACACTGTTTGTGTTCATCTTGCCCTTATTAATTAGTCATCCTGCCCTTATTGATTAGGGCTAAATCGACCGGACGAGTCATCATAGTATATGAGTGACTACGGTCATCAATCCTGAGCATGTTACTGCACAAAAACAAAACTCAGTACTAATACTCAGTACTAATACTCAGTACTAATACTCAGTACTAATACTCAGTACTAAAATTAAGTACTAAAATTAAGTACTAAAATTAAGTACTATAGCTCAGTGACATGTTCGCCAAAATACCACACCTTTCGAAAAGGGCCTTTATTATCTTTGGCTAAGGCTTTGACATTGTTAACTAATACATCATCGGTAAGTAAGGTTCTGCCGACATTATAAATCAGTAAATCAATGGGCTCTGATACCGAGTAGCGTTTATTGATCTTCTTTTTATAGGTTTCAGAGGTGTAATCTTTAATGTCAGTGTCGCTAGGGTAATTAGTTGTACTGCTTGATGTGGCAGTGCTTTTGTCTGTGCTTTTTTCTGCGCTTAAGTCATTGCAATTAATGCTTTTAGGGTGCGAGATGGCTTTGGCCACATCTTCAGAGCAAGCCTCAGTTAATTCAAAGTAAATAACCTTGCCATCGGTCATGCATTTTAAATCAGGCTTTCCTTCTTCAGGGGACTGTTTTTCAACCGATTGAAAATTTAGCCCTGCAGCTGCTGCAAAGCGAACAAAAATGCTTTTTTCGATCTTACCTTTTTCATATTCAGAGCCCATAGGGTGTACTCAGCTTAAATTCAAATAACCTAATAAGTATAGCTGGCGAATTTAAGCTGCAAAGTTAACCTTACTTAGCGTCATGACCCTTATTAGTGCGATGATTTACAGAGCAAGTTAACTATCTTCTTTATAAGATGGTTTTGCTTGAGCAATAAAAGCCGCGGCCGCAGCGGTTAAGGGTAAATTTTTACGCCAAATAAAGGCTAACTCCCAAGCGACCTGTTCAGCTAAGGGAATAAAAATTAATTTTTTTGAGGTAACTCGCTTACAAATCGGTGCCGGTAAGATGGCAAAAGCCATTTTGGCCTTGGCCATTGCCGCCATAAATTCCCACTGCCCAGTTTGAGACACCACATTGAGCTTGAAACCGGCATCTTGGCAACTTTGACTGATCACTTTACCGATAGAGAATTGGTCGTTGTATTGCACAAAAGGCAGTCCGGTGAGATCTTGCCAATGAATACAGCTGTGATTTGCCAGTTCATGCTCAACATGCACGCATACATTGAGTGGGTAACTTTGCAGCTGTAAGATATTAAATTCGTCAGTGTTACTGCATGGCAAAGCGGTTACGCCAATATCTAAACTGTCATTGAGTAGGGCTTTTTCGACCGCAACGCCGCCAACCTCCAACACATTGACATCAATGCCGGGATAAGTGCGAGTAAAAGATGCCAGCATATTAATAAACATCCCGCCAGTCATAGGGCTTAAACCTAAGCGCAGACGACCAATTCTTAAACCGGTTAATGCATTCATATCTTCATACATTCGATTCCACTGACCAACGATTTGCTGAGCGCTTTTAGCCAGCAATAAACCCGCTTCAGTGACTTCCACTTTTTGGTTGTTACGGATCAACAATGTCTGATCAAGGGTTTGTTCCATTTTTTTAATGGTTTTACTCAAGGTCGGCTGCGTCATATAAAGTTGCTCAGCGGCGAGGGTAAAGTGACCAACCTCAATCACAGTTAAAAAACATTGTAAGTTTTTAATTGATATGTTCATGCCAATATGGAATCCAGTAGGTAATTTTTTGTCATTTTACTTATTTATAACCTAAGAATATAGTCTATTTCATAGAAACCAGTTAACCGTTTAAATTGAAGGAATATGACATGACAGCATTCAAAAATTTATTTGCTAGTGCACTTTTTCTTGCTGCACTTCCTGAAGTAGCTGAAGCTGAAGCTAAAGAAATGCCAGCTGACGCTAAAGAAGCGTAATCAATTTGAGTTGTTAGCCTCCCCACTAATGGCTTACAAATTGATTGAAGATATTGATTCATTGCATTTACTGCCCGCATCAGTTGTGTAAAATCAATAGCTTGCCAGATAGTGAAATATGAATGGCATTTATATTAAATATCATCACGTTTCACAAACAAAAAGTCCGTTGGCTAACCACCAACGGACTTTTTGTTTTTGGATTATTTATGATGATGTGTACTACCACCCCTTGTTAACGTTCATGTTCGGCTGTGACTTTCTTGACGGCAACAATGGTTTGAAATCCACCGTTTTCACTTGGTTCTTGTAATTCAAAACCAATGTTCAAAAGCTCGGCTTCAACCCATGGGACTGATAACCTCAATTTACGATAACAGCTTTTATTAAGCGTCCATGTGCCATTAGTTTTTAGGTGTACCAGATCATGGATCTTAACTGTTTCAGCTTCATACTCTAAAAAGCAGGTGAATATGATATTTTCATCACTTCTTAATGGAATAAACCTGTCGGTGTCTTTGAGTTCATTGGATAAATCTCGAAAACTTAATATCAAGCTGCCGTTATCTTCAAGTGAAGTAAATGCATGTTGCAGTAAGGCTAAAACATCAGATTTTGATTTTAGATGGGTCAAAGTGTCTGTCATGCAGATAATTAATTCACAAGGTTCACTCAGATGATGTGGGAAATTTAAAATATCATCCTTGATGGTTTTAATGTCAACGGTTTTGGCGTTAGATGTTAGCTCATTTAATAATTTTCGGCTTAGGTCGATGGCGGTGACATTAAAGCCTAATTCGGCTAACGGGATTGATTGAAACCCCGAACCTGCACCGAGATCGACTGCAATGCCTGAACCTGTTGGTTTAATATTACGATGGCTAAAGAAGGCGATATTCTGTTGTTTTGCTTGAGCAAAACCGCCCATCAGCCATGTGTATACGTCAGATAATAACGTTTCATAATGGTCTTCGACACTGAGCATGATATTTCCTTATATGTGATGCTACTGGTGAGTTAAACTGTAAGTTTTATTAAAAGCTGGCAACGAATTAATTATAAATTGGACTTTATGGTTTTTATCCAATAAAAATATGTCTAATCCTTTTTAGCTTGTGTTTGGCAGGGATACTTACGAGATAAGGCTGAAAATATCATTAAAAAAGAGGCTTTGCAGCCTCTTTTTAATTCGAGTAATTAATCCATCAGCAAGTTAATTACTTTACTAAGATCTTGTGCTTACCCTGAGCAGTGAGCATTATTAGCTTAATAATAAGCGCTTAACATTCAACAATGTTGACTGCTAAACCACCTTTGGCGGTTTCTTTGTATTTGCTGCGCATATCTTTACCGGTATCCATCATAGTTTTGATGACTTTGTCTAGGGTGACTTTATGGTTGCCATCGCCGCGCAATGCCATACGTGAAGCGTTGATGGCTTTTACTGCGCCCATGGCATTACGTTCAATACAAGGCACTTGTACTAAGCCGCCAACAGGGTCGCAAGTTAAACCTAAGTTATGTTCCATACCAATTTCAGCTGCATTCTCCACATGTTCGACAGTGCCGCCCATTATTTCAGTGAGTGCACCTGCTGCCATTGAGCAAGCCACGCCCACTTCACCCTGACAGCCTACTTCAGCTCCCGAGATAGAGGCGTTCTTCTTATACAAAATACCAATAGCGGCCGCGGTTAATAAGAAGCGGCAACAGACTTCCTCATCAACTTCTTGAACGAAGGTGTGGTAGTAGCATAATACTGCCGGAATAATGCCAGCAGCGCCATTGGTTGGTGCAGTGACGACCCGATCGCCAGCGGCGTTTTGCTCATTGACAGATAATGCGAATAAATCAACCCAGTCCATGGCGGTTAATGGGTCATTGTTATTACGGCCTTCTGCTTGCAAGCGGCGATATAAAGCTGGCGCGCGGCGGCGCAGCTTTAAACCTCCGGGTAACATGCCTTCTTTTTGGTAACCACGTTCAATACAGGTTTTCATGGTTTGCCAGATATTCCACAAGCCTTGTTTAACGTCCTCTTCGCTGGCAATACTTAGCTCATTTGACATCATGAGTGAAGAAATACTTAAACCATTTTCACAACACAAATCCAGTAACTGCGCGGCAGAATTAAAATCATAAGGGGCGGATTTTATCGGGGTCGCAGGCGAGGCATCACGCTGGGTAATTTCATCTTCATCTAGAATAAATCCGCCGCCGACTGAGTAATATGTGCGCTCATAAATGCATTCACCTTTGCTAAACGCATATAGGGTCATGGCGTTTGCATGGGCAGGCAGGCTTTTACGGCGATGATAGGTAATACCGTTGTCTCGAGTGAACTTGACTAGGCGGCCATCGGCAATTTTAAGGGTTTGTTCGGCTGAAACTTTTTCCAGTATGGCATCAATCGCATCGGTATCTACGGTATCAGGATCTTCACCCATTAAGCCCAAAATGACCGCTTTACCAGTTCCATGGCCTTTACCTGTTTGGCCTAAAGAGCCAAACAGTTGCGATTGTAGTTCGTCAGTTTGTGCCAGCAAGCCTTGATCGCTTAAGTGCTGCATAAATAATTTACCCGCTTTCATCGGGCCAACAGTATGGGAGCTTGAAGGCCCAATACCGATTTTGAACATATCAAATACACTAATCATTGTTATTAACCTTTAATCAGTTTTTATTATTTTAGTCGTTTAAATTTTTTGGCGTTTTATTCTAGCGCTCGCAGTGAGTGAAAATTGTGCGGCAATGTTAGTTATCTCCCTGTAACGGGTCATTTTATTGGGAATTTCCTTAGGGAAATTAAAATTTAGCGGCATAATGGCGTTAATTTGGCAGACTAAGTTTGCAATTAACTGCGATTATACCAAGCAATATAGCCTAAGTAGCTGGTATTTTTATCTAGAGCAATGGCGCCATTTAACTGCAGTATCCCATACTTTTTACGAGATACTTCATTAGATTTTCTTATGCATAGTGGTTCAGATTAGGTGAGTTTATTGCAGCGTCAGTTATCAAGGTGTTGTTTTTAAATTTATCAACAATGACAGTGGTAATTAACATTTAACAGGATATTTTAGGAGTAAGCGTGAGTTATCTAATGATGGATTTGGCTGGCGTTACGGTCAGCGAAGAAGAAGCCGAGCTATTAAGCCACGATAAAGTGGGCGGCATTATATTATTTACACGCAATTTTTCTAATAAAGCACAATTACAGGCTTTGATTAAATCTGTTCGACATATTCGCCGTGATTTATTGATTGCGGTTGATCATGAAGGTGGCAGGGTACAACGCTTTCGTGAAGAGTTTACTCTGCTACCAGCCATGGGGGATATTTTGCCTGCCGCCAAGGGCGATATGGCGCTTGCGAAACGTTGGAGCCAAGAGTTAGGCTTTTTAATGGCGATTGAGCTTTTAGCTTGTGATATCGACTTAAGCTTTGCGCCAGTATTAGATGTTAATGGTATCAGTGATGTTATTGGCACTCGCAGCTTTAGCGCCGAACCTGAGCAAGTGACCAGTTTAGCGCACAGCTTTATTCAAGGCATGACTCAAGCGGGTATGGCGACAGTGGGTAAACACTTTCCCGGTCACGGCAGTGTAAAAGCAGATACCCATGTGGCGATGGCTGTAGATACGCGCACTAAAGAGACTATTTTTAATCATGATATGCAGCCTTTTAAGCAGTTAATAGGCCAGCAGCAGCTAAATGGCGTTATGCCTGCCCATGTGGTTTATTCGCAAGTAGATCCAAATCCGGCAGGTTTTTCAAACTATTGGCTGCAACAGGTGCTGCGTAAAGAGCTTAAATTTGACGGGGTGATTTTCTCAGATGATTTAGGCATGAAAGGCGCAAGTTTTGCTGGCGATTATATTGGCAGAGCCCAAGCAGCATTATCAGCAGGTTGTAATATGATTTTGGTTTGTAATGATCCTGAAGGGGTTAAAACCTTATTAACCGAGTTTACTTGGCCTGAGCAATTGTCCGAATTTAAATCTGCACTCGCATTAAGAGCGAATGCTAAGCAGGTGATTAATGCCCTTGAACAGTCTGAGCGCTGGCAACATGCGCAGCAATTGGCAAAGCAAATATTAGCGGCAAAAAAATAATAGAAATTGAGCCTTAGATGATTTTTGAGCGGTTAAGTTTGGCTTGCTGTTAAACGACAGAGTTTGTTTGCAGTTGCACGATAAATTATGGCTGGTTAATTAACGGCCAGTCACACGTGAGACAATAGTAAAACCGCAGCGCCTATGTTACATATTGATACAGTGAGTTTGGCATGCGACCCAAGCTCACTGTCATATTATTTTAAAAACTTTATTTCTAGGGCTTTTTTAAGTTTTACTAGAGACTTGTGATAACAGCTAATCCTATGATTAGCTGTTTTTTTTCTAGAGGTTTATAGTGGTTTGAGTTAAAAGCTTTTCAGCGTCCGCTCTTCAGTTGCGACTGCGTTTTCAACCATGGATTCAGGGCCGCTTTCTGCCTCAGTATCAACAATAGCATCAACAATAGCATCAAGATTGGTATCAGTAACCGCGGTATTTACCTCAGTGTCATCAAGCAATAACGCCACAGGACGAGTTTCCGTCGGTTGTTCCATTTTACGGATTTGCATCACAATGCCGAGCCTTGGATGATCAAAATAATGGATTTCACCACTTCTCACGCGGCGGTTTTGCACCATAGGAATCGATTGTAAAAATGGACTCATTACCTTGTCTATATCAGCTTGCTCAGTGTATTGAAAGTATTCACTGGACGCTGTTTGCTTTTGGATCGGCTGGCGCAGTGCTAAGTTGGTTTCAATAAACAAATAATGACTTAGGTAAATATTAATATTACCGTCTAATTCCCACACTGGAGTGGTTTGAGGCTCTGGCGCTAAACTGGCAAAACTTGAATTAAAATCAAAGCCTGAAAATTCATCCTCTACTTGCTCAGAAATAGCATTGCCAGAATATTCAAAGTCTTCAGAGTAATCTTTACCTGCAAAAATACGTATCGGTTTGGCACGATTACGAGATTGCATATCTTGTTGCCAAGTCAGGTGAAGTAAACTGCGCACGTTTGACTCGCGGCGTACCGCTTGGATGATTTCACCAAATTCACTTTGAGACTCAGCCAGTAATACAGGACCATCACCTAAATAGGCTTGCTGCTCACTCGCAGCAGCAATAGAAAATGGCACTTGGCTTGGAAAGGCGGTTTTGTTGGCGCTCACTAATGGATCTTGGCAGTCGATTTCGCTGCTACTCCAGTCAGTTGAGGTGCAGCCGTTTAAACCTAGTGCAACCCCGGTAATATCGTTACTGATCATTGGGGTGATCAAATCGATATTCTTTCGGTTTGGCGCCGCTGCATTATCGTCTTGCCACTTTTCGACACTGTTGGTTTGTCTTTCAAACACATATACTTCAACCTCAAACCATGTTTTAGCTTGGGCTTGCATTGGTGTCGATAGTGCCGATATAGCGGCAATAGAAAAAGCAATGTTACGCAGCACTATTTAGTTTCTCCAGTACGATGTTTATCAAGTTGCTCGAGCAAGGTCTTAATTAAGTCTAGTCGTTGCTTGCTGGTTTCAGCAGGCAAGGTGAACTTTAACTTATTTGGGCCTTCCATTCGATAAATTTGTGGCTGACTTTGTAATAAGCCAATGATAAACATTGGGTCAATTTTATGGTCGTCACTAAATTCAATGCTGCCACCTTTGGCATGCATTTCAATCTTTGTTGCACCTAAAGCTGTTGCCTGATGCTTATATAAGGTTAATTCCATTAAGTTTTTAGTCGGTTCTGGCAACATGCCAAAACGGTCAATAAACTCAACTTTTAACTCATCAAGCATGCGTTCAGTTTCGCAGTTAGCAATGCGTTTATAAAGCGATAAGCGCATATTAACATCAGAAACATAATCATCAGGCAGTAGCGCTGGAATGCGTAATTCAACTTCACACTGGGATTTAAGCATATAATCTAGTGAAGGCTCTTTACCTTCTTTTAATGCTTTTACTGCTGATTCAAGCATTTCCATGTACAAGCTAAAACCAATTTTAGAAATATGGCCGCTTTGTTCATCACCGAGTAATTCACCGGCGCCGCGAATTTCTAAATCTTGAGTGGCGAGCATAAAGCCTGCACCTAAGTCTTCTAAGGCATCAATGGCGGTTAATCGCTTACGGGCATCTGCGCTCATTAATTTAGGGTGCGGCGTCATCAAATAAGCATATGCTTGGTGATGTGAACGGCCCACACGACCACGTAATTGATGCAATTGTGCTAAACCAAACTTATCCGCTCTGTCGATAATAATGGTGTTAGCACTGGGAACATCAATTCCGGTTTCAATAATGGTGGTACACACCAGCACATTAAAACGTTGGTGATAAAATTCTGACATGACTTTTTCAAGTTCACGTTCGCGCATTTGGCCGTGGGCGGTAACCACTCGAGCTTCAGGCAGTAATTGGCGAATGTTTTCAGCGCATTTTTCAATGGTTTCGACATTATTGTGTAAGAAATAAACTTGCCCACCACGCAAAATTTCACGCAAAATAGCTTCTCTTACCGTGGCTATATCGTACTCACGTACAAAGGTTTTTACTGCTAAGCGCTTAGCCGGTGGGGTGGCAATAATGGATAAATCACGCATACCCGACATGGCCATATTTAGGGTACGTGGAATCGGCGTGGCAGTAAGGGTTAAGATATCGACATTAGCCCGCAGGGCTTTTATCTTTTCTTTTTGGCGCACCCCAAAGCGGTGTTCTTCATCAATAACCAATAAGCCTAAGTTTTCAAAGTTTGCTTCAGCCTGCAGTAACTTATGGGTACCAATGACAATGTCGACTTTGCCATCTGATAATGACTGCAGCACTTGAGTTTGCTCTTTAGCTGAGCGAAACCGCGACATCACTTCAATTACCATTGGCCAATCGGCAAAACGATCTTTAAAGTTTTCATAGTGTTGCTGTGCAAGTAGGGTAGTTGGCACTAACACCACCACCTGTTTACCGGCATTGACCGCCACAAATGCTGCGCGCATCGCAACTTCGGTTTTACCAAAACCAACGTCACCACACACAAGGCGGTCCATGGCCATTGGGGTTTGCATATCGCTTAGTACGGCTTCAATTGCAGTTTCTTGATCGACGGTTTCTTCAAAGGGGAAACCTTGTGAAAATTGGGCATATTCTTCTGCATCAATTTTTAGCGCATCACCCGGGCGAGCTTGGCGTCTAGCGTAAACATCCAGTAATTCAGCCGCCACATCGCGGATTTTTTCAATGGCTTTTTTCTTGGCTTTTGACCAGGTTTCATTACCCAGTTTATTTAATGTCGGCTTTTCATCGGCGCCAATGCTGTAACGGCTAATAAGGTGCAGCGATGACACTGGGACATACAGCTTATCGCCTGCGGTATATTCAAGTTGCAGGTACTCGGCCACTAAGCCGCCCGTATCTAAGGTGACAAGCCCCTGATAAAGCGCAACACCATGCTCTAAATGCACAATAGGCTCGCCGACTTTAAGCTCTGCTAAGTTTTTTACCAGTACATCTGAGCTAACTTGTTTTTGCTTTTCACGGCGACGACGCTGAGAAATTCGTTGGCCAAATAACTCTGTTTCACAAATTACGCTGATATCACCTTTAGGGGTGTCAAGTAACATGCAACCTTGTGATAACGGCGAGACGATTAAACCTATGTTGTCTTTAGCGGTTATAAAGGCATTTAAATGGCTAAATAACTTAGGTTTGATGTCAATTTTGCCAAGCAATTCAATTAAGGCTTCACGTCGCCCTTCAGATTCAGCGCTGAATAATAATTGTCCTTTAGTCTGACCTTGGGCCTTGGTGTACGCTTGCAGGTTAATTAACGGCTGTTTGAGCTTATGGTTGGCATTAACATCAGGCAGCCTGGCTACATTTGCCTGCTTGGCTTTTACAATAAGCTCAAGCTCGCCCTCGGCATTTTTGTTAGGCGTGCTAATTTGCGAGCGGGTGTATTTTTTAAAGGCTGCAAATAACTCATCGGTGAGTATGTATAGCTCTTGGGGCGCCAGTAACGGTCTTAACGGGTCAACGCGGCGATCTTCATAGCGAGTTTTAATTTCAGTTAAATGATGCTCACTGGCTTGTTCAATATCCCCAAGGGTGATCAGTTGAGTATCCTGAGGAATATAGTCAAATAAAGTGGCGCACTCTTCAAAAAATAGCGGTAAATAGTTTTCAATACCCGCGGGCATTAAATTACGGCTCACTTGCTGATAAACCGATTCCGCTTCTTTTGAAATCACTTCAAAGCGGCGACGGTAACGTTGTCTAAAGCCTTCAATACCCGCTGTATCGGTAGGGAACTCTTTTGCGGGCAACATGCGTATTGAATCAATTTCTTCTTTTGAGCGCTGAGAGTCCACATCAAAATAGCGGATGGTTTCTACTTCATCGTCAAATAATTCAATGCGCAAAGGCTGGGAAGATCCCGTAGGGAAAATATCTAAAATCGAGCCACGGATCGCAAACTCACCATGCTCATAAACTTGATCAACCAAGTAGTAGCCGGTGTCGGTTAGGTGCTGCCTAACCTGCTGTAAGCCGTAAATGTCACCTTTTTTAAGTAGCATGACATTGGAGGTTAAAAACGATTTTGGCGGTAACTTCACCATCAAGGTGTTCACCGGTACGATTATCACATTGTGATGTGACTGGCTCATTTTTGCCAAGGTTTCTAAGCGCTGTGAAATCAAGTCTTGATGGGGCGAGAAGCTGTCGTAAGGCAGGGTTTCTCTATCTGGGAATAAACACACATTGATGTCAGATTCTGCCAGAAGGTAACGCAGTTCAACCTCAAGCTGTAATGCGCTTGGGGTGTCATTGGTAACAACCAGACTAGTACCCGAATGCTGGGAAATTAGGCTAGAAAGCGTAATAGCTTGTGAGACCCCCCCCAGTGTTGTTAAGGTTTGAAACTGTTGGCCTTTTTTTACACTTGGCGGTGTTAGAACGCTAAAATTCTTCATTGAATATCTAACTAACTTCTTTTATAAAAGTGATAAATTTAGCCCGCAGATTGTGATCATCAAAACCAATCAGGCTTGGCTAAATTTGTATTGGCGATAGTTGATTAGCACCAGATTATGATAGCTATTATAAGCAAGCTTAAAACAATATGCAGGCAATATGTGTTATTTGGCTGCTTGTTGGCGAATTTGTTTGCGCTGCTGAAGCATTTTTTGCTGCACTGTTAAGCTGGCTTTAACCAGTTGCTCTACATCGGCATCTAAAATCTGACTAAAATCTAAGCTGACGGCATATTGTGGCTGATTTCTTTTATTATTTTGCTCTGCGTCATCATCAAAGTTAATGAGCTTGCATTGGCTCACCTGACAAAGACACAAAATGGCCACTAACTCGCTACTGATATAAATCGAGGTTTTAAAATACTCACCAATGGTCAGTGGCTTAGGGGTAATTAAACTGATGCCGCTACCACCAAAATGGCTGCCTTGGAATTTTTCACCGCTTTGGACTTCTTTTTCTAGCACATGATGCAGCACTAAATCTACTTTACGTGATTGCAGTTTAAGAAAGTCGACCACAGCTTTAGCATCGTTATCAATACTTCTTAATTGCAGTAAACAGCTTGCTTCTAACTCTTTGACTTCTGACAGTAATTTAAGCCCAACCGATTGCATCGAGCGTAAGTCTTGTTCAGACGGAATGCCTTGAGAACCTGACCAGTTTTCAAGATAAACAGCAAAGTCATGGGGCACGGTAAAATATGCATTGGATTCAGTTAACAAGGTTTGTCTCTTTATTTATCAGACTAATACCCCTATTATCATGCCCATCTTAATGATTTAGCAAGTTTTAGCCTTTGTGTTAAATTAAACTGCTGTTTTTTATTCCAATAAACACCAAGGATGCACTTTTCTTTATGAACTTTCGGTTTTCATTATTCATGGGCTACCGCTATTGGCGGACGCGTAAAGCCAATGCTTTTGCATCTTTCATTACTTTTTTTGCGGTATCGGGCATTTTTTTAGGGGTAGCCGCGCTGATCATTGTCAGCTCAGTGATGAACGGTCTAGAAGGTCAGCTTAAACAGCGAATTTTAGGCGCAGTGCCACAACTAACCCTCATTAATGATGCAGGCTTTAGTGATTGGCAAACCCAAGCTAAGTCGTTAACAACATTGCCGCAAGTACAAGGGCTCGCACCCACGGTGACGACTCAAGCTATGGTGCAATCAAGTAAAAATATCAGCGCTGTACAAGTGTATGGTGTGTTCCCTGAGTATGAGCAAAACCTTTCAGCCATCGTTGCCAATACCTATTCCAGCGCCTTTGAGCAGCTCACTCCAGGTAGTTACAACGTGGTGCTAGGCAGCGACCTTGCCAGAAAATTATCCATCAATGTTGGTGACAAAATCCGCATTTTAAGTGGCGATGGGGTGGTGTACTCACCATTAGGCCCCGTGCCAAGCCAGCGTAAATTTACCGTGGCAGGTTTATTTGAAATGGGCTCGCAAGTGGATGGAGTATTAGCCTATGTGCATTATCAAGATGCAAGACGGTTAATGCGTGTAAGCCCCAGTGAAATTAATGAATTACGGGTTTACTTAACCGATCCCTTCATCGCCCCTGAAATGGGCGTTACATTGACAGATAAATTAGCTCAGCAATGCATAGCTATTGAAACCCGCGATTGGCGCGATGATTTTGGCCATTTATTTGCTGCGGTAAAAATGGAAAAAAACATGATGTCATTGATGCTCAGTTTAATCGTTGCCGTGGCGGCGTTTAATATTGTGTCGGCATTAGTGATGATGGTAATAGATAAAACCACCGATGTAGCAGTGCTAAAAACCCAAGGCTTAACGACGCAATCGGTGATGAACATCTTTATTGTTCAGGGCTCACTGAATGCCATTATTGGTTTGGCATTAGGCACCTTAGCTGGGGTCACAATTACTTTAAATTTAAATAGTATGCTTAATGTCTTGGGTATATCAGTACTTGGAGTAGGGCAAAATTTACCGGTGATCATAGCAAGTCAACAAATTATGGTCATTGTTGTTGGCACTCTTATCATGACATTACTTGCCACCATTTATCCCGCATTAACGGCTGCGCGAGTGCAACCTGCAACAGCCTTGAGATATGAATAATGAATAAACAACCAGTAGTATTAGAAGTTAACAAGGTCACTAAGCAATTTCATGACGGTGAAACCACCACCAAGGTGCTTTCGAGCGTTGATTTAACGGTTTATCAAGGTGAGCAATTGGCCATTGTCGGCACCTCTGGCTCAGGTAAAAGTACCTTACTGCATATTATGGGCACCTTAGATATCCCAACATCTGGCACCGTGAAGCTAGATGGTGAAGACCTTTATCAGCTAAGCGCAGCTAGACAAGCTGAAGTCAGAAATAAAGACTTAGGCTTTATTTATCAATTCCATCACCTATTACCTGAGTTTTCTGCGCTTGAAAATGTCGCCATGCCAGCATTTATTCAAGGTCGAGATAAAAAGCAATCGTTAGCTGAAGCTACAGCCTTATTAGAGAGAGTTGGACTAGGGCATCGTTTAGAGCATATTCCTGCGCAGCTTTCAGGCGGCGAGCGCCAACGTGTCGCCATTGCACGGGCGCTGATTAATAAACCCAAGTTAGTATTGGCCGATGAGCCAACCGGTAACTTAGATGCCAGCAGCGGCGATAGTGTGTACGAACTGATTCGTGAGCTTGCTCAGCAACTGGGCACAGCCTTTGTAGTGGTAACCCATGATTATAAATTAGCAGCGAAAATGGATCGTCAATTAACCATGAAAGACGGCGTTTTACAGCAAGTAGCGGAAGAGAAATAATGAAGTCATTACTGCCACTGGTTATCGGTTGGCGTTTTTATCGTGCAAGACAATCTAACGGCTTTATTGGTTTTATTTCATTTGCCTCCACCGCAGGTATTGCGCTGGGTGTGGCAGTGTTAATTTTAGTGTTATCAGCCATGAATGGCTTTGAACGTGAATTAGAGCAGAGGTTATTAGGCGTTGTTGCACATGGTGAACTGCTGAGCGTTAACGAGCCATTACATGACTGGCAAGGCATTGCAGAAACGGCTAAAAGCATGCCAGAAATTGTTGCTACCGCGCCGTTTATTAAAATGCAGGGCTTGGTACAAAAGCCGGGCGGCTTTCAAGGGCTAGAGCTTAATGGTATTGAGCCAGAACTTGAAAAAGAGGTTTCAACCATTGATGAATTTATGCCAGCACAGGCGTGGGCCTCTTTAAGTACTCACTCCAACAACATTGTCGTTGGTCGCAGCTTATTAGACAAACTTGGTTTAAAGGTCGGTGACACCTTATCAATGTACACCCCAGATATGGGGCAAACCAATAAGTTAACTGCGGCGAAAAGTCATCGCTTTGTGGTTGCTGGTGTGTATGACTTGGGTGGAGAAATAGAATCAACTCAAGCCTATGTGTCTTTGCCGTATCTTGCTGAAGTACTGAAACTGCCTGTGGGCTCAGTGACAGGCCTGCGCATTACGGTTAATAAAGTTTTCAGTGCGCCGCGCATTACTCGCGATTTGGGTTATGCACAAAATCAGTATTTGCATTTAAATAACTGGACTCGTTCACAAGGGCATTTATATCAAGATATTCAGCTGGTTAGAATGGTGATGTATTTGGTACTTGCACTGGTGATTGCCGTGGCTTGTTTTAATATTGTTTCTACTTTGGTTATGGCAGTGCGAGATAAAAGCGCCGAAATCGCTATTTTGATGACAATGGGATTAAAGCGTGCCCAAGTGATGGCGATATTTATTATGCAAGGTGCACTCAATGGTGCTTTAGGTTGCACTATTGGCGCTGCTATAGGCGTGACATTGGCACTTAATCTGAGCGCGTTTGCCAATGCTGTTGAGCAATTTTTTGGGATTAAATTACTAGAATCTAATATTTACTTTATCGACTTCTTGCCGTCACAGCTGCAGCAACAAGATGTGTTAGTGGTTGTTGGTATGGGCTTTGTGATGAGTTTACTGGCGACTATTTATCCGGCCTATAAAGCAACCAAAATAGCGCCAGCAACGGCATTAGCAGGGCGATGAATTGACTAGGTGTTAGGTGTTGAATCAGTGCCTTGAAAAGCAGAGATAAAAACGCGCTCTAGCGCGTTTTTTATTGGTTAAAATTTATTTTCAATTGCGTAACTAGGCGCTTACAACAAGCACTGACAATTGGCTATGAGAATAGGCTATGACAATCGCTATTGATAACATCAATTAAAACAGCGTTCCAAACTCAGTCTAAACACATCAGTTAAACAAGCTTTTAAAGTAATGCCAAATTCCTAACGAGGTATCAGGAAACAAGTCGATACCTAAGGCAGACTTTAATAAATACAGAGCTAACAAACCAAATAACATGCTGAAAAGTATAAAACCGGTGACAGTGGTAATCATCATCACTAGCGATATTCGTTTTTCGCGGCGAGTATAGGCGCGTTTGTTTTTACCTAATAATAAGACGTAATAAAAACGCCATTTAATAAAAGGAAACTTAAAGGTGCCACGGCTATCAAGAAAGTGACCACCCCAAGTCGATGGACCCAAGGCTTGCTTAATCGCATTGAGCTGCGCATCAGTAAAACTATCAGCAATATCTGACGGCGAACGCTTAAGCATTTTTGCAATGAGAGGATCTTGCCTAATAGACTTAGGCGAAGCCGCTGTCACTTTAGGTTGAACTTCATTGTTAATGTCAGTTTTAGCGGTTTTTTTAGCTACATCCGTATTGCTTTGTGGCATATATTTTCCATAATTATCAAACAAAATAGCAGTCATTGTATTTTGGTATCAGCCAGTTATTAGCGTAAGGTCGGCTTTATTATGACTAAGCTAAACCTGATTTTAATCTAGCATAGAATAAACCCTAGAATACGCCCCAAAAATTTATTTTTACCACGAGGAGTTTGAATGGATGAGGTAAAGCAGGTTATTAACTTTTGGTTTACTGAAATTGAGCCTGCCCAATGGTTTAAAAAAGATGTTAGCTTTGATGAATTAATTCGCACACGCTTTGGTAAGTTACATACTCAAGCCATAGCGGGGGAATTATGGTTATGGCGTCAGCATCTGCAAGGGCGCTTAGCTGAAATTATCATATTGGATCAGTTCTCCCGCAATATTTACCGTGATGATGCTCGAGCATTTAGCGCTGATCCTATGGCATTAGCCTTAGCCCAAGAGGCCATTTTACAGGGGCTTGATCAACAATTAACCGCAATCGAGCGAACTTTTTTGTATATGCCCTATATGCACAGTGAGTCGTTAAAAGTGCATCAACAAGGGTTAGCGCTATTTAAAAGTAATGGGCTTGAATCTAATTATCAATTTGAATTAAAACACTTAAAAATTATTGAACGTTTTGGCCGTTACCCCCATCGAAATGAGTTGCTTGGTCGAACATCAACCATAGAAGAATTAGCTTTTTTAGCACAGCCTGGTTCGTCTTTTTAGTTTTATGGTGTATCGACGAGTGCGAAGGTTTGTTTAAAAGACTTTAGTCACGCAGCACAAACCATAAAATTTTTTTAATAATTCTTTAGAGGATTTTCTTTTCATTATTTGTACTACCTAATCTAAATTTTAAGTTTTTGGGAATCATATCTTTGCCCCTAATTTGTTGAACAAGTGTGCTGGTTGAAGATACAGGGCGGATTATTCGAGAAGATAAACGCGGCGTCATTAGCGCGAGTAGTCAGAATATCCTCAATAGGCTGAACATTCCCGCAGAGAATTGGCTTAAAATCACCACTGAGTTTGGCGCTTTATTCAAAGGTGCAGTAGGGGCGTTACCTGCATTAACTGACTATTGTGAGCATTTAGACCGTAAACGACGACAAGGTGCAGCTAACTGTCAGCGCTGGTTGTGCGCTTAATAAATCATTTCTTAATCTCAAATAACAGCATTTCCCACTTGATAGATATCAAGCTTTTCTGCTGGATTGAATTTAGTTTATGAGTTAATTTTGGTGATTAATGATGAAATATTCAGTCCTTTGGCTGGAATAATCCCATCAGTTAATGAATGTAGGTGTTAGCAACTTAAAACGAAAGGCGTGATGTTATAACTTCTAAATGATGGGTGGCTTTTTAATTCTCTGCAACAGCGGCTGCAATTGGGCTAAAACTAAAGCAAGCAGCAATAAGCATTGCTGCTCCCAATGTCTTTTTCATGGTATATCCTTTTAGATTAATTGCTCTCAAATTACCTATAAGTAATCTGAGTTTTTACTTGTAAACTTTTGTAATTTTTTACTGTATTTGTATTGTTAATGGCATCCATCAATACATTGGCATTTTGGATCACTTTAGGGCATAACCACCTGAATAAATTATCTTTTCGACCAAAGTAAAATGCCCCAAACTGGCTCGGCAGATGTTGACAATTAAGCACATACAAAAAGTCAGTAATATGGATGAAAAAACAAAAAAAAGATGCAACCAATCATAACACTGGTTGGTTGCATCTTAGTTGCTCTTAGCGGTTTTTACTGTGGATTCAAACCTAAAATTTTCAATACCTTAATGAAGTTATCACGACGCTCTTCAACGTTGTGTACATCACCAGTATCACAGGTTAAATCAGGACAACCTCGGTTAACGATGCCTGATACGTCATCAATAAATTGAGTACCCTGCATACCACCATCAACATACTTTTTAAGTTCATTGTGGTAATTCCAGTTTTGATACAAACCGCTTTCATCAGGATAAGCTTGTACTGAGGTTACCCAATAAAATAGACCTGCTATCCATTTTATTTCTCGGTTTTCTTCAGAGCTACAGATCAGCCCTGGATTTGAACAGAGATCTAATTCGGCATACAACGGGTTTTCTGGTGGAGCTTCTACAACTACGCCATCAATCGTTGTACCAATGGTATCGGGGTCTACATGCGAACGGCCCATGTAGTGGTTCAGCGTACCGAAGTTTTGACGACCCGTAGTTTGAATCACACCACGGCCCCACCAGCCACAGCCTTGAACACTTTCTTGGCTACTGCCGTCCCAGATAAATTTACCGGCTTTTTGGCCTTCGTAAACTTTACACTCTTCACGTTCCCATACTTGCTTCGAACCATCGATAGTTTCTGGCACTTCATTACAATGGCCATTGTTACTCCAACGACCAACAGCGCCATTGACTAGTAGGCCACGCTCTTCCAGTACAGCATCAGGTGTTGCAAATACTGGAGCTGGAGCGCCATACCACTGAGCATGAGTGAAAGCGCTCACTTCCATCTTGTTGTCACGTGGACAAGAATAAGCATGATCTAAACCAGAGATCGGGTTCACACCGTAATCGGCATATTGCTGACCTAGCTGACCACAACTTGCTGACATCGGGTAGTCCGCAGGAGCCCCCCACTTTGTTTCAGACCAGTTGTTTTCATCACAAGCATTGTAGCGAATCGTTTCTTGCATACTTTGTGCTAAGAATGCGGCGATGGCGATTTTCGCATATTTGATATTCGTCTCGTCATCAGCATTCTCATCAATCAGCCAGAACTTATTGCCAGCAACCCCGATGTTATGCATTGCACTTAACCCATCAAGGAAGTCTTCCCATTTATATACTGTCGATGGGATCCACTGTGATTGTGGAGTTTGAAATAAGAAGGCTTCATTGTTCATCGCATCTTTAGCCGCCAAGAGTTGGCGATTCAACTCTTCGATTGCGGTTAATGGCCCTTCATGAGAGTCATCACCAGCATAATAAAGCGGAACTTGCGCATGTTGGTAGTCTTCGATTTTGCTGGTTAGCTCAGAACTATCTTGGTCAAACTTGATAGCAAAAACGTTACTAAAGGCAGCTTTACGCAGTTGACGTTCTGCTGTTGTTTGACCCATAAAGTACTGCGCAGCTTGGGCTGTTGGGATATCAGCTAACATTACTGGCGCTTTAACGTAGTCACTGACTTGCTTAACGTACTCAAGAGCGTTATGCCATTGGTCACTATCTAGCGCTGGGGTTGCACTCGATTTAGTGTAAACAATGAAATCCGCCTTATTGCTTGATTCTGGCTCGTAAAGTTCGAAATCTTTTAGCATATCTGCAGAGTATTGCGATGCAGAATCCCAAACAGACTGACGACCAGAATGTTTGTTATAAGCGAAGTCACCAATACTTACTGTCCAACCGAATGTCGCTTGTGGCGCAAGGGTTGAGATCACTAAGTTATATGCTTGAGCCCAGCCTTTTGCATCATTTGTCAGTGCATTAACGTCATCGATGTCAAGATCAGCACCAGTGAAATCAATCGCTTGAATTAAGGCTTGTTTTACTGCAATAGAACCTAGGCCTTTTCCTTTGTTCATTGTGGCTTTATCAAGCACATCACCTTTGATAATAATCGATGATGTTTCAGCATTTTCACTTGCTTCAATCAAAGCGATAAAGCTGCTAGTTAATTGAGTAAGATCGGCAATCTCATCACTCGTTACCGTTTCAATAACTATTGAGCTAGGTGCTGATGTTGATGGACTTGCTACAACTAAATGATTTGGCCAACCAGCCACTTCCAAGTTAATCGGATCTAATGGATTCGGTAATGAAAGCAGCGGAGCTGTTCCTGGTGCAGTGCCATCACAGTTTAAATGATGGCCCCATGAACTATCGCTACCTGGTGTTGATTGAGTCCAATAAATCGCTTCATACGCGATGTTATTGTTTACCATGATGTCACCACCACCAGCATGATCGCCACGGGTCCAGTCTGGGTAAACATTAAAATCATCACATAACTCACCAACAGGTGGCGTTATCGGCTCTCCTGGTATTCCTGGCTCCAATGGCGAATCAGGTTCTTGTGGCTGCGTAGTAGGATCTTCAGGCTCGCTTGGTTCAAGGATTGGGGTCCCCTCGCTCGGCGGTAATACAATAGGTCCACCTGGTATACCTGGCTCCAGTGGGGAATCAGGATCTTGTGGCTGCGTAGTAGGATCTTCAGGCTCGCTTGGTGCAAGGATTGGGGTCCCCTCGCTCGGCGGTAATACAATTGGTCCACCTGGTATTCCTGGCTCCAATGGCGAATCAGGATCTTGTGGTTTGGCAGGGGTACCTACTGACTCATCTGGCGGAAGAATAGGATTGCCTTCGCTAGGTGGTAATACGATAGGTGGATTACCATCATCTGGACAATCGGTTAAATCCCAGAACCATGTACTATTTGCAGACGGTGTTTCCCAAACGCCAGGATTATTTTTAGCGATAAAACACTCACCTTTATATGAGACCATATCACCATTATTTACTTTGGTTTGTCCCGGAATAAATGGCGTCACGTCGCTTGGCTCTGGGCTAGGCCCTGGTCCTGGCGTTGGATCTGTATCACCAATGAGTTTCCATGGTGAATCCCATTCATTGGGGTAGTCAGCTGCTGGACTCTGACCAGGATTGGCCCACCACTTAGCTTCATACAATTTATCGTTTACAGTGACCTGAGAACCACCAGAATATGACTTACTGCTGTCATAAGGCTCTGCGGCGTAGAGGTAACTGCTAAATAGCACACTGGCTAATACCCCGGCTAATTTACTTCTTTTAAACATATACTTATACCTATTAATTATTATGGATTTATCTTGTTGAATAACGTTGGCGAATATGAAGATTCGACGTTCAAACAGCACCTCAATTTGCAATTATTTAGTTGTGATAATTCATCACCACGAATTATTACATTTGCTCTTGATTAGCCCTCAAGTCACTCAGTATTGCTTACCTGATGATTTGTGTACCTCCTAGCTGACTCTTTATGGTTGTAAACCCCTTCTGCCGTATATCGGCAATAATGCGGGGGCGTTTGTTACCTCCCATGCATACCACCTTCGCTGCGCGAGTGTACTTTCGATGGCTTTAATTAATGTAAGCTTATAAATATAAAGGATTTATTTTGTTGGTATAACAAAAGTCAAATACCGGTTCAATGACTTAATGGGACATGCCGCTATTTCGAGGTAATGGTTTAACCCTTTCTGTACATTTCTTGTGGAAACACACAAAGCAACCAACACCAAACCCAAAGCTTTTAACTAACAATTCAATATGTTGCGATCAAAATGTGACCACATTTGGTTTACATGGTTGTTGTGATTTGATAGGGGAGACCAAGAGTAAATCAGGCTGAACGACAGCGAGCTTGGCATCCTCGCCAAGCTCTCGGAATAAAGAATTAACATAATTAAGAATTAACATGGCCACCCATTCTAGAATTAACATGGCCACCCATTCTAGTTGGCTAAATGTTAAACACCCTACTAGGCTTTAGTTATTGCTCATTACTTGGT
>NZ_JAUOQU010000032.1:0-58346 GCF_030547195.1 Shewanella sp. 6_MG-2023 | reverse complement strand
TTTATTATTGAGTTCGAAGACAGAATTGTGAAGCATATTAACTAAATTGCAGTTACACAGAATCTGTTACACCCTCATGATATGCTTGTTTATTTAGGTGTCCGTAGTGAGTCATTTAATAATATGGATGGCAACGGTAAAACATTCGTTGAATCTAGTAACCTTATAGCACCTAGATTAGGTTTCTCATGGGATGTAAATGGCGACTCTTCAGCTAAATTATTTACAACCCTTGGTCGTAGCTATATTCCAGTAACAGCAAATACAAATATTCGCTCGACTCGAGTCGAAAACTATAATCAAAGCTGGTATCTATTGCCTGATGGTCGTAAGACTGATGGAACTGAAGCACCAGTAACAATTGGTGATATTATTGGTGAGCCAATTATCGATAACCAAGTACCACAGCCTGAACGTATTGCTGATAAAAACTTAACTCCAATGTATCAAGATGAGTTCATTATTGGTTATCAGCAGTTCTTAACTGACGATTGGAGTGCAGGAGCTAAATTTACAGCTAAAGCACTTCAAAATGGTATGGATGACTTCTGTGGTCATGATGGCTTTACTAATTGGGCTGCAGATAATGGGTATGACAATTTTGACCCTAACTCTATGGCTGGTTGTATGTTGATCAATCCTGGTGAAGATATCACCATTGCAATGGATCTTGAGAATGACGGTAATCTAACGTCAGTCACTACACCTAATTCATATCACGGCTTACCAGAATACAAGCGTGATTATTATGGTCTAGAGCTTACCGCTGATAAAGCAATGAGCAATGGCTGGAAAGCGAGCTTCTCATATGTGCTTTCACGTACCCATGGTAATGCTGAAGGTTACGTAAACTCTTCGTTAGCTCAGGAAGATCCGGGTGCAACGCAGGATTTCGATCACCAAAACTTTATGCATGGATCTGAAGGTTACTTACCAACAGATAGAACGCATCAGTTTAAAGCTTTTGGTTTATATGAAATCACTGAAGAGCTTCTAGTATCAGCTAATATCTCTTTAGTTTCAGGTATCCCGATGAGTTGTCAGGGCTTTGTTAAAACTGACGATATGCTTACAGGTGATGGCACAACAGGTTACGATGCGCCAAACTTCAGTCGATATGGAGCTTCAAGCTTCTATTGTATGAATGACGATGGTCAGCAAGAACTTTCAGAACGTGGTGACGAAGGACGTACTCCTTGGTTGTTTAATGCGGATCTAGGCTTAAGCTATTCTCCTATGTGGGCAGAAGGCTTGAATCTTAAAGCAACAGTGTTCAATGTGTTCAATAATCAAGAAGCTACAACGTTTGATCAAGTGAACGATTATGAACAAGGGTCAACAGCAAGAAGCCCTAATTACTTGAAAGCGAGCTCTTATCAATCACCACGCTACGTGCAAATTTCTGCGCACTACAGCTTCTAAAGTTTTTGATAATAAAAAAACGGCAGCCTAGGCTGCCGTTTTTATTTATGACTTTTAGCGTTTAAAATAAATGTGACTTAAACATATAGAGTTTATAGCTCATGCTATAAACACCCAACAAAACCTGCAATAAAGCTAAATTGAACAAAAATATAAAAGATGTAAGTCATGTATCTGCATCATTTAATGTTTACTGAGCTCCACAAAACTTCACTTAGCGTGTCGTACAACTAAAGTACATATAATGCTCTATTATCTTGTACTACTTATGTATGTAATTTCAGTTACTAAAGTGAACCGGTAAAAATTACAGATAGCATGTATATCGCTACATTGCCTGATATGGCCGCTTTAGAGCCATTTCTTTGTGATTAATATCGCTGAATCAAGGGGCTCACATGGTTTGCGCAATATACAAAACCTACCTAGACTGAACATTCAGTTTAATATCAAGTTTCTCCCCATTTAACAGTGAAGTTTCCGCATAATCAAGCAAATATTAGAATCTATAAGGCTCAATTTTTATGGACTCAAAGGGCAGAAATCAAAGCGATATGGAAGGAATCGACCCTAACTTACGTCAAGGTTTTGTGTTAAATGACATTGTGGTATTACCCGACGATGGTGAAGTGATTGTTCATGGGGAACGGCGTCATTTGCCTCCTAAAGCTTTTGAAATCTTATTATATTTATGTTCAAACCCTGAGCAGTTGCTTTCAAGTCAGCGATTGCTCGCTTTTGGTTGGGGGAAACTTAATCGAAAGCGTAGAAATTTGAGCCATGTAATTAGCGAAATTCGCCACGCCTTAGATGATCACAAAGAGTCCCCTGTTTTTATCCAAACCATTACCCGAAAGGGCTATCGATTAATCGCGACAGTCGCCCCCCTTGATGAAGAGGCGCTTAACCGAAAGCGTGCTGCGTTAAAAGCGCCGTTGTCTACCACGCATTCTGCCGATAGCGCACATACACCGCAATGGCACTTAAATATTGCCCTGTTAAAAAACTCTAATTTATTTCGTGTTAGCGTGGCTTTTTCGATTATGACTTGGCTCATTATTCAAATTATAGCCATTATCTTTCCGATTTTTAATGTGCCTGATTGGGGCATTAAAATTGTTGTTTTAGTACTGGTTGTCGGTTTTCCAATATTACTTATTTACACATGGTTTCAGGATATTAAGGTCAAAAAAGACTTATTTAAAGCTGATAGAAATCATCCGAAGAAAAAGGTGTTTTACAAACAGTTGGCGTTTGATTTTTTCTTTATTGGCGCGTTGTCCATTTTAGGTGGCTTTTTATCGCTGCATTTAATTGACTCTATTTATAATGAAAAACCCAAGGTCGCAGCGCTGAAAACTAGCCTACCTATTCAAGATAATCTCATTGCGGTTATCCCTTTTGTGTTTGATGAGCAAAGCCAATTACCACATTATTTTGAATCCACCTTTCAAGGCGAAGTGATTAGCGCCTTAAGCAAGCAAAGCGCTTTTAATTTAATGTCTCAGCGGGCAGTAAATGAAATTCCCCAAAACAGCAAACTATCCACCTATGCCGAAAAACTCGGGGTGCGATATTTAGTCGATGGCGCCATTACTGAAAATGCAGGTGAATTTTCAATAATATTACATATTACTGATATCAAAACGTATTTACAGGTGTGGTCTTCGGTTGTTAAAGGTGATGTCGGCAATATTTTGTTGGTGCAAAAACAAATATATCGTGAGCTTTTTAATGCCTTATCACTGATTGCACAGTCGAGTGAATTAGATAGTCAGGACCTTATCAGCACCGATGATTTCAAAGCTTATGACAGTTATATACAAGGTAAAAGCGAGCTGTTTAAAGCTCCCACTCAGGCCACATTAGCCCAAGCTGAATTTCATTTTATGAAGGCGTTGGCATTTGATGGGGAATTTACCTTAGCCAGCGCTGGTTTATGCCAAACCTATCTAAATCAATACCAGATAAATAAAAAACTTGCGACGTTTGAATCAGCCCAGCAAATTTGTAATGCACTGACTCAGGTGTCGAATTTAAAAGAAGAAGGCTTAGTTGCCTTAGGTAACCTAGAGCGCTTAAGTGGCCGTTATTCACAATCTATTGCGTTTTTTGACGAGGCATTAACCCTTAACCCTAAAAATATTGAAGCAATTATTGGCGCAGCCGACAGTCAGACTCAACTGGGTCACAATGATAAGGCGGTGGATTTATTTGCTAATGCGATTCAATTAGAGCCGGGATACTGGAAAAATTATCAGCGCTTTGGCAATTATTACTTTAATAATGGTCAATATAAAAAAGCCAAAGATAAATACCTTAAAGTCACATTATTAAAGCCTAACTACGCTAATGGCTACAGTAGTTTAGGCGGCGCCTATTTTCTTGATGATGAATTAGAAAAGGCCACTATGGCGTGGCAAACCGCATTATCTTTAGCACCTAATGCGTTAACTTACTCAAACCTTGGGACAGCACTCTTTTTTAGATATGAGTTTACTGATGCAGCCCAAAGTTATCGTAAAGCCATTAAGCTGAGCCCCAACGACCCTGTGTTGTGGGCTAATTTAGCGGATGCAGAAAAGTTTTCCGGTGATACCACTCAAGCCCTTGAAAGTTACCAACAAGCCTATAAATTAGCCCGCGAGCAATTTGTAGTTAATCCTAACGACCATGTTATGCAAGCCATGTTTGCCAGGTATCAATCAGAGCTTGGGGAGTGTGAACCGGCATTGCAAAAAATAACCTCAACTCAATTACAAGATAGCCCCGATCCATATCTTTTTTATGATATGGCCATAGCGGCGATAAATTGTGATGAAAAACAACTGGCTATTCAGTATATCGATAATGCCCTTAAATTAGGCTATTCGAAAAAGTTGCTGGCTAGAGATATTCAGTTTCAAGGTGTTTACGTCAACATGGCGATGCCATAACGCAATAAAACAAGGAAGAAGGCAATGAATATTACTATAAAACCATTACTCACAGCTCGAGCATTAACCTTAGTTACACTCATAGGTCTATTGGGGATGTTTTCACGACAAAGTCTTGCTGAAGATCAAACCATTAGTTTGGTTGCCAGTGAGTGCGCTGTCACGGTAACACCTAAAGAAGGTAGCGGCTGTGAGCAAGGGCAATGTGAAGGGGTTGAAGCGTGTATCTGCGCTAAGCGAGGTGACTTTATCACTTGGGAAATGAGCGATAATAATAGAGCCAAATTTAAGTTAAAGTTTAGCGAAAATTCGCCGCTTAAAGAACAATGTGGTAAGAATTTTAAAAAAGGTAAAGTAAAGTGCAAAGTGAAAGAAGAGCTTGACGTTGGGGAAAGCTTTGACTATTTGGTGATGCTTGAAGGCTGTGATGAAGGCACAGATCCACGTATTGTTATTTCGAAATAATAACGACTCAGTGAAAGTCAGAGTATGCATAATAGGCTGATTTATATGTTAGTTTATAGCTTGTTTTATATTTGGATTTATAAAAATCTGGGCTGGCATGACTTTTATGGGCGCGAAATTGATTATCAATAAACAAATATTACAGATTTTAAGGTCAATGGTCTTACTCCCATTGGCCTGTTTTTCAGCGTCGGCAGCTGAAACTCAAAGGTTTACTTGGCCTAACGGCGAAAAACTAGCAGTGAGCCTTTCTTATGATGATGCCTTAAACAGCCATTTAGATAATGTGTTGCCAGCACTGAATAAGCATCATTTTAAGGGCTCTTTTTATGTTATCTCCACGTCTTCGGTATTAGCGCAGCGAAAGAGTGAGTGGCAAGCTGCAGTTAAACAAGGTCATGAGCTAGGTAATCACAGTATGCAGCATCCTTGCCGCGCCTCATTGCCCAATAGGGGCTGGGTTAAGGTAGAGCAAGACCTTGATCATTATAGTGTCACACAGATGATTGATGAGCTTAGTGCTGCTAATACTTTTTTAAATGCTATTGATGGTAAAACTGAGCGCACCTATACCGTCCCTTGCGGTGATTTACTGGTGGGCAGTGCTTTACGCTTAGATGATGACTCGACTGGTGGTCAAGAGTACCTTAACAAAGTAAACCACCTCTTTACCGCGATTAAAGGCCACGGCGCTGACACACGCTTTAACCCCATCATTTACCCAACCGGCGAAACCGGTAAAGCGTTAATTGCTTATATTAATAATACCTCTACAGATACCTTGCTGATTAACTTAGTTTTTCATGGGGTGGGCGGTGATTACTTATCGGTATCATCCAAAGCTCATGCTGAACTATTGGCTTATTTAGCGGCCAACCGTGACAAGTACTATGTCGATTCATACCTTAACCTGATGAACTATGCAGCCGCTCAGCAATAACACTTTTTTAGATTTGGGTGTTTTAAGCTTTGGCTATATTTAGTGAGAGGCAGTGACAAGTATCATGTGGATTCATACCGTAATTTGATGAACTATGCAGCTGCGAAGTAATAGCAGCTAATTCTATTTAGCTTGTTTCAGCTTACGCTATCTTTAGCTTAATTCAGCCTTTAACATCAGCCTTTAACATCAGCCTCTAATATTAGCTGTAAATAAACTCTGCCAACTCAAGATCTCATTTAAACACAAGATGACTTTTATTCATGTTGGATAACTGTAGAATCCGCGGCTGTTTTATCACTAATTTTGTATTTATCATGATTGATCTGGCTTTACTTCCTGTTTATTTAACCACTGTGGTCGCTTTACTGCTAATACCTGGGCCTGACATGCTGCTGATCGCCAGCTCGAGTTTAAGTTATGGCCGCAAGGTGGGCGTGTATGCAAGCTTTGGCAATGCGACCTCTGGGCTTATTTTAACCTTGCTGGCAGCTATGGGTGTGTCGGCGTTAGTGGCAATGAACCCGATGGCATTAGAAGTGCTGCGGGTGCTAGGCGGCGCTTATTTATTAAAAATGGGCTGGGATTGTATGCGCAGCAGCGCAGCTGATGCCCCTGAAATTGAGCAGCAAAATAATTTAGCCAAATTACTTTATCGCCGCGCGGTAATGAGTAACCTGCTTAATCCCAAGGCGCTGATATTTTTTGTGTTATTTTTGCCGCAGTTTGTCTCTACCCAGCTTAGTGCCAGCTCAGGCGAGCAGATGTTGACTCTTGGGCTGATACTGAACGTCATGGGGCTCGCTTTTAATTTACTGCTGGTGGCTTTGGTGGGCAGTTTAGGTAAGCCGCTGCTTAAAAATGACAAGTTTAGAACCTATCAAAATAAGTTTATGGGGCTGATATTTTTTGCCTTAGCCATTTGGTTGCTAGCTTCTCAAGTGCAAAGTATCAGTTAGGCCAATAGAAGAAATTGAATTTTTAAACGACTTTGCTTAAAAATAAAAAACGGAATGAGCTGCCACTCATTCCGTTTTTTGTTTTAGAGAACAAGCCATTAATATTAATAGCGCGTTCTTGATATCTGCTTTTAAGCCGCTTTAACGTTTTCAGAGATGTAATTCATTAAGTACTGCGCATCCTTGTAAACGCCGCCTAGGGTGGCAGAGCCTCGGGTATAAAGCCACGGCAAGCCAATAAAATACAAGCCCTCAATATCATTACTGACACCGCGATAATTGCTGGGGTAGTTCATTTCATCAAATGAGATACCGTCAATCCAAAAAAAGTTGGGTTTAAAGCCTGTAGCCCAAATAATATTTCTGATGCTACTCACACTGCCTTTTTGAAATTTAATACTGCTTTCATCGGCTGACAAGGTTCTGCCCATGTGGATGACATTGTCTTTTGCTAGTAGTGATTTTACGTCAGTGCCAATGACAGGTTGCACGCCGCTGCTCAACCACTTGCCAATTTTGCTAAAACGGTTAACCGATAAAAAGCCGATTTTGGTGAACCACCACCATAGGGTTTTACCTAAAAAGGCTTGGGGAATGGCTTTGATTTTATTGGTGCCAGAAAAATGCACTGTGCGGCCGGTATCGGCTATTTCAGATAATATTTGCACCCCAGAATCACCCGCACCCACGACTAAACAATCACCTTGTTGCAGTTGAGATGGGCTTTTATAGTTTTCACTGTGCAGTTGAACAACATCTTTGGCAATATCAGCATGACAAGGTGGGGTGTAAGGGGTATGAAACGGCCCGGTGGCAATGATGACTTGTTTGGCTTTATAGCTTGTGCTGGCAGTAGTTATGTCAAAAATACCATTCACTTTTTTAATCGAGGTGACCTTTTGGTTAAACTCAATCGGTATCGAGAACTTATCTACATAACTTTTTAAGTAGTCTGCCACTTCATATTTATTGGGGTAATAACCTTTGGGAAAAGGAAATTTCATACCCGGTAGATGGTTATATTCAGTGGGAGTAAACAGGGTTAAAGAGTCCCAGCGCTTGAGCCATGGAGCCCCTATATATTCATTGGCATCGAGAATGAGATAGTCTTTATTATTGCTCGATAAGTTATACGCCATAGCCAGGCCAGACTGCCCTGCGCCAATGATGATAAATTCTTTCATGGAACCCCAATAAGTACATATGGTTATTATTATGGGCTGCATTCTAACAGAACATCAGCGCTGAATCGGCTGTGGCCTTAAAAGAGTTAATGGCGTTACTGTAAACCTTGGTCGCTTTTCAGCGTTTAAATTAAACTCTAAAGGTTTAATTTCAATAAAAAACCACGGTAAATACCGTGGTTTTTTGTTTGTGACTAGCCTTAGCTATATTACTTCTTAAACGCAGCTATTTCTTGCTCAACAGCTGCCACCACAGTATGCGGGCTACTGATGTATTTTGAGTGATCGATAAATATGGCGTTATCACCTACAGTCATCACTAATGCTGGAAAACTGTTAGTACCAATGACCTGTTGGATTTCGGCAATGCCTTCGAGTACGTATTCAGCGTCCATACTCAGCTCATCTTTAAAGACTTTATTTGATGGCGACAGTTTAAACTTTTCAACGATAGCATTGAAATCATGCTTAGTATCAAGCGGGTTACCTTCGATAAAGTGTGCTCTTTGAATCGCATTAAGTACAGGCAGTTGTTTATTCGCTTGCTTGCTTTGCAACCATCCCATTAGGTTAGCGGTTTTGACTGAGTTTTTAGGGCTATTGGCATAACGAATATGATCTCTGCCAAACTTAAGTCCACTCATTCTTGCTGCCGCTTCCATTTGCTCTTCGCCAGCACTGTCTTTGCCGATGAAATTGGCGCAATGTAATAAGTTTACATTCATTTCAGGGTAGGCTTCTTGTAATGCATTCACCAAAGGTGTTGCGGCGTAGCTCCAAGGGCAATGTGAGTCGTAGATGAAATAAAGCTCGGTGGTCATAGGAAAATTCTTGTTTGCTATCTGATGAGTTGATCCTAGTGAGTTTGTGGCCATTATTCAATGATTGAAAGCATACATAGCTAATAAGTTGGCTGTTTACATCTTGCAGAGGGGCTGACCCTTTACAATCGATATCGTGCTTTGAATTTTTCCTTATACAATTCAACCATCAAACGACAGCACATATCGATGGTAGGGCTTGATTTAATCGAACCAGACGTTTAAGTCCTAAGTAATCTTTTTGAGGTACAAAATGAAGCTAGCAAGTAACTTAAAACCTTTGGTCATAGCAATGGCATTAATCTGCCAAGCGATGTGGCACCACTAAAACGTTACTGCGAACTCGCTCTAAGATCGACTCAGCGGTATTTCCGAGCATAAATCCAATAATGCCTTCTCGCTGGCGAGCGCCTATAACAAGATATTGAGCTTTTAGGCGACAACTTAATTCGAACAGGCATAGATCGGCATTGCCTGTCAGGATATGCACATGCTCCTTATCTAGGCCAAGCTTTGCAATCTTGCTGTCATAACGCTGGTAAGCTTCTTTCACTAAGGTGTGAGTATTGACGATATCCATATCCCGCAGTATTTGCGGAAAACGCACCACGTAGCCTAGGTGTAAATCACAACCCGTAGCCTTAGCAAGTTGCTGGGCTTGGGTAATTACATCTTGGTTGAGGGCTTGTTTTAGTGGATCGCTAGTGCCCAAGTCCAGCGCCATTAAAATTGAATTTGCCTTATGCAAGGGGTGATTACTCAATAACATCAACGGTACTTTGATATGACGAATAAGCTGCCAATCTAAAGGGCGAAAACAGGCTGATTCATGAATAGATTTTAGCATCATGGCGTACTTGTCGGGGGTGACATACTCACATACATGTTCAACTAAATGCTTACACCACATATTAGTAAACTGTACCTCATTGGCATTGAGAACACTCAGTTGTTGCTTCACTGCGGCGCTATCATCGGCGCGAACTTGCTCTCGAACCACGCCGGCAATACGGGGATTATAGTAAGCATCGCCACTTAAGGGCTCATAACTGTAGGACATGATTTCAGGAACTAAGCCTAACTGTTTAGCGAGGTTAATCCCTTCTTTTATGGCATTAGTTTGCTGCTGATGCTGTTGTGAAATAATAAATAATTTACTCATTTTCATTTCCTCTGACACTAAGTATAAGCTTAGCAGTTGGTTAAAAATCAACCTTGATCTTTGTTATCTAAACGCTCGATATTTAATCAATAACAATAAAAAGATTAAGGTTAATATGAACGTTGACCAGTTTGTTATTTCACTTTGCCTGATTTTGTTTTTGGGCAAACTTTTTGGCGAGATTTTTCAACGCTTCGAACTGCCAGAGGTGGTGGGAGAGATTCTTGCGGGCTTATTATTGGGCCCGTCGCTTACTAATGTTATCAGCCCTGATCCTACTTTGACTGTATTGGCAGAGCTTGGGGTGATCTTGCTGCTGTTTTCCATTGGCTGTGAAAGCTCAATTAAAAGACTTTATCAAGCTGGTGGTCGCGCGGTAAGCGTGGCCTTAGTGGGAATTATTGTTCCGGCTATTGTGATGGGCGTGAGTGGTGCCTACTATCTTACCGACTCAATATTCACCGCTATTTTTCTTGGGTGTGCCTTAACAGCGACGAGTATTGGCATTTCATTACGGGTGTTGGTTAATGCCAATCATGCAAAAACGACCGCGGGACATATTATCTTAGGCGCCGCCGTGTTTGATGATATCGGCGGAGTGATTTTGCTCAGCATTTTGTTCAACTTTGCAGCCCATGGGGAGTTTGATGTATTTAGCACGCTATTACTTATCACTAAAGTGCTGGTGTTTTTGTTACTGACGCCGCCCGTGGCTAGGGTGTTATTGTATTTTGCACGAGTACTAAAACCGGCTAGCGATAATTCAGGTTATGAAGTTATCATCACTATGATTTTAGTGTGCTTGTTTGCATGGCTAGCACACTTATTCGGTGCGCCAGCCTTGTTAGGCGGCTTTGCGGTTGGCTTAGCACTTAGCCGCCAATTTACCTCACCACTCAATCGCTACCTAGTTAACCCTTTTGCCTTTACCCACAAAATGGAGCAATCAAGTAAGGCATTAGTTGACGTTTTTACCCCGATATTTTTTGTTTACGTTGGAATAAGCTTAGATCTGAGCCAGCTAGATTACAGTACTAGCGGGGTATTGCTGTGGCTGTCATTGTTAGCCATTGCCAGCAAACTGGTTGCCGGCACGGTTGCTGGTGGTAACTGGCAAAAGAAACTTATTGTGGGTAGCGCTATGGTGCCGCGAGGGGAGGTCGGCTTAGTGTTTGCTGAAATGGGGCTGAAGACGAACATTATCGACAATAAATTATTTACCGAGTTAGTGGTGATCATAGCAATCACCACGTTAATCGGCCCCATGTTGCTCAAATGGAGTTTGAACAAGCATGGTCATCATTCGCAAGTAGAATAAACCTTAGTCAGCTTGGTCATTAACCACTGTCAGGGTAAAAGTTAATTTTTGCACCGACTGTGACGGCTGGTTATTGACCATAGAATACGATGGCATTGGGAAGGTGACATAGGGTTGCCCTGATTGTCCATCTACGCTTATTTGGCCTTTATCGTCAAAGGTAAACGATAACAGCTCGCCGTTCCAAAGCTGCAGCTCTTTTCCTTGATTATCTTCTCGCCATTGGGTGACCCATTTCATCACTAGCGTCGCCTTACCTGGGCGAGCATTATTTTGAAAGACACTGGCTTTTACTGACTCAATATCAGTTTTATTGCTGTGGATCTCAAGTACAGGGCTGCCTTTATCTAATGATAAATATAGAGGTAGCGTTAATGTTTTGCTGGCATCTGCTTTATCGGTAAAGGTCATATCTAATTGGGTGCTGACACAAAGTTGACTCCAACTGGCATCTTCGCTTTGGTATATATCTTTGATGACAATGTCGGTTTGGTATTGCTGAATATGGGCTTTAGCATATTGGTCAAATTTATTATCAACGATATAGCCTGATAGGGTATTGGCTGTAAATACGCTGAGTGAGCCGATATTGGCATTGTTATCCGTCACGCACCTGCCAGTGTTTTGTGTCACGCTGATATCGAGGTCTTTTTTAGCGCTGATGACAGAGGTGGTTGATTGACAGCCACAAAGCGCAAGTAGTGTTGCTAAGGCAACTCCTGTTAATTTTACCCTTGAATGATTCTTAGCAGTTATCCCCATACCTATTTCCTTATGTAAGTAATTTTTATTTACAACAATAAGCATAGACGCTGTTAGCGGTTAAGTTGCTCACAACTGGAGTTTTATTTATCAAAGAGCCGCTAGAGGATGTTTATTGAGGAAGCGAGAGCCGACAACACTGAGACTCTAGGCCTCAGTGTTGAGGATATTCTTATCTTGTTTAATATCAGTAAAGGTTAATGTTAACCGAGCTCAGCTTGTGGATCTGGCGCGCGCATGCGCTGCCACCATTCATCGCTAGCATCAATTTGCCCTTGCAGATCGATAGCTGGGTATGGGATGTTTTTTCTACGGCAGGCCTTGGCGAATATTGGGTGACCTTGTTCAAATAACATGGTTTGGCAGTAGCTGTGATCAAGCTGGCGGCTACCGTACATATTAGCTTGTTGGCGTTGACGCTGGGCTTCATACATGACTAAGGCTGCAGCGACTGATACATTCAGTGATTGCACCATGCCAATCATAGGGATGATGATATGTTGATCGGCGGCTGCGATGGCTTCAGGGCTGACACCATCACGCTCGTTACCCATGATGATGGCGGTTGGACGGGTATAATCGATTTCGCGAAAATCTACCGCAGTGTCTGAAAATGTGGTGGCTAACACCTGCATTTTTTGCGCTTTAAATAGCTTATTTGCATCATCAAAATTGCGGTGATTGACGGTATTAACCCACTGCTGACTACCAGATGCAGTATTGCCTGAAACCCAAAGGCTGTTATCGGGCATAACCGCATGAATTTGATGGATGCCAACGCTATCAGCGGTGCGCACCACGGCTGCAATATTTTGCGATTTATGGACTTTATCGAGGCAAACTGTCAGGTCGACTTGGCGATTATCAAGCATCTGATTTATTCGGGCTAAACGTTCTGGGCTCATGGGGCTGTTCTACTTGGTTTTATCTAAGAAAAAGCGAATTAATAAAAGGCGTATAATCCGTCCGTAACTGCTGAGTTAATATCTGCGTCATTATAACGCTTAATTGCTAAAGCTAAAATGCTATTCAGTTGTACATGTTTGATTTTAGTTATTAATCTTAGTTAGGGGACAAAACCTTAAATAATTCATTTTAAATTACTCCCCCCGTACACATGATGAGTTGACGCAAGGTATTAATTTATTTGGCTAACCGTCTCGTTGTACTTTTTGGGCTGCGTTGGTCAATAGCATTAATGACTTGCGGAGTTATTATGTGCTTTACATTGGTGGGTATGTCATTTTTCAGGGACGAACTTTCTCTAGGTTGACTTGTTTTCAATAAATAATAAAAGGATTTAAAAATGAATTATTAATTACTGTTTTGATGCTGAAATTTTATCGCCAAAATTGCATCTGGCCATTTGAGTGCTAAGATTAATTCAGTGCAGGTAAGCACATAAGGAATTTATTATTTTAAGCTCATACAGGGAGTTAGCATGAGTCGCTTCACAAGGATGCCTCGTCTACTTTTAGTAAGCCACTTTGCAATGAAATTGAGGTTAGCTTGCCTATTCCTCGGTTTTTTTTGTCCTTTTTTCTGTCACCTTACGGCAGCAGCTGAAGCTGAAGCAATTCCTAATGATGAGCAAGTAGTGCGTATTGCTTACCGAACTGATAGCACTCCGTTGCAATATCTTAATGACAAAGGCCAAGCTGCTGGTATTTTAATTGATTATTGGCGTACTTGGTCGCAAATCACAGGTAAAGCCGTTGAATTTGTACCAGGCTCTAATGCAGAAGGGCAAACTTGGTTAGCGCAGAATAAAGTCGATTTGTTGGCTGGGGTATTTCAAAATGAAAAACGCGCTAAAAGTATGTCTTTTTCTGCGCCACTGTTACATAGTGAATATTTCTTATATGCCAATACTGTAGAGCAAGGTATTGAATTTATTAAACAAATACCACAATACCGTATTGGTGTTACCCACAATAGTTTTCATCATAATTGGCTAAAAAAATATTTCCCCAATGCCGACATTAGGACTTTCAAAGGCTATAAAGCATTATTTGATGCTGCAATTAATGGCGAAATAAGCCTGTTTATCTGCCAGCCGCTTTACCTTGACACCTATTTAAAACAAACACCTGCAACGACTAAATTCAAAACCATTGAATCCGCATTATATTCACATCCTTTTCGCGCAGCAGTGAAGAAGGAAAACGTTGAATTACTGCAAACAATAGATACAGGCATACAACAAATAGATAATAAGAAAAAAGATGCGATATCTGCTAAGTGGAGTGGTTTTCATTGGGAGTATCAAAATTTAGCTGAACCGTTATTAGTGACACAGCCAATTATTACCCTTACAGAAGAAGAAAAAGCATGGCTGGCTGCTCATCCGATTATTCCTATTGGCGTAGACGGTCGTTGGCCGCCGGTAGATTTTATCGACCCTAATGGTGAGCACTCGGGAATTTTACATGACTATTTAACCCTTTTTGAAAAGCAGTTAGGAGTGAGCTTTGACACTCGAGTGTTTGGTAGTTTCCAAGATATGCTTTCTGCGGTTAGTTCTGGAAATTTAAAACTAGGTGCAACATTAGTAAAAAAACCAGACCGTGCCAAAAACCTGTGGTTTAGTGCGCCTTATTTTAGTGCGATTAAGGTGATTGTTTCTAAAACTGGCGCACAACAATATTCCAAATTGACAGAATTGTATGGCAAGAGATTAGCATTAGAGAAAGGCTTTTATTTAGTCGATGAAATTAGCAATAATCATCCCGAGATTAATCTAATGACCTTTTCAACAACTGAAGAGGCATTGAAAGCGGTCTCTTTCGGTACAGTTGATGCGTATATTGGCAATCAAGCGGTTGTCACTTGGCTTATGGATAGTTTGCAGCTGACTAATTTAACCTTTAGTGGCGATCCTATGTTTGCGCCCGCTCATCAAAGATTTGCCATTTATAAAGATCCTGAATGGGAGCCCTTGCTTGGCATTCTCAATAAAGCCCTCGATTCGATAAGTGTGTCAAGACGCCAGCAGATACATACTGATTGGATTAATCAAGACAGTAAAATTAGCAGTCCACTTATTTTTACTCAAAAACAGCATGCATGGTTGGAGGCTCATCCCACTTGGCGACTAGGAGTTGATAACAGCTGGCCGCCTTTTGAATTTATTGATGATAACGGTGTTTATTCTGGGATGTCGGCAGATGTGATGTCCAGATTGACAAATTTAATTGGTGCAGAGTTTATTTCCCCTGTTAACAAACCCTGGTCCCAAGTGTTGGCAGAGTTTTCCGCTGGAGAGCTAGATATTTTACCTGCTGTAACCCCCACACCTGAACGGCGCGAGGTGATGCTGTTTTCTACCCCTTATTTGGAAAGTCCATATATGGTGTTAGTTCATCAAGATACCCGTTTTGTGACCAGTCTTGATGATCTTGATAATAAGCAAGTTGGTGTGGTTAAAGGCTATGCCATCGAAGAGACATTAAAACATGATTATCCACAATTTAATTTAGTACCATTTTCATCCAATAAAGAGGCACTGATTGCACTAAGCGCTGGTGAAATTGATGGCTATATTGGTAATTTAAATGCCTCATCTTGGACATTAGAAGAACTCGGTATTCGTAATGTAAAAGTGACCGCAACCACGCCTTATACCTTTAAACAATCAATCGGTATTCGCAAAGATTGGCCTGAATTGTTGGAAATTGTCAATCTCGCGATTGCGAGAATTGACCCTCAGCAACGGCAAGCTATCGAAAATAAGTGGTTTTCTGTGCAGTTTGAACATCAGGATAATCATTATCAGATTTGGCGGGCTATCTTAATTACCTGTGGCATATTGTTGCCAATGATACTGTATACCCTTGTTTGGAATAGAAAGCTTAATAAAGCAAGGCTTAAATTAACACAAAGTAGTAAAAAACTTGAGGAGGCAAAGCGTGATGCATTACAGGCTAGCGCTTTTAAAAGTCAGTTTCTTGCCAATATGTCCCATGAAATTCGCACCCCCATGAATGCCATTATTGGTATGACGCATTTATTGCAAGGGACAGAATTAAATCATAAACAACAGGATTATTCTGAAAAAATAAGACGAGCGTCTTTAAGTTTGTTGGGGATTATTAATGACATACTCGATTTTTCAAAAGTAGAGGCGGGTAAACTCGAAATTGAACAGAGCGAGTTTCTCTTACATGAAGTATTTACTAACATTGCCAACCTATTGGGGATAAAAGCCGTCGATAAAGGCATTGAGCTGCAGTTTGAGTTAGACCCTAAAATACCAGAAACAATTATTGGTGATGCGTTACGCATTGAGCAAGTGCTAATAAACCTAACCCAAAATGCGATAAAGTTTACCGAAAAAGGTGAGGTATTGCTGCGTACTAAAATGCTGTCGCAAACAGACGAGCAAGTAGCCATAGAATTTTCAGTTAAAGACACAGGTATAGGGATTGAACCAGCTAATTTAACTAGTATTTTCAATGCCTTCACTCAGGCTGATGGCAGTATTACTCGGCTCCATGGTGGTACTGGTTTAGGCTTGAGCATCAGTAAGCAATTAGTTGAATTAATGCAAGGTGATATTTCTGCAACCAGTCAACCCGATCAAGGTAGCACCTTTAGCTTTAGGCTTAATCTTGCAGTGCCTAAAGTCACTTCTAGTCGAAAATCAGTCATTACGGAATGTGCTTCCCTTAAAGGGATGAGAGTGCTTGTGGTTGATGATAATGACAATGCCAGAGAAATTTTAAAAGAGCTGCTGGAGTCATTTTCCTTTGAAGTTGAGACCGCAGTCAGTGGTGCGCAAGCGATTGAAATGCTTAGCGTGATCAACAATATGGAAGATGAGCGGCCATATCAATTAGTGTTAATGGATTGGCAGATGCCAAAAATGAATGGCATTGAGGCTAGCCGAAGCATTAAATACTTACCGCTGCGTAAGCAACCGTCAATAATCTTAATTACCGCTTACGGGCGTGAAGATGTGATGAATGAGGTGGAAAATGATTTGCTGGATGCATTTTTAATTAAACCGCTTAATGCGTCAGTGCTATTTGATACCTTGATGAAAATCTTTGAGCCTTCGCAGCCCATGGGGCCAGCAACAGAGAAGAATACGATTGAGCAGTTAGAGGGCCATGTGTTATTGGTAGAAGATCAATCGATTAATCAACAGGTCGCTACTGAATTTTTACAGCGTATGGGGTTAACCTCAGCAGTAGCCGACAATGGTAAGCAAGCAATAGAAATGGTTGATGAGCAGACATTTGATGTTGTTTTGATGGATGTACAAATGCCGATTATGGATGGTTTCGAAGCCACCGAAATCCTCCGCAGCCGTTTTGATAAAAAACAACTCCCGATTATTGCGATGACCGCCCATGCGATGAAAGGGGATCGCGATAAGTGCTTACAAGTTGGGATGAACGCTCACCTGGCTAAACCCGTTGAGCCCGATCAGCTTTATTTAGCCCTTAGCCCCTACCTTACCCATAAACAAAGCCAGAAAGTTCAGGGGCAGCAAAATATGTCGCTTGCCCCCATAGAGGGAGTTGATGTGCACTGGGGTATTAAGCGATTAGGGGGCAACCAACAGCTTTATGCGCAACTTATTGGTGAGTTTTATCAGCGTCACAAAGATCAGTTGCACTTGTTGCAGAGTTATCAAGATGCTGACGATTTAAAATCAACCATACGAGCCGTTCATACTTTAAGAGGTGTTGCTGGCAATATTGGCGCTAAACAACTAGAGCTGGCGTCGGCTAATCTAGAAAGCCAACTGCATAGTCACCCATCCCCCTTTGATGTCCCTGAGTGGCAAGCTTTTACCGATAGTCTTACGGTATTAATCGCAGGGCTTGAGCAATGCCAATGGATTAATCAATCCGTAAGTAATAGCACTGACATAAGACAGCCGTTTAAAGTATCAGCCAATTTAAGCAGGGTTTTATCACCGCTTGATGAGCTATTAGCAGCTGGAAATCCGCAAGCTAAAGAAAACATATTAGCCCTCGATGGCGAGGTCGATAGTCATCTGATTGAGAAACTTATCGAGCAGGTCAATGAATTTGAGTTTGATAATGCTAGAGAATTAATCGCCCAAGTCATAGCCCAAGCAGAACAGGAAACTGAACAGGAAACTGAACATGTCACCATATCTTAAAGATAAAATATTAATTGTTGATGATGAAGCATTTTACATTAGTGTATTGATCGAGGTTTTGGGGAGTAAATACCATGTTTCTGTGGCGAAAAGTGGCGAACAAGCACTGGAGCGTATCGCCCAAGGCTTTATGCCTGATTTAGTGTTACTGGATATTTTGATGCCTGGATTAGACGGCTATGAGGTATGTAAAAAGTTAAAAAGTAACCCTGACACTAGCAACATACCGATAATTTTTTTGACGGTAAAGGCTGAAATAGAAGAAGAAATATTGGGCTTTGAATTGGGTGCTGTTGATTACATCACCAAACCTTTTAGCCTTCCCATTATTCGAGCTCGAGTTAAAACCCATTTGGCCTTAACTTCGGCAAATAGAGCTCTGGCAGAGCAAAACCATGACTTAGAAGCCAAAGTGCTTGAGCGAACGGCTGAAATATCTCGAACCCAAGATGTCGCTATTTACTGTATGGCCTCGCTAGCAGAAACTCGTGATAATGAAACCGGTAAACATATTCGTCGCACTCAATATTACGTTAAAGCCTTAGCTGAATATTTAAGAGAAAACTCACCTTATTCTGCGAGTATTGATGATGCTTACATTGACCTATTGTTTAAATCAGCGCCGTTACACGATATTGGTAAAGTGGGGGTTCCGGATGCCGTTTTACTAAAGCCTGGCAAGCTTGATGAAGGCGAATGGAGTGAAATGAAAAAGCATGCCGAATATGGTAAATCAGCACTGGAAAGCGCTGAAAATGAATACGGAAATTCAAGCTATTTAAGCATCGCTAAAGATATAGCTTATAGTCACCATGAGCGTTGGGATGGCAGCGGCTATCCAGAAGGTTTAGCTGAAGAAGATATTCCCTTGTCGGCACGGATTATGGCCATTGCCGATTGTTATGATGCACTTATTTGTCGTCGAGTTTACAAGCCGCCTTTTACACACGAACAGGCTACAAGCATAATCAAAGAAGGCCGCGGCTGTCATTTCGACCCACATATAGCAGATGCCTTTGATGCGCTTCAAGAAGAGTTTATTAAAATTGCCGATCGCTTTCAGGATGATGATTAACCTTAACGATTAAGCAATAAAAGAGGCGTGACAAGCCTAATGCACTTTAAGTCTTAGGCTAACGTTCTATTTTAAATCAATTTATAACATTGTCGTTATTTTAAAGAGCCTATGTTGTTTGGCGGATTTGCTATCTCAAAAAAGGGTCAGCGGATTGTTGAGGGGGAATAAAGACTACTGCGTGACAGTGGCGCTAATCGTTAAATAGGCTTTTTGGCTATTGGGTACAAGCATTATTGTAAAACTCGTCATCTAATTTAAAGCAAGATATTGGATTTATTATATATTTCTAATGATTTCTCACGTTGCCCTCATTATAATAATTAACATATTAGACTTAAGGTGTATGAGTTTTATGAGTGATAAACAATATCATCACGGTGACTTAAAGGCGTCTTTGATTGCTGCAGCCAATACTATCTTGCAACGCGATGGCGCTAATGCCTTGTCACTGCGGGCGATAGCGGCTGAAGTGGGTGTTTCTCATATGGCACCTTATGCGCATTTCAAAAACAAAAAACAATTGCTGAGTCATATTATTGAGTCTGGTTTTGTACTCATGGCTGATGCGATGGAACACTGCACGGCACATCTAGATAAAAATGATGCTGCGGTAGCGGGAGAGTTAGTGTTGGCTTATGGGGTGAGCTACTTAGAGTTTGCCATCGCGAATCCACAACTATACCGTTTGATGCTTGGTCAAGTTGAGGCTTCAGCAATGAAAACGCCAGCATTAAAGACAAGTTCGTCGACTGAACAAAATAACCATAGTGAGAATAGTCATAATGAAAATGAGCAACTAAGACGACCATTTAATTTGCTTCGCTCCGCCTTTGCCTTACAAAATGAAGACAACCAAAAAGTAAAAGCCCAAGCAATTGGCGCTTGGGCTATGGTACACGGCATGGCGGCACTTATGACCGAAGGCCATATTCAGTTACCGCAAGGGGTTAACTTAAAACAATATTTAGCTGACGCCAGCTCGGTTTATTTCAAGCTTAAATCATAATTTCAATGTCGCTTAAGGGAAAAGCCACACAAGAATGACACCAGCCATAAGCTTCATCGGTTGAGCGTAGCTTTGCTTCTGCGGGGTTAAATACCGCGCCGTTTAACACCTTCACTCGACATAAGCTGCATTCACCAGAGCGGCAGGCATTCTCGGCGCTAAAGCCATAACGCTCCATGCTGTTGAGTAATGGCTCATCCACTCTGGCTTCAAAACTGCCTTGGCCTTTAATCGTCACCTTAATCACATCTGAGGCGTTAACATTGCTCGGCCATCCCGCTAAGTTTTGTGGGTTTTTAGGCGGGCCATTACATTCTATTCGTACTCGTCTGGCTTTGACGTTAAGTAGCCTGAGTTGCTCAGCGCAGTGGTCATGAAAGCTGGTAGGCCCGCATACATAGAACATCTTCTGTGATAATTTTTCAGCGTCATCCCCTAACAATTGTGTCAGCCGCTCAACATTAATCCGTCCTGTCATCCCTTGGTATTGCTCGTTGGGACGGGTAATGATCCAACTGATGCGCAAAAAATCATGCTCTTTTTCAAGTTGCTTTAATTCTTCATCAAAAATCACATCAGCTTGATAACTGCTGGTATAGATAAGATGCAGCTTTTGGTTTTTCTTACGCTCAACTAAGGTGTTGGCAACAATGTCTTTGATCATACTTCTGGCTGGGGCAATGCCTGAACCGCCTGCAATGAAGACTAAGTCATCACCGTGAAATAGCGGGTTATGGTAAAAGGTGCCCATGGGACCTGTGCTTTCAAAGCTATCGCCTGTTTTCACTTGATCTAGTAAATAGTTAGATACAAAGCCACCCTCAACCCGTTTGATGGTTAAATCATAATATTCTCGCTGCTGGGGCGCTGAGGATATGGCGTAAGGTCTAGCGGTTTTAGTGCCGTTAATATCGACAAATAAATTAATATATTGGCCTGCCTGAAATGGCGGCAGGGTTTGGGTGTTTGAGGTTAAGCGCAAGGTGACTGTGCTTGGGGTATCGACAATCACCTCACTGACAGTGAGCTTTAATCTTTTAGGATGTAACCGAGCGATAGTTTGGGCCACATTGCCTTTTTGTTCGTTAAAGTCGGTGCCTGCCTGATACAAGTTTTTTTGGTGTGCTAGCGCTTCATTGTAACCGTCGACCGCATGCAAAATATTCACCACGGGGCGTTGTTCTTTTTCGATGACTGAATTAGGCATGTGATAACTCCTGTTGTGGTTGCGAGGCCGCTTTAGGCTTTGATAATTGCTTTAGTACTTCTTTGGCGGTGCTTTGACCGACCATATAGGTTGGCTGGAAGCCGCCCATGCCATTCCAGCAACCTGCTAAGTTGAGACCGGCTACTTCACTGACGCGGCGACGAAATATATTGGCATCTTGGGTGTTTTGCTGGAAACCATATATCGCCCCATGGGGGGTATTTAAGTAACGCATCATGGTTAATGGGGTGGCCACTTCTACTTCTTCAATATGCTCACGAATGTGAGGAAATACTCGCTCGGCGTGATCAAGGAGTTTTTCTGCAAACTGGTATTTGGTACGAGCATAATCTTCAGGGCTGAGTGCTTGCCAAGGTTCGCCATACTGCAAACAAAGTAAAGATAATGCCGACTTACCTTGCGGGGCAAAACTGGGATCATCATGGTTATAGCAGGTCATCATGGTGTGTTTTGGCGGCGTTAAGGATTGCATGATCTCATGAGCCACTTCTTCATCTCGATCATCAATAATAAAGTTGGATGCCGCAGTCACGCCGATATCACTTGGGGAGCAATCTAACCCTAGGTAAAGCACAAAAGCAGAGGTGCCAATACGGCGCGACTTCATATCAAATGCGGCTTGTTTCGGCGTTGGGATATCCAGCAGTTCATTGAAGGTGTGTAATGGGCTGGTATTGGAGATAACTTGCTTACAAGTAAATATCTCATTGTGCTCAGTTTTAACCCCAACAACTTGGTTTTTATCAGTAATAATTTTGTCAGCGCCGCAGTTAAAACGAACCTCACCACCCGCATTAAGGAATGATTCCAATAAGGCGCTAGAAATAGCTTGTGAGCCGCCTTTAATATGACAAGGTTTGAATGATGCGTAGGCATATAGCATCACTGCCAAGTCACGAAACGGGAAGTCTTTTGGCGGTAAACCCAGATAGCACCAGTAGGCGGCGATAACGGCTTTAAGATCTTTATTGGTAAAAAATTGATCCAGTAATTCTTTGGCTGGCCTTAAGCCGTACTTCACAAATAACGGGCAGCTTGCTTTTAAAACAGCTTCATCATTTGAATGCCTTACTTTAGGCATGACCATAAAGCATTCCATGGCAAGGCCTGCACATAAATCTAAAAACTGGCCAATATTGTCTGCTTCTTCTGGATAGTGACTCACCAGTGTTTTACCCAGCGCTTTCCAATGTGCTGGCAAAGTAATATCAATTTCAGGCTTAGCGCCGTTAGCTGATGGCATCACAAAGCGATATAGCTCGCGCTCTTCAACCACATCAAGTTGATCCATGATGCCCAGTTCAGTGAATATTTGACGCATGATAAACGGATTTTGCTCAGTGCCCATGCCGCTAAGTTGGTGCAGAGCCACTTCAAATTCAAAATTACCGCGCACAAAAGAGGTGGCACAACCTCCAGGAATATTATGGCGTTCGAGCAATAATGTTCTTGCTCCGCCTCTTTGCAAGGTGGTTGCTGCGGTTAAGCCAGCGTTCCCTGCTCCAATTACAATAGCATCAAAATCTGTCATTGTGGTTTCAGCTCCATTGTTAGTATCAATTTGTTATATCGACTTGCGGTATAAATCCCTTGTGTCCCTTTGAACAGATAAGGCTCGAACGAGTAAGGCAAAGTTAAAAAGCAATCCTTACGGTGTAAACTTTATACTGTAAAGATATGTGTGTTATGTGTGCTTTGTCAAGATTGATTCAGTTAATCATCTCTGTTTTTTTGATCAATTAACTGGCTTTTGGACAATGGCTGTTGGTTTAGTTATCGGTTGAGCTGTCAGTTTTGTTATCGGCACTTGTAACGTCAGTGTTAACTCAGGCGTACAGTAAGGCATGACGTTAATATTCAGTCCTCACTGACTTGAGGCAGTGTTCGTGATTAAATAAATCGTTTTTGAGGCATAAAAATAATAACCGGAGCGATAAACATGAGTTGTCCCCACAGTAACTATCGGGCGATGGAAGAGGATATTCACACCGACTTTAAAGATGATATGTCCTATGGCGATTATCTACAGTTAAATCAAGTGTTGTCGGCGCAGCAGCCATTATCAGATCAACATGATGAGATGTTGTTTATTGTTATCCATCAATCCAGTGAATTGTGGCTAAAGCTAGCAGGGCATGAACTCAGTGTGGCGATTACCAATATCCAGCAGGGCGATTTTGGTCATGCTTTTAAAGTGATTTCTCGGGTCAAACAGATTTTTAACCAGTTAACTCAGTCGTGGAATATTCTTTCAACACTTACCCCTGTGGATTACCTTAAATTTCGAGATTCTTTAGGCCACTCATCGGGATTTCAGTCTTATGGTTATCGTAAGTTGGAGTTTTTATTGGGTAACAAGAACGCCTCTTTACTAAAAGTGCATGAAAGCGATCCTGTGGTGCATCAAGAGTTAACGCAAATTCTCGAAGCGCCTAGTTTGTATGATGTCACTTTAAAAGTATTGCATGAGCGTGGTTTACATATTGAAGCATTGCAGTTAAATCGTGATTTTAGCCAGCCCTATGAGCGTAATGATTCAGTGTTAAATGCATGGCTAAACGTCTACCAAAATGCCGACGAGCACTTTCAACTGTATGAACTCGCCGAAAAGTTAATTGATATCGAAGACAGTTTTCAGCAGTGGCGCTTTAAGCATATGTATACCGTGCAGCGCATAATTGGCAATAAAATGGGTACGGGCGGCTCATCTGGGGTGGGCTTCTTGAAAAAAGCCCTGGATATTAGCTTTTTCCCTGAGCTGTTTGAGTTACGCACCCATCTGTAAATTTGATTACGGGTTTACTACTATATTTACAACCCTGCTAGCACAAGTACGAGCGCGGGCAGCAATATCAGTAGCGATATCAGTAATAGTATCAGTTACAAATAACACAAGATTACCAATAAAAATAATCGGTTTTGGAGAGCAAGCATGGATCAGGATTTTGCGCTAACACTACAAACTCACTATCAAAGCTTTAAGGTGAGCGAGCGTATTTTATTGTCGGGCCACTCTCATCAAGCCTGGCCTGATGTAGCAAAGCTGGGCTTAGTAAAGTGCTTTGATGATGCCGCAAAACACATAGATGAAAAATGGTCACTAGCCTTTGAAAAAGCTGACCGGGTGCGTGACTTTTACCGTGGTTTATTGGGTGAGCCCCAAGCGCAAATTACCTTAGGCGCTTCAACCCATGAACTGATCTTACGCTTTTTGTCCGACTTGCATTGCTTTAAACAGCCCCTTAAACGCCCGATTAAGATTGTCACTACAGATGGTGAATTTCACTCCTTGAGGCGCCAGCTGAGCCGTTTAAAAGACATCAATGTTGATATTGAAGTGGTTGAGGTGCAGCCAAGTGACACTTTAGCTGAGCGCATCATCAACAAGCTTGATAGCGATACCGATGCCGTAATGTTATCAGCAGTATTTTTTGGCACCAGTGAGATATTTAACGACGTTGGCTTGGTGGCAAAAGCGGCACAAGATTTAAACATCCCTTGTTTGGTTGATGCCTATCATGCCCTTAATGTGCTGCCATTTAATCTCGATGCATGGCAGCTCACCTCGGCATTTATCGTTGCTGGTGGCTACAAATATTGTCAGGCAGGTGAGGGCAATTGCATGCTGCGCATTCCTGCAGAGTATCAGGGCAGCCCGATTATCACTGGCTGGTATGCGGAATTTGAGGTACTTGATCACGTACCGGGGAAAGTGGGTTATGGCCCGGGTCAAAGCGCTTTTGCAGGCTCGACTTATGATCCCGCCAGCCATTACCGCGCCGCTGAAGTGTTTGATTTTTTTGAGCAACATAAGCTTACTGACATCAAGCTGAGGGCGATAAGTCAGCAGCAAATTACTGCCTTATGGCAAGGGATTGAAACTATGGGCTTAAGCCGTGAGGTTTTAGCTTTGCCATCACATAACATTATTGATAATGCCGGATTTTTGTCTTTAACCACCGCCAAAGCCAATCAGTGGGTTGTGGCGCTGGGGAAACAAGGTATTTTATGTGACAGTCGCGGCAATCAGTTACGCTTTGGCCCCGCACCATACTTATCAAATGCGCAGTTATCTAATGCGCTGAATGTGATTGAGGACTTAGCTAAAAGCTTGAGCTAGTTTTTAACTTAACTTTTTTACTAAATTTCTGTTACTAAAGTTTTTTAGCTTAGTTTTTGCAGCGCTTGTTTGCTTAGCTTGCCTGCTTAAAAGGTTAACCAGCCATGCTACTTGGTTGGTTAACATTAATGAGTTAATTTGGGTCGCTGATAATTGACGGCTTAACCTCAGCTCTAAAGGCTAATTTTATTTTTCACTTTTTGCCTTAATTTTTTATGCTCATCATTATGTAAAAATGATCGATGATAAAGCATCGAGATGGGCGCTTTATTCATTTTCATTGGGCAAGCAAGTAGCTTTACGCCAAGTTTTGCTGCAATCGAAGTAAATCGTTTCGGGGTGATGGATATGGTATCAGTATGGGCAACATAGGCAAGCTGCGAGACTAGCGAAGTGGCCTCATGAGCAATATCTCTGGGTTTTGGCGCGTCACTTAATAGCATAAATAAGTTCGACTTTTCGCGCCTGACATTGATGGATACATGGCGCTCATTATAAAACTCTTGTTCAGTGATTGAGTCTACAATCCGAGGATGATCTTGTCTTACGGCAACCATCACTTCTTCTTCAGATACCTTTTCACTCACCACGCTTGGGTCGTTAATGGTGACAAAGTCTAATACCAAGTCGACCTTTCGATTTCTGATATCAGTAAAAATCTGCTCTTGATTCAGCGGTGGGGTATACACGTCAATGTCGAGGCTGGCTAAGTCATAAACCAATAAATCAGGGGCATAAATTTTATGGCCGACTTTAAATAGGGCTTCATAAACTAAATCTGACGCTGGCGCGAGTTTAGTCATCATGTAATTGGCATGGGCAGTAGGCTCAATAGAGCGGCCTTTGCGGATAAATAACGTATTAGCGATATCGGCTTCAAGTTGTTTTATGCGCATACTCACCGCCGCCTGACTGATATTAAAATGCTCGGCAGCTTTAGTGTATGACTGTAATTCATACACTTTCATGAAGGTGTTTAGCAGATTCAAATCCATATTACGGCCTCTTTAATATAAGTCAGGCTTATGTTTAACATCACTTGTAGCTTATTCATCGTTGTCACAGCTTATATATAATACACCTATTGATGATATTTAGTCCCCTTAAACTGATATCTGGCTTTACTTTAAACCGAGGTGTTTATGAAAAAATCAATTATTACTACAGTAATTTTGTCTGTATGTTCTTCAGCTGTCGTGGCGCACGATCATGACCATAGCGCAGGCACTGATGAGCATGCGCTTACTACCACATTCGAATACCAAGGAAAGCCAGCCACCAAAGCGACGATTGCAGCCAATAAAGCTTTTGCCAAAACCTTAGACTTTAACAATACCAAGGGTTTTGAAGAAACCCGTAAAGGCTTAATCGCCGAATTTGATGAAACGACCGCAGCCATCATTTGGAATGACTATCGATTTTTAGAAGGTAAAACCCCTGATACGGTGAATCCATCATTATGGCGTCAAGGACAAGTGAACCATGAAGCGGCAGGCTTGTATCAAGTCTCAGATAAAATCTTTCAGGTACGCGGCACCGACCTTGCCAATATGAGCCTTGTTAGAGGTGAAACAGGCTGGATTATTTTAGATCCGTTAACGACCCCAGAGGCTGCTGAAGCATCGCTTCGTTTTGCGTTAAACAACTTACCAGAAGACGGCGATTTACCAGTTGTAGCGATGATCTATTCCCACTCCCATGGTGATCATTTTGGCGGCGCTCGTGGTATCCAAAAAATGTTCCCTGATGTGGTGGCTTATGGCTCTAAAAACATCACCAAAGAAATTGTCGATGAGAACGTGCTAGCGGGTAATGCCATGTCACGCCGCGTGTCTTATCAATACGGCACCGTATTGCCAATTGGTGAAACCGGTATTGTTGATGCTGCGCTATCAAATGCGGTAACTAAAGGCGAGCTAAGCTACGTCAAACCGATTGAAACTAATCATAAAGCTGATATCGAGTCTTGGACGATTGATGGACTTGAATTTATTTTCATGGATGCATCTGGTACAGAGGCAACCTCAGAAGCTGTGGCCTATATTCCAAGCATGAACGCCATTTGGGCAGCAGAGCTGACCTATAAAGGCATGCATAACATTTACACCTTACGCGGCGCAAAAACCAGAGATGCGTTGCTATGGTCAAAGAAAATCAATGAGGTGATCACTGAATTTGGTGGTGAAGCGGATGTATTATTTGCTGCGCACTCAGCGCCGATTTGGGGTAATGAAGATTTAAATGATTTTCTTAAACTGCAACGAGACAACTATGGCTTTGTTCATAATCAGTCGCTGCGTTTAGCCAATAACGGCGTAGTGATGCAAGACATTGGCTGGGAGATCCAAAACCTGATCCCAGAAACCATACAAAGTGCATGGCATACCAATGGATACCACGGCACCTATAGCCATAATGCCAGAGCGGTATATAATTTGTATCTTGGCTATTTTGATATGAATCCGGCAAACCTTAACCCACTGCCAACCCAAGCTGAAGCAGCTAAGTTTGTTGAATACATGGGAGGCTGTAAAGCGGTGTTAACCAAAGCGCAGGGCGACTTTGACAAAGGCGAATATAACTTTGTTGCCACGGCAATGAATAAAGTCGTAACCGCTTGCCCTGAGCTACAACAAGGCCGCGACTTACTGGCTGATACCTACGAGCAACAGGGTTATCAAAGTGAAGGCGCGGGCTGGCGCAACGTGTATTTAAGTGGTGCTTATGAACTGCGCCATGGCATTCAAGAAACAGTGTTAAAAGGCAATTCTGCTGATGTGATCAGTGAAATGGACATGGGGATGATTTTAGATTATCTGGCAGTGCAAGTTGATGCCAGTGTTGCCCAACACAATAGCTTTACCATGAATATCGTACTGCCTGATATTAACGAAACTTACTATGTTGAAATGAGTAACGGTAACCTCAACAACATCAAAGTGACTAAAAAGAGCGCTGCAGATGCAACCTTTACCATCAACAAAGAAGATGTTGATAAGTTTAGTTTACAGCAGGTGAGCATCGCGGAATTACTGAAAACCAAGCAAGCCAGTTTACAAGGCGATCAGACAGTAATTCAAAAACTCGCTAAGTCGCTAACCCAAGCAAACCCATCGTTTAAAATTGTGCCATAGTTAACAGGCTCTTAGGGTAAATATTGCAGTAAGAGGCAGCATTTGATTTATGTTGCCTCATTTTTTATCTTTTGTAGCGAGCTCAGTAACTGTTGTTTCTTTATCTAGGTATCATAACGTCACAGCAATGTGGCGTTTTGTGGCTGATAGCCAGTTGACTGTTATTACCGTTAACTTAATAAAATCCTTAATATGAGGATTTTATTAATTACAGGGCTTATATCGAGTTATGATTTACCATAGATTAAACCGCCTGAGTAAATGTTCACAAATCCTCTTATGAATGAAGGTATCACCATTGCACTGCCTTCGCTTTTTCATCGCATCGGTGGCAGCGCAGCCAAGCAAGCTAAAGATATGGCAAAGCAATATGGCTGCGAGCTTAAGCGAGTGCGCCGTTCACGCAACTGGCAGTTGGTGGGTGATGCCATCAATATTCAGTCCTTTGCTGCGCAGTTACATGGGCAAGCTAATACTGAGTTTGCCCACCTGATAAAAAAGATCAATATCGCACTGCTTTCCCATAGTGACAAACTAGAACCGTTAACGGCTAAATTAGCGCGTTTGATCACTGATAGTCCCAGCATTACTCTGGCTGAATTGATACAACTTACCGGCTGCACAGAAGCCGAGGCTAGAGTGGCTCGCTTTGATACTAACTTGTGTTAAGTTGTTGTTTAAAATGTAGTTAACATTTAATCGTTAACTGGTAAGTTATTTCATTTGTTGGTGTTTTAGGTGCTCTTTAACCAGTTCAATCATGGCCATTGCGGCAAAAGATAATGGCTTGCCTTTACTCCAAAATAAATTCATCTTCCAGCTTAAATTGGTATCAATAAGTTCACGCTGCACCACGCCTTCCAGTTGATAACGCTCGGCAATAAACTTAGGTAATAACATTATCCCAGTGCCTGCAGCAACCAGCGCTATGCCAAACTCAGGTTGATTCACTAAGGTTGGGCTTTCTATGCTGATACCAGCCTGTTGATAAGCATTAATGACCATCTCATGCAGTGAAAACTCTGCTTCAAATAAGATATGCTCGCAGTTACCCAGTGCCTTGATGGATATTTGCGGCTGCTTTGCCAGCGGGTGCTGACTTGGCAGCACCACGACCATAGGCTCGGTATGAATTGCTATTCCTTCAAACTCTTGATTAAGCTCGATAATACCTGTTGCTAGCTCTATTTCGCCATTTTTTAATGCTAAGGTTTGTTGCACTCCACCGCGAACTAACAGCTGATTATTAATGTGTGGATAACGTTGCTGGTATTTGGCAATAATTGGCGCAAATAGCTCGGCGCTGCCCAGTGGCGCTAAGCCTAATTTTAACTGCCCTTTATGGAGCCCTTTCAGTAAGGCTATTTCATCAAACAGCGCTTGTTTGGTGCTGAGTAACTGCTGCGCATAGTCATACACCAGCTGGCCGTAGCTGGTAAGGGTTACGGCTGTGCCGCGTTTACCACGGGTGAGTAGCGTAAGCTCAAGTTCAGCTTCCAATTGGGTGATGGATTTTGACAGCGCAGGTTGGCTAATATGGATTTTTTCTGCAGCGCGATTAAAGCCACCACAGTTTACGATGTCGACAAAATATTGCAGCGTTTTAAGATCCATAATTACATAACCATTAGTTATCTATTTGGTAAATAATATTCATTATTTTTATTTTTATTGCAAGGGTAAAATAGCCACATCGAAACTAATTCAATCTGATGTGTTATGACTTCCTCCCTGCTGTTTGTAAAACGAACTTCCCATTTGCTGTTACAAGTGGCTTTTTTGTGTGGGTTAGCTTTTAGCGCCCAATACTTGGTTGAGCTGTTAGCGTTACCCATACCAAGTAGTGTGATTGGCCTGATTTTTTTGTACAGCCTGCTGGCATTTAAGTGGTTACCTGAGCGGTTTGTGGCCGTTGGCGCAATGTGGTTAATTGGTGAATTATTGCTGTTTTTTATTCCTCCCGTTATCGCCTCAATCCATTATGCTCCTATGTTTGAAGAGTTTGGGGGTAGTTTGATGTTCACCTTAGTGCTGGGCAGTATTTCAGTGTTAGTGATCACCGGCTTTGTTATTGATAGGGTATTTAGATTCGAGCGCCGTAGAAACCGAGCAAGGCGCAACAGAGCGACAAAAATGTTAGCAGATGCAGCGCTGGCAACGTCAGATACGGTGGGAGTTTAATATGCAGTTTCTTAGCTCATTGACCTTAATGACGTCGCCATGGATGACATCACAAACCTTAGCGCTGATATGTCTTTTAGCGACTTTAGTGGCTTATTTTAGTAGTAAGTTTTTGCACCGACATTACCATTACTGGTGGTTATCACCGATTATTTCAACTCCGGCGAGTTTAATGGTATTGGTAGTGATTTTTTCAGTGCCGTTACCTACTTATTTTGTTTATAACCATTATCTTAGCGCTTTGCTTGCGCCTGCAACCATCGCTTTTGCGCTGCCCATATACCGTGAGCGTAAATTAATTGGCCGTTATCCATTAACAATTAGCATTGGGGTGATTACTGGTTTGCTGGTGGGATTATTATCTTCATGGCTGATTGAGCAGTTTGTTTATTTACCGCCTGAGCTATCACACAGTTTACTGGTGCGTTCAGTATCAACCCCATTTGCTATTGAGGCAACTACCGCATTTGGCGGTGCACCTGATTTAACTGCAACCTTAGTATTAATTACTGGGGTGCTAGGCATGTTACTTTGCGGCCCTGTATTTAAATTAGCCAAAATTAAAAGCCCATTGGCAAAAGGTGCAGCTTTAGGCGGCGCTGCCCATGGTGTGGGCGCGGCCAAGGCGGCTGAAATTGGCCAAGAGGAAGGGGTTGTGGCCAGCCTAACCATGATTTTTACCGGTATTGCTATGGTGATTGGCGCGCCGTTATTTGCTTATGTTTTAGTGTAAATAAATCAACTGCTTTATGTTTGCTTTTTAAGCAAGCTTACCGCATATTAATTAGTCAAAATGGTTTTGATTGTTATTCTCATTTGTTTAGGTAAATGCAGCGATGAGTTAATAGTAATCAAGTCAATACACCAGCGCCGCTAATTTGATATGGGTAAAATATGAAAAATAATAATATTCCACAAGAAGCTTTTGATTGGTACGATGAATATGCCCATGGCGGTATGGACCGTCGTACTTTTATGAAAAAATTAACCGGTTTAGTGGCGCTGGGCTATTCCATGACAGTATTAACCAGTGCGCTATTACCTAATTATGCCTTAGCCGAGCAAGTGTCATTTAACGATAGTGACATTAAAGCCAGTTATCAGAACTTTGCGTCCCCCCAAGGCCATGGCGAAGGTCGAGGCTATTTAGTGTTACCCACCCAAGCTGTAGAAAACCCTGATAGTAAATTCCCTGTGGTATTGGTTATTCATGAAAATAGAGGTTTAAACCCTTACGTCAAAGATGTGGCCCGCAGGCTGGCTAAAGCAGGCTTTATTGCGTTTGCGCCTGATGCCTTGTTTCCGCTAGGTGGCTATCCTGGCAATGACGATGAAGGCAGATCCATGCAGCGCACCCTTGAGCGTGAAAAAATTCAATATGATTTTGTTGCCGCTGCTAAGTTTTTAAAATCACATCAGCAATCTAACGGTAAACTGGGGGCAGTAGGTTTTTGTTTTGGTGGCTATATGGTGAATTATTTAGCCGCGATAGAAAGCGATCTGATTGATGCCGGAGTTCCATTTTATGGTACGCCAGCGGCCAAAGCCTTACGGCCAAATATTAAGGCGCCACTGATGATCCAATTGGGTGAGCTTGATAAACGGGTTAATGCGTCATGGCCAGAATATGAAGCGGATTTAAAAGCGGCCAATGTCGATTACGTTATGCACATGTATCCCAATGCTAATCATGGTTTTCATAATGACTCTACCGGCCGTTATGATGAGAAAAATGCTGAACTTGCTTGGTCAAGAACCGTGGCATTTTTTGAAGCAAGACTAGCCAGAGTTGAGCGCTAAGCTGTGTGTGGGCATGTGTTAACTTGCCCACCTGCTCAGTGCTATTTTTCCAGAGTTCAGAGTCAGGTGAACTCTTTGCTGGGTTATCTTATCGGTTTGCATATTTTATTGGCAGTATATCCAAGCTATTCACACTCAGCTTGAATACATACTTGCCACAAATTGGCGTTATTTGACACTTTTTTAGATTAAACTAGCCTGGCTGATGGCGAAGGTGTTGTTATCTTCTATACTTTTATTATTCAGTGTTTTGGCTGCAAAGATAAAAAGTAGTTTTAGCGGTTTAAGTCGATTTTAATATCAGGGAAGAAGAGCAATTTTTAGATTCTAATAGCTTTAGTTATATTCCCCTCCCTGCGATGGCAATGCCGTTTATTTCTTAATCTCAGTACCAATAAATTCATGGTTTAAGTACAGCATTTAGCACCCTTTATCGACTGTTAGCGCTAAGGTTTACTGCATGTGGTTTGGTTTATTATCGCTCAGAAATTGTACCTATGCTTCGATGATGCGTCGTGCAGCAGTTGTGTGTGTGCTATTTGTCTTAGTGACTTTGTTAATCTTAAGCGTATCTAGCTCGTTCGCTGCTGCTTTATCTGCCCCCTTATCAGAGCCTAAATCTGAACCTTTAGTTGAACGCTCTGTAAAAACCTCAGCACAGCTCAAAATAACCCAAATATCAGAATCGTTATCACTAGCGTCAACAAAAGCAGTGGATATCGTATATTTGCAGTTACGTTGGCATCATCAATTTCAATTCGCCGGCTATTATGCTGCGTTAGAAAAGGGTTTTTATCAAGAAGAAGGTCTTGAGGTTCGTTTGCTTGAAGGCGATCCGCAACGCTTACCGGTAGCCGAAGTGTTATCGGGTAATGCTTTATATGCAGTAGGTAACAGTGAGGTGCTATACCATCGCCTTTTAGGTGAACCACTTATTGCTTTGGCTGCTATCTTTCAGCATTCACCATCTATCTTGTTGACGTTAAAAGAGTCAGGAATACGCTCTGCCCATGACCTTATTGGCAGAAGAGTGATGCTGGCGAATAAGGATAAAGATGCAGGCTTTTTGACCATGTTAGTTAATGAAGGCATTTCCTTGTCACAGCTTGAGATCGTCCCCAGCAGCTTTCAGCTTGATGATTTAATCACGGGCAAGGTGGATGCTTTTAACTCTTATATTACCAATGAACCCTATGTACTTGCTCAAGCTAATGTCCCCTATGACATTATTGATCCAGTAAGCTACCGAGTTGATTTTTACAGTGATATTTTTTTCACTACTGAAGCTGAGTTAAATAATTATCCAAAACGTGTTGCGGCAATGAGGCGAGCGACCCTCAAAGGTTGGCGCTATGCCATGGACAACCCTGAAGAAATAGTCGATATATTAATGGCTAAGTATCAGGTTAATAAAACCCGTGAGCATTTGCTCTATGAAGCTAATGCAATGCAAAACTTGATTCTGCCTAATTTGATCCAAATTGGGCATATGAACTCTGATCGCTGGCAACATATGGCAAATACCTTTGCTAAGGCCAGTGTGGTCAATGATATTCGTCACCTTGATGGCTTTATTTATAATGATAGCCCTACATCAACTCCTAACTGGCTCTACCCGGTATTATCCATAGCGCTTTTTTTGGTGGTTTTAGCCAGTAGTATCACTCTCTATATGCACTTGTTTAATCGACGTTTGGCAGAGGCTAAAACGACTTTACAGCAAAGTGAGGAGCGCTTTAGGGCTCTTAGCGAAGCAACCTATGGCGGTATTGTTATCCATGATCAGGGCCGTATCCTTGAGTGTAATAATGGTTTATCCACTATTACTGGTTTCAGTTACTCAGAGCTCATTGGTATGGATGGTTTGAAATTAATCGCGAAAGAGTATCTTGAAACGGTAAAAATAAGAATGCATCAAGATGATAGAAATAGTTTTGAAGCTGAAGGCCTTCGCAAGGACGGAACACGATATCCGCTAAGCATTAAGGGAAAAAATATTACTTATAAAGGCTGTAATGCACGAGTTATTGAAGTTATTGATATTAGTAATAATAAAAAAATTGAAGATCAACTCAAACTCGCAGCCAGTGTTTTTACTCATGCCCGTGAGGGCATCATGATCACCGACATTAATGGGGTTATTATTGATGTTAACGCCACTTTTAGCGCGATTACCGGTTATGAGCGAGAAGAAGTCATTGGCAGAAACCCACGTTTTTTAAACTCAGGTAGGCACAACAGCGAGTTCTTCAACAGGATGTGGGCATCGTTATTACAACATAAGCAGTGGTCAGGCGAGCTGTGGAATAAGCGTAAAAATGGCGACATATTTGCCGAGCTAATCACCATTAGTGCGGTTACAGATTCCGAGGGGCAAACCCAAAACTATGTCGCACTGTTTTCAGATATCACCTCAATGAAGCGCCATCAACAACAACTAGAACACATTGCCCATTATGATCCGCTAACAGGGTTAGCCAATCGGGTAATGCTGGCGGAACGACTGGATCATGCAATGAGTCAGAGCATCAGACGCGGAAAATTTTTAGCCGTGGCTTACCTTGATTTAGATGGATTCAAAGCCGTTAATGACACCTATGGCCATAATGTCGGTGACGAGTTGCTAATTACTTTGTCGCAGTTAATGAGCGAAACTCTGCGAGATGGAGACATTCTGGCCCGTATTGGTGGTGATGAATTTATTGCTTTACTGGTGGATTTAGAAAGCATGCACGATTGTGAGTTGGTTCTAGAGCGGATGCTAGAGGTAGCAAGTTGTCCGATTAAAGCTGCTGGAGCCATTTTGCAGGTGTCTGCCAGTATTGGCGTTACCTTGTACCCTCAAGATGGTGTGAGTGCAGATCAACTGATACGCCATGCCGACCAGGCCATGTATATAGCTAAACAAAGTGGCAAAAACCGCTATCACCTGTTTGATGTCAATAAAGACAAATCCTTACAAAGCACCCTTGAGGTGATTGATGATATTCAGCGGGGGATTTTGCAAGATGAGTTTGTTTTATATTACCAGCCGAAAGTGAATATGAAATTAGGCACTGTGATCGGTTGTGAGGCGTTGATCCGTTGGCAGCACCCAGAGAAAGGCTTGCTATTACCTGGGGAGTTTCTTCCTTTTATTGATAATCATTCCATCAGTGTCACTTTGGGAGATTGGGTTATTGATACCGCGCTTTCACAGATGTATTCATGGACCCTTGCTGGCTTTGATATTGCTGTCAGCGTTAATATTGACGCCTTACAATTACAACAAAAAGATTTTACTGCCAAACTCTCAGCAGCATTAGCGCAGCGACCGTTGATTAAACCGAGTTCATTGGAGCTTGAGATACTAGAAACCAGCGCGCTGGGGGATATGGGGCAAGTGCTGGCGACAATGGAGCAATGCATTAATATTGGCGTCAGCTTTGCACTTGATGACTTTGGCACAGGGTTTTCATCACTCACTTACCTTAAACGTTTACCTGCCAACCTACTGAAGATTGATCGGAGTTTTGTCAAAGGCATGCTGATTGATATTGATGACCGCGCCATTGTGATGGGGGTGATTAGTTTATCGCGGGCTTTTCATCGCCAAGTTATTGCTGAAGGTGTTGAAACCATCGAACATGGAACCCAGCTATTGTCTATGGGCTGCATGCTAGCGCAAGGTTATGGTATTGCACGGCCAATGCCTGCTGAGCAATTACCAATGTGGGCAGAGAGTTGGAAGCCTGATAGCGCTTGGCAGTAATCAAGAAAATACAGAATAGGAATGAGAAGGTTAAGTAAGCGAAGGGTAAAGGTCAGTGGGGCACTCGAACCCCACTATTATTTGTCTTTTGTTTACCTAGCCAATGGTTACCTAGTTAATATTTACCTAGCTAACTAGGCCTGCATTGTCACAGCGCCGAGATAAAGCATATAGCCACTAAAGCTCACTAAACACAGCGCCCCCGCAGTGCGGCCAAAGGTATAACTTTTTTCAGTAGCAGGGATGTTTCTTTGTTTAAAATAAGTAACCATAAATGCCACAGCGACGATAGCGGTGAGTAACAGCATCATAGGGTAATCACGGGCGACCAATAATTCTGGTAATGGCTGCTTGTCACCTAACAGCGCAGGGAAGGCAATCACCCCAAGTATATTGAAAATATTTGAACCAATCACAGTTGCAAATACCATGTCATGCATACCGCGGCGCACTCCAGCAATGGCTGCTGCTAACTCTGGTAAACTGGTACCAAAGGCAATAACGGTTAGCCCAATGATTAACTCACTGATCCCGGCAGCTTTAGCCAGTTCTACAGCGCCCCAAACCATCAGTTGTGAGGCGGCTAACAGCACACTTAGCATTAATAGCGTTTCCACAGCAGAGCGGCTTTTAGATATTTCTAAAAACTCAACTTCTTCTGCGTCAGCTTCGCCTTTACCCACTAAAAAGGCTAGGTAACCACAATATGCCGCTAACGCTACTAGTAGTAATAAGCCATCTGGGAAGTCTAAATTGCCGTCTGACATTAACAGGGCGCAAAATAAGATTGCCGCGATTAAGATAGGTAAATCCCGACGAATGAAATGGACTTTAATGGATAACGGCACGAGTAAAGCACAAATGCCAAGCACTAATCCTATATTAACGATATTAGAGCCAATACCATTACCAATAGCGAGTTCGCCAGCACCATTTAGGGCTGCGATAGAGGACACGAGAAGTTCTGGAGCTGAGGTGCCAAAAGCCACCACAGTCATACCGATAAAGGACATAGAGACTTTGCAATGCTTAGCCAGAGTCGCAGAACTTGCGATCAACCGGTCGGCACTGACAGATAAAGCGATAAGACCTGCAACGAGTGCAAGTAAAGGTAAAAATAATGACAACATAATATAACGCACTGCAAGGGCTGGTTGTGTTAAGACACGAAAAACCCACGCCCAGCCCTAGCTATATGCGTGTGGTCATTCGAGTCTCGCCAGACGCTTAATGCTAAGCGTTGATTGCACCATGGTCTTCGACCAATTATGTTGACACAACCTCCTGTCGTGGTGACAGAACGGCTACTCCCTCAAATTTGGGCGCATTTTAATCTGTTATTCGATTCGTTTCAATAGCAAATTTGTGGCTAATCGCGTCAAAGCTACTGCCAAGTATTTAGCACTGATATCGCTCGGCTTACAAGCCTTAGTGCTAGGAGAGACTTGTCATGCTAAAAACCGGCTAAGATAAAGGCAACTAACTAAAAGGCCGCTTATTCTTCATTGTCATTAAGGTTATTAAAGAGCGCATCAGCAATGCGTGTAAATGTGGCCAAGTCTTCAACTGGCAGGTTTCGCAGCATTTTTTGATTCACATCGTTTTGGGTTTTTGCAATCAGTACAGCGAGTTTTTTACCGTCTGCAGTCAGTGATAATATCTGACTTCTTTTATCTTCTGGGTTTGCCGTTTTCGTTAGCCATTGGTTATCCATCATTTCTTTTATTAACCGAGCAATTTGTGCTTTATCTCTGGCTAAAAGGTTAACAATATCGTTTGCGGTGCAAGTGTGACTGTTGTTAATCAAGCTAAGGCATTTAACATGCATGGCATTTAAGCCAATTTCATTAGCCTTAAGAGAAGATCGCATGGCTAAACGGTATGAATGTGCGATGTTAAAAATCGCATCAGAAATGGATAAGTGACTCATTTTTGGTTGGTCCTGATAATTAGTTGACTTAGTCAACAATGCTAACTATAGTTGACCTTATCAACTTACTAGCTTTTTTTCAAGTCGAAGAGGATGTCTCTATGAAGCCTAGAAAGCCCAATTTGCGCTCTGTACAGGTTGCAGAGATTATTGAGCTGTCGTCTCATTTACGTCGAATTATCTTTAGCGGAACCAGTTTACAAGGTTTTCCGCAGGGGCTTGAAGGCGCGCACGTTAAAGTGTTTTTGCCATCGACGGGCGATGAAGCGCAAAAAATGCGTTCGTACACGATTCGTTTTTTTAACCCACACACTAACCAGCTAGGGTTAGATTTTGTGATTAACCGTCACCAAGGTCCTGCCACCAGTTGGGCAAAAAAGGCAAAAGTGGGCGACCGTATTAGTATAGCGGGCCCAGGTTTGATGAAATTAACTGACTTTAATCTCCATAGTTACTTGCTGGTGGGGGATATCACCTCTGTAAATGCCATAAATGGTTACGTGCCTAGATTTAATCCTGATGCCCAATTAAAGGCCATTATTAGCGTGCCTACCCGTGCAGATATCATTGAGATGGATTATGACGATTCAAAAAATACTCATTGGTTTATTGAAGATGAGTCAACAATAACCCTTGAGCAACAAGTACAACTAATCGCTAAAGACTTACCCAAGGATAGTCATGTCTTTATGGGGCTAGAAGCTGGTCAAACACGCGCTTTGAAGCCCGTATTACAACAAGAGCTTGGTTTTGAAAGGCTTAACATCTTTGCTGTTGGCTATTGGAAGCAAGGGATTGATGCTGATCGTTTCGGGGCGTTGAAAAAAGTTAATCCACTGTAAATATCCATGATAACCGTCATAGCCAAGTGACAAGCTATATTATTATCAATCACAGCTAAACCATAGCAGCCAGAGCTATAATTACTGCTAAGCATAAGTATATTAGCGATTAATTGTGCTATATACCTGTTAGTCAGTGGTCAGATATCTGGCTGTTTTGATATTTAAATAAAATAATACCTTTACAATTTTTTAAACTAATGTAAGATTCACCTCGCTCTGACATTCAGAGTTATTAATGAAACATCAAGTAAAAGTAAAGCCTCAGAATTCTACGTTATCGTTGTTCCTCTGTGTTTCCCTTAGCTTCATCGTCACATTAAATAATTCAGCTCTCAGCGCATCGCATTTTCGCGATAAATTTTTTAATTCTTAATTATATAAGGGACACATTATGTCTAACACTACTGGTATCGTAAAATGGTTTAACGAAGACAAAGGTTTCGGCTTCATCACTCAAGACAATGGCGGCGCAGATGTATTCGTACATTTCCGTGCTATCGCTTCTGAAGGTTTCAAAACTTTAGCTGAAGGCCAAAAAGTTTCTTTCGATTTAGAGCAAGGTCAAAAAGGCCCACAAGCAGCTAACGTAGTTGCTATCTAAGTTGAAAGTCTACGTAACGGGTTACCCGTTACGTTACTTCAAATAATTACGCATTTAGGTTTACCTATTTATCGTAATTATTAAAAGAGCGAACCTTTGGGTTCGCTTTTTTGTGTCTGAAATTCAAGGTATAACGATCTGTGTATCACATCAAGGCGCTTAAGCTTAGTAACTAAAAATGCTGCAACTAAAGCGCTAGCTGGAACGCATTTAATCTTCTAAGCCTGGTAGCCTTTTTTGTCTTTAAGAGAGCTATTTTAATAAAAGCTAAAAGCTTAGCTGGTTAACCCATCTTTTGTCAGAATAAGCTCTTTAACTGCTTGGTAATATTTAACGTAACCTGTGCCGCGACACTCACTGACAATGGTGGCATAATTTAGCTATATATTGACTACAATGTCGGTGTGCTATGCCAAGGTGTGTACCATTAAGCTGAGGAGAATTAAGTGAGCAATAGACAATTAATACTACTGCTTAGAACCTGCATAACCATTGGTATTTGCTTAATTTTACTTGGGATTTATTTGCACAACTTTAATGACACTGTTGCTGCAATGGGCGTTAAGGGAATTATCATCAGTTCGATGTGTGTCGCTTTTGGTATGGCACTGTCACTGCCAACTAAAATGTATTTAACTTTTATTTTAGTTGTCGCAGAGACGACTAAAAAAGACCAGCCTGAATGAAGCGTTTTTGGCTTTGAGGTAAGGCGAGTCATGGTTTTTAGTTGGATACTTTTTGACGGCAAACTTGGTTTCTACCGGCTTTTTTAGCTTGGTATAAACAGCGATCGGCTAAGGTTAAAAGCTTGGTTTTATTAACTAGGTGACGCTGATTGGCACTAACACTTACCACCCCAGCGGATGCTGACAGAAACCCGGTTGCTGAATCACTATGCTCAATCTCGAGCCGTTTAAGCTGCATGGGGAGATCTTCAAGCCAGTGCTTATTTTGATTTGAACTGACAGAAACCAAAATAAATTCTTCGCCACCAAAGCGCACCACCATATCGGCACCTTGGTTTGAAAGTAACTGGGCAAAGCTGACCAAGGCTTTATCGCCCATTAAATGCCCGTAGCGGTCATTATATTTTTTAAAGTGGTCAATATCGATCATCGCCAATGAAAGGTACTGCCCCTGTTTTAAATTGTGTAACAGAGTCGAGAATTGCTTATCGAAATTATAGCGATTATGAATCCCTGTTAACTTATCAGTTTGCGCTTTTTGTGTTTGAATTAACTCGTATTTATATTGTTTTCTCAGCAGTACATCCGTTTGATATTGCATCGCGGTCATGATAGCAACTGTTATCACATAGAAGTTTATACTCCAAATGATATCCACCTCGGTGTTGAATTGGATTATAAGCAGAGCAACACCCAGTAACAGCCAAATAATGAACTTTTGACCTAAGTGAAGTATGGGAATGGCTGTAATAAAAATGGCTGACAGCATAGGGCCGCCTTCATGGAGCTCTTGATGGTTAATAGCATAGCTATAAAAGAATAAACCATTGATGAGGGTAAACAGCACCGCAAAAAATAACAGTATCGAATCAAGGTAACAGGTGGCTGATTTTTTAATACTGAAAATCATTACCATTGCAATTAGGAGGCTGACAATACGGGTTAAGATGTCGGCGAAAGTATAATTAGTGGCTGCAAATGAAGATAGGGTAAAAAATAGCAACACCGTAATTAAGATGTAACTCATCATTACTGCATTTGTGCGTGAGCGTTGATTTAAAGATTGTTGAAATGATAGTTCTGCCTCTTTATCTAACACCCACTTAGCAGGTAACCATTTCATTATTGACTTCCTTAGATTAATACTACGAGATACGACTCAAACCCTCAGTTAACATTATAGTATTAGTTAATTTTTTAGTTAATTTTTATTTCGCATTTTGGCTACTTGATCGATTATTTTATGATTAATCTCGTGACTATTAGTTAGACAGTATTGCATGAATACCCTCTATTCATGCTGTTGCTTTACAAGCCTGATACAGAACTTTAGGGCATATTGGGGCAAGTCTTCTTATTAACTATCTTGTTAATAATCTCAGTAAATTGAGTTACATTGTGGATTTGCTGCTGGTCAATATTGATATGCTCTAACGCAAGTTCAATATTAAGGTTATCAAGTTCTAGTTGCGCGATTAGCGACTTTGCATCTAGCTCTATATGCTCTAGGGTTAAGATAAGAAAGTCATTGCCAAACACTCTAAAAATTAACGACTCTGGCAAAAATGCAGTTAACTTGTTGGCTATAAAGGTAAGTTTTTTATCACCTTCGAGCCAGCCGTGGGTTTTATTGTATTGACCAAAATTGAACAAACTGATGACGTAACAGCAATGATAATGTTTGCTAAATAGCTCTTCGTTTAACGTGATAACGTGCTCTAGATATCGATAGTTATATAAACCGGTAAGCGAATCTTTGTAATAATAGGCAAGCCTTGCTTCTTCAAACTCATCCTTTAAATAATTATGATCAACAGGAATTAGATTAGCACTCTCTAGCACTGGCACAGCTGCTTTTACCGTTTCAGGGCAAAATTGTTTACCTGCCAGCGCCTTTATTTCTGCGATAGCTTCTTGTTTCGATTTACTCATTTTATAGATACGTTTTGAGGTCATTGCATCAAAGGCGTCAACTAAAATGAGAATATGAGAAAGTGGGCAGATCTGTTTGCCTTTAAGTCCCCGAGGGTAACCCGTCCCATCATAGTGTTCATGATGGCACCTGATGATTTCAGCATGTTTTTTAAAGGCTTTAATCGATACCAGTAGCTTGTAGCCGCTGTCTAAATGCTGCTGAATAATTTTGTATTCTTGCGAGGTGAGTTTACCTGGTTTTAGTAGAATACTATCGGGTGTAGATATCTTACCTATGTCATGCATGATTGCTGATTCATAGAGGATTTCCACTTCAGCATTACTAAAGCCCATCTCTTTAGCTATCATCACTGAGTATTGTGCAACCCGCCGCGTATGACCAGCGGTGTAGCTATCGCGCCGCTCCACTAAATCAAGCATAGATGATAGTACTTGACGGTAGTTTTTTACATCTTGTTGCTTGTGTTTTAGTGCCAGCTCTCGCTCTTTACTATTAAGGGCATTTCTTTCTATCACGTATAAACATATAACCAGTAACACGGATAAAAAGATGGCGATAATGGCAACCAGATTATTGTAAAAATTGAGCTCAACCATCAGCTTGTTGATCTCTTGATCTACTGCAAATTCTAAATCATCCACATATACCCCTGTGGCGATAATCCAATCAAAAGGCTTATATAATTTGGCATAGGCCAGTTTTTTAACGATTTCATCATTGGTTTTACGTTTGAAATAATACTCGAAGTAAACTTCACCTTGAGCATTAATGCCATCAAGCTCCATCTGGAAGGGGTAGTTACCTTTGATGTCTTGACTGAGGGTTGATAATAGCAGCCCTTCGGTTTCAGGCTGGCTAGGGTGAACTTTTCTAATGGCAAAGTCATCACCACCGGCGTAATTAATCACTTCATTTACCCAAACGTAGGTTTCTGGGTTCTGCAGTTTAATTAGCCTAATAAAGGCAGCGATCCTTTTTTTCGCTTCATTGATAACTTGAGGTGGTAATAATGACAGTGTCATTTGCATATCATCAGCAATCGCTGTGTTAATACTTATTTCAGCCAAGGTATTGTCTGGCTTAGAGGAGTGTAAACTTGGCTTATGGGATGACTGACAAAGAGCTTGTCCTGATTGTGTTAATTGGTATTGAAACTCATCATCGTCAGCGGCTAAAGTTTGTAGCACTTGGCAGCGTTGATGTTCAGGGGTGTTATTAAGTACTAATTTGAATTGTTGCGAATGCGTTTGTAGATTAGTTTGTTGTTTTTGGTATTCGCGCTTAAGGGTTGCTTGAGCTGCGATATGCACCGATGAAACAAGATCAGTAATATGCTCTTTTTTTAATTTAAATAAGTTTTCGCTGATAAGCTGTTTTTGCTTATCGATGACAAAATCTTCTGAGCGATTATCTAGATACAGAATTGATATACAGAATGAAAATACAATCAGTCCAAATAATAATGACTTTCTTAAATGCAGGTTAATCATATCTATAAGTCGCCCCTTATTAAGTTATTGTGACTAATAAGGGCTGATGGAAGCACAGGGGCGTAATATGCCACTAAGTGCTTGAGGTGTTTGATGCTAGCTGCGCGTATAACGTCAGAAGGTCTTGTAAAATAGCGAAGAATAACAACATAAGTGGTTTGAAAGGCATTGGCCTGAGTAATGCTATCTATTACAGAGGCATCAGCTAACGTGACATATTCTAACGTGACGTCTAGTAAACTAAGATTGAGTAAAGTGAAAAATTGGCTCATCCTTAATCACCTCTAAAAACTCCATTAACTAAACAATAGCGCATTTATTAGTGAAGTTACAACTAAGTTAACCAAAGGGATTGCTGAAATTTTTCAAAGTTAGATATTATTGATTTAATCAAAAAATATAGCTTGTCACAAGGTGATCTTTCTAGGCAGTTATGGCTAAAAATTCCTATTTACAGGTCAAGGATGAGTTAAAATGACTGGCTAGAGCAATATAACCGCGAACAATTATTTACCGCTTTTGCCGCTAATGCTGCCCAGTATTCCCCGCAAAATTTGTTTGCCAAACTTACTGCCCACCGCGCGTGCAGCTTGTTTTGAAAAGCTCTGTACTAGACCTTGACGGCGCTTGGTGCCAAATAGCAATTCGCTAAACCAATTGCTTTGTTCATCCTCGCTATCTTTTTGGGGTGTTGAGCTTGTTTTTTTTGGGGTAGACTTTTTAGTGTCAGCTTTTTCTATAGGAGGCTTGGCATCAGGGGCTTTTTCAAGTTGCTCGAGTTGATTGAGGCGTTCATAAGCCGACTCGCGATTAATGGCGATATCATAATGATTGCCGATAGGGCTTTGGGCGCGACAAGCATTACGCTCAGTCAGTGTTAATGGCCCCATACGACAGCGGGGCGGGGATATCAGCGTTTGCTCAACCATACTGGGCACACCATTATCTTGTAAGGTTGATACTAAGGCCTCACCCACGGCTAAGCTCGAAATCACTGCGGTGATATCCAGTTTAGGATTTACCACAAAGGTTTCAGCGGCGGCGCGAACCGATTTTTGGTCCCTTGGTGTATAAGCCCGCAAAGCATGTTGAATACGATTACCCAATTGTCCCAATATCGCATCGGGTATATCGTCAGGAAATTGTGAGCAAAAATACACCCCAACCCCTTTAGAGCGGATTAGGCGCATAATTTGCTCGATACGCTTAAGTAGATGATCTGGGCTATCCTCAAACAGTAAATGGGCTTCATCGATAAAAAAGGCCAACTTAGGTTTGTCGGCATCGCCCACCTCAGGCAGGTTTTCGTATAGCTCTGATAACAACCATAGTATAAAACTGGCATATAAATTTGGGGTTAATACTAATTTATCTGCCGCCAGAATATTGATTAAGCCATGGTTTTGCTCATCAACGCCCATGATGTCACTTAGCTCAAGGGCGGGCTCGCCAAAGAAAACCTCACCACCGTCACGCTTTAAACTCATCAGCGATCGCTGAATCGCCGCTAATGATTGCGCACTGACTAAACCGTATTCAGCACTGATGGTTTTACGCTCTTTTGAGACCAAGGTCAGAAGCGCTTTAAGGTCGTCTAAATCCAGCAGTAATAAGCCTCGGCTATCGGCTAAGGCAAAAACGATGTCTAAAATGCTGCTTTGGATGTCATTTAGCCCCAGCATTCTGGCTAATAATGTTGGCCCCATTTCACTGACGGTGGTGCGAATAGGGTGACCTTGCTGGCCGAGTAAGTCCCAAAAAACGCATGGATTAGCTTGGGGGCTGAAATTGCTAATACCAATTTTATCAGCGCGGGCTAATAGTTTATCTGACACCTTGCCTGCAGCGGCTAGACCTGAAATATCCCCTTTAATATCAGTAACAAAAACCGGCACACCTTGACGGGAAAAGTTTTCAGCTAACATCATCAGCGAGACCGTTTTACCCGTACCTGTCGCTCCTGCAATTAAGCCATGACGATTACCATAACGCAGTTGTAGCTCAACGGGATTATCGCCTTTACCTATCAATATCGTGTTTGTTGAACTTTGTTTCATTGTCGCTCCTTGCAGATATTGCTTTAGGTAAAAGCACAAAGGGGTGATGGTTAACGCTTATGTAATACCTTTATGGCAATAACAGTGTAGAACAAGAATGTAAAATAAGAATGTCGAATTGATTGGCTGGCGCACAAACGCTGTGGCCGCTAAGTAGCATGTCGCTAGCGAGTGATTCATTTTTGTAGCGCTATAAAATCTATAGCTCATACGAATAATAAAAAATTATCGTTTTAAGAATTTTTAATAATTATTTTAATCCTCTCCATTGCCGTAAACTAGCCCTATTAAATCAACGCAAGCGTTTTAGATTGTTATTTTGTTATCACTACTAACAGCGCTTTCATCTCTGTGAAGCTAAGGGCAAATTATGAAATTTTTACACACTATGATCAGAGTTGCAGATCTTGAGAAATCGATTGAATTTTATACTGATGTGCTGGGTATGAGTGTGCTCGATAGAGCTGAAAACACTGAATATCGTTATACCTTAGTGTTTGTTGGTTATGCCGATCAGCCAGATGGCACTAGCATTGAGCTGACTTACAACTGGGATACTGACCAGTATGATATGGGTAATGCCTTTGGTCATTTAGCCTTAGGTGTGGATGATATTTACGCTGCTTGCGACAAGATTAAAGATTTAGGCGGAAAAGTCACTCGTGAGCCCGGCCCTGTAAAAGGCGGCGCGACGCACATCGCATTCATCACTGACCCTGATAACTATCAAATTGAGCTGATTCAACTGAGCTAACTGAACCGAGCTAACTGAACTGAGCTCGTTATCTCAAAGCCCTATTACATCGGCTGCTCAATGACCCATTTTTCGAGGAATGACAACATGAAACAAGCATTATTTCAAACGCTGCAACTAGGCCGTCATACACTAACCAACCGCATTGTAATGCCACCAATGACCCGTTCACGTGCTTCACAGCCAGGAAACTTGGCTAATGACATGATGGCAAAATATTATGCTCAGCGCGCACAAGCGGGTTTAATTGTGGCTGAAGGCACGCAGATTTCTGCAATGGGCCAAGGTTATGCTTGGACACCGGGTATTTACAGCCCTGAACAAATTGCGGGTTGGAAAAAAACCACTGATTTAGTTCATCAACAAGGCGGGGTTATTTTTGCTCAGCTTTGGCACGTTGGCCGCGTTACTCACCCTGATAATATTGGTGGCGAGCAACCTATTTCATCTTCTGCCCTTAAAGCTGAAAATGTAAAAGTCTTTATCGACAACGGCACCCAAGAGCCTGGTTTTGTTGATGTGGTTGAGCCACGGGCAATGACCAAAGCAGATATTAAAGCTGTGATTGAAGAATATCGTCAAGCGGCGCTTAATGCGATTGAAGCGGGTTTTGATGGCATTGAATTACATGCTGCTAACGGTTATTTAATTAACCAGTTTATTGATTCAGAGGCGAATAACCGCACCGATGAATACGGCGGCTCAGTAGAAAACCGTTTACGTTTTTTAAGTGAAGTGGTTGGCGCTATGATTGAGGCGATTGGCGCTGACAGAGTTGGGGTGCGTTTAGCTCCATTTACTTCATTAAATGGCACCGTTGATGCTAACCCTGTTGAAACTTACACTGCTGCAGCAGCGTTATTAAATACCCATAAGATTGTGTATTTACATATTGCAGAAGTGGATTGGGATGATGCTCCTGAAACCCCAGCAGGCTTTAAAAAAGCGGTACGTGAAGCATATCAAGGGGTACTCATTTATGCCGGTAAGTATAACGCCGATACCGCAGAGCAAGCGATACAAGATGGCTTAGTGGATATGGTTGGTTTTGGCCGCCCATTTGTGGCAAACCCAGATTTACCTAACCGTATTAAGCATGGTTACCCATTGGCTGCGCATGATCCAGCCACCTTATTTGGTGGTGATGAGAAAGGCTTAACTGATTATTGTGAGTATGCTAGCAACTAATGCCTATAAAGCGCACGCTTGCTAGTTAAGCAGTCGCTAAACAGGTTAAAATATAATAGCCACTTTACTTCACTGTAAAGTGGCTATTTTACTATATGAGGGGGTGGTTAAGCTAACCGCTAATACCTTTCTTTTTATCAATGCATGACGATCCATGCATATTGATACAGCACTTTAGTTAATCTTATTTTCACTGCGGCCTGCTTGTTTTAGGCGCTGATGAGCTGTGTCTGTTTCAATATTACTCTAGAGAATTATCAATGCGCGGAGCGTTATATTTATTTATTGCCACCTTGTTGGCTGCTGTTGGCTGGATTTCGTCAAAGCTTGTGGTTGATGAAATGCCCGGCGAAGTGTTTATTGCTAGCCGCTTTATGTTAGCTAGTCTGATTTTATTACCTTTTTGCTATAAAAGTATTTGGCGATTAAGAGCCAAGCAGTTGCTATTAGCCTGCGGAGTAGGCATTTTCTTGGGGATGTCGTTACAGATTTGGGTGTTTGCGGTATCGATCAGTAATAGCCTGTCTGAAGGGGCATTTATCATGAGTTTAGCGATGATCATTGCGCCTATGACCGCCTGGGTTTTGTTTAAAGTTAAGCCTCACCGCGCATTTTGGTTAGCTTTACCCATCAGTGTGGTAGGGATGATGTTACTGAGTTTAAGTAATGGCTGGCAAGTGGAGACCAGTCAATGGTATTTCTTACTTGCCTCTTCATTGCTGTCTGTTCATTTTGTGTTGAACAAAAAAATTAGTCTCAGTATTAAGCCACTTGATTCGATATGTTTACAGTTATTTATGGTTGGCTTAGTTGCTGCTGTGTATGTAGCCTTTACCCAGCAATTAAGCTTTGAGGTCAATGATAGTTTGATATTTTGGTTTGTGGTTTCTACTGTTATCGCTACGTCAGTGCGTTATGTATTTCAGACTCTAGGCCAGTATCAAGTTAAGATGGAAACCGCGGCATTGATTATGATTTTAGAGCCTATTTGGACCATGATCTTAAGCTTTAGTCTGTTAGATGAGCAAATTTCGCTGCAAAAAGTTATTGGCGGTGCGCTGATTTTTATATCCCTAAGTGTTTATATTAAGCTGTCTAAGCCACCTAAAAACGCTAACTGATGCACTAACAACAAAAAGCCAGTCGTGAGACTGGCTTTTTAGTTAAGGCTCTACAGACCGATTAGAGCTGGTTTAAGTATTTCTCAACGCTGGCAAGTTCACGCTGCTTTAAGCTGACGCAGTTTTTAACACTTTCATCGAGCTTGGCTAAGGTACGGCCAAACTCAGGTGTTTGCGCGACTTTTGGCTTAAAGAATGTGTTGGTTGTATCCAGTGCCGCTAAATCACAACCGCTACCGGTAAACGATGGGATCATCGCCACCGCAAAGGGAGGTAGTTTCGCTTTTATGGCGCTGAAGTTAGCATAGATCCAATCTCTAAAGCGTTGTTTACGCTCATCGGTATAAGCTTGCCCTGCAAAGATATAGCGTAAATCTGGCGCATTGACTTTATCGGTCAAACTATAAGCTAGCACGCTGTTTTGTAGTTTTTCAGTAGGCGCATAGCCTAAGGCATACATTAAACGAGTGCGTTTTTGCGGGTCTTTCGTTACCTCAAATTCAGCTTTTACTTTCGCTAATACCTTACTGTCACCAAAATACACTGCAATATTGAGGTAAGTGCCGATAAGGTACTGGTCAACATCGTTATTACCATTAAGGTACAAGTCAGCTTGTTTTTTAGCGGTTGCAATTGTGGCTTTATCTTTGGCTTCAAAAGCTAATAAGTTAATCAATGTTGGGCGTAACTTACTAATAGATGACTTTTCATCAACTTTTGCAGTAACACCGTACTTCTCGATTGCGCTTTGTGCTCTTGAGGCAATGAACTTAGCCCATAGCTCTTGGTTGGTGTCATCAATAAAGGTGCGTTTTTGAGATTGTAAGTAACCTAATGCGGCAGAGACGATTTGCGGATGTTGGTCATCAATAAATGCGCCTAAAATATTCAGTAACTCACCACCTGAGATAAAGCCGGCATCTAATAAGGCATCAGCTGCTGAGATCAAGGCTTTACGCTCACGAGCTGTAAGCTGGGTTTTAGCATTGGCTAATAAGTTGCTCATTTGTGTTTCATCTAACAACCAGCGGTAGTAACCCATGGCGTCTGAATCTGGATAAATCCAATCAGGACTGAATGCTAATTTGATGGTTTGCGATTGACTGGTGAGTAAAATGGTTTCGGTTGCAACTTTGTCACCTTTACCATATTTAACCGATACCGGCACAGTCCAAGACTGCTTTGCAGCTTCAGTGCCAGCATTCACAAAGCGGCTTTGCTTAAGGGTTAGCTTATCACCTGCTAATGACACATCGATTAAAGGGTAAGATGATTGCTCAATAAAGGTGCTTAAGATACTGCCAACATCTTTACCTGAGGCTTTTGATAAGGCATTCCAAAGATCATCAGCTTCAGTATTTTGAAAGGCATGATCTTTAATGTATTGACGAATACCCTTATTAAATTCAGCTTCACCGATATAGTTTTCTACCATATCTAGCACTGCTTCGCCTTTACTATAGGCAAGGCCTAAACCGTCCATAATGTCGGCTTCGTTCTTAATGGGCTTGCGGATTGGCTTGGTCGATACCCGCGCATCTAATGACATCACGTAGTTTTTGGATAATGCTAAGTTAGATTCAAACTCAGGATGAATTTGTTCGGTGATTTTAGCCGCCATCCAGCTTGCAAAAGCTTCGTTTAACCATAGGTCATTCCACCACTGCATAGTCACTAGGTTACCGTACCATTGGTGTGCTAGCTCGTGGGCAATAATTGAAACGGCCGTTTTTTTGCTATTTTGGCTGGCGGTTTGCTCATCAACTAACAAAATATCTTCACGATAAGTGACTAAGCCTGCGTTTTCCATCGCCCCAAAAGGAAACTCAGGTACTGCAACGCTATCAAGCTTTTGATAAGGGTAATCGACCCCAAAATAATCTTCTAATGCTTTTAGAACTAACGGCATTTGCTCGGCTGCATATTTGGCTAGCTCGATTTTCCCCTTAGTGGTTATTACGCGCCCTGGGACTTTCATGCCTGTGACTTCAATTTCTTCAAATTGACCCACAGCATAAGCAACAAGGTAAGAGGATATTGGCTTGGTTTGAGCAAATACGTGAGTTGTCAGGCCATCTTTGGTTGCAACTGAAAGCTCAGGGGTATTGCTGTAAACCTTTTCAGTACTTGGGGCTGTGATGGTTACTTGAAAGGGGATTTTATATTCTGGTTCATCAAAGCTTGGAAAACTGCGGCGCGCATCACTCATTTCAAACTGGGTAAATAAGTAGGGCAGGCCGCCATCAATGGTTTTATACAGGCCGACAGATTGACGGTTATAAGGGGCTGTGAAATCCATTGAGAAAGAATATGCACCAGGTTCGATAGTATGTGGGCAGTTAAACAAAACCACCCCAGTATCTTGCATGATTACATCTAGTTGGCAGTCTTTGTTGTTAGCTGATTTGGCATCTAACTGGATATTGCTAGCAGTGTATTCTAAGCCGTTAAGTTGTAATTGCTTAGTGGCTTCAAGCACTTCAATTTGAATGGCTGTGCTGCCTGAGAAGTTATCTTTTACTGGATCTAAGTTGAGCTTAATACTTTGTGATAGTGGCTTGGCGACTTTACTTAGCACGTATTCATTGGCTAAGGCGTCGGTACTTCCCACAAATGAGAGCGTAACTAGCCCTGCAGTGACGATTCGATACATGTTATTTCCTGTTGTTTTAATTATCATTCCATGATGTTTAATGGCATTGATTAGGATTGAGTGACTATTAGCGTTTTTATTGATAATGATTGTATTCATAACGCTTGTATTGGAACCATTGCATTGATGATTCTATAGGGTCATTTAAAGCTGATGCTGATTATAACAAGTTAACAGCTAAGCGGTAACTTACGAGCATCATTTAAGTTGGGGTTGTTGTAACAATTGATGACTTGCTTAGAGTATTTAGTGTGATTACTTAGAGTAGCGCTTGATTGAAGCATCATCTAATCCCAGCTTGGCGATTGCTAGGTATTGAGTTACTTATGGCTTAGAGCTGATTTAATGGCCGAAATAAGGCAAATATTATCGTTGAGGTTTGCCTTATATTCGGATCTTGTGTTCTTAGTATCAAAAGTAGTTTTTAGTATCAAATGCCGATTTTAAGTTGTTGGCAAACTCGATAAACTTTTCTTTAATGGTGCGCTTGATAGACACCTCCAGCGAGCCCAAAATAACCTTACCCTCAATGGTGATGACAGGAGCTTGGCGGGTTGCGATAGAAGGCGCTTTGTTTTCTATGCTACTGACGAGCCCGTAAGTTTTACACACCACATTAATGCCTTCAGGAACATAGATACTGCTACTGCCCAAAAAGCAATTAATCTCAATGGTGACATGTTGATGCTGAAAAATGGCATCACTAAAGTCCAGAGTTGTTTCGCCAATAATATTATTAACCTTAATAACCTTTGGCACCACCCATTGGCCGCTACGTTCACTGTTACCTAATATGCTGGTTAAGCGCATATCTTCAGTGGCAGTTTTGCTGCCATAGTTTGGCGCAAACTGGTGGTCTTTTTGCTGACTATAGTCAGTATCAGCGGTTAAGGTTAGGTCTGCGACCAGTGCGACGATCTCTTGATGAACACTTGAGTTCATTGCCTCATCAAGGCGTCTTTCAAAGGCTTCAGCAGAGATAATGCCGTGGCTATAATTGACAATTAACTGATCGATAACTTGTTCTCTGACTTGCTCAATAGGGCGATCTTCTAAAATCACGGCCATAATGTCACTCCTTGGACTTTATAGTACATAGTGACTCAGATTTTAGTCACTAGGGTAGATGTTGTATTTAAGTTAAATTAAAGCAATATGCAGGCCAGTTTAAAGATGCTATATAAAAACAGTGCTTTATCATTCTTGCAGCATTGCGTTATCGTTTTTAACCTTTATAAATGCAAATGATATAGTGAAAGTAGCCAGCTGAATTAGTCAAAATAACCAGTGAACAGCCATGGGTTTGTCATTTTTTCTACGTATAGTTACGCTATAGAGCCATCTGCACCCGCTATTACGGATTTTTTATGGTTTAAAAACTCCATAAAGATTGGTGTCTAGCACTCTTTTTTTCTCAATGGAAAAGCCTAAAATGCACCGCATCGGCATCACCTATGAGGAAAATCATTATGTCACACCCAATTATTGCAGATTTGAATAAACGTTATACTGTGAAAAAGTATGATTCAAGTAAGCGTATTTCAGCAGCGGATATGGACGTAGTGAAACAAGCGATTCGTTTAACTGCTTCTTCTATTAACTCACAGCCGTGGAAATTTATCGTATTAGAAACTGATGTGGCAAAACAACGTTTTCATGAAACGTTTGCCAATATGCACCAGTTTAATCAGCCTCATGCTACTGAAGCCTCCCATGTGATTTTATTTGCCCATAACCCTAAGTTCACTAAAGATGACTACAGAAAAGTTGTTGATGTTGAAGTGTCGTCAGGTCATTTACCGGCAGACATGTATGACAACATGCTAAATGGTGCTTTTGGTTTTGCAGAGCAAAATACTGATGACAGTGGTTTTAATGGCCATTGGACTAAAGCGCAAACCTATATTGCTATTGGTAATACCTTGCATACGCTAGCTCGTTTAGGGATTGCTTCTACATCGATGGAAGGCGTTGACCCAAGCTTAATTGGTGAGATTTTTAAAGAAGAGTTAGATGGTTACGTTTGTGAGTTTGCGCTAGCAATGGGTTATCACAAAGAGGGCGAAGATTATAACTTTGGCCTACCTAAATCACGCTTACCTGAACAAGATATCATCACAGTTTTATAAACTATATTTGGTCGTTTAAATTATAGCTTGTAACACCTTTCTAATTGATTATTCTGTCCCTGTTATTAAAGCCCATCATGTACTCTTGATGGGCTTTTTTGTGTTGAGTATTTTTAAAAGATTAAATCAGCAGCTTAGTCTCCATTTTAAACAGTTACTATTTCACAGGAAGGTGAAAAATTTTAGGTTCGGCTTTTATAAGCCCTAAATGACTGATAATACTGCAATGTAACCCGTCACATTAACGTTGAGCATGAGTTAAACCTTTATAGGGACTGACTTCAACTGGAATACTGATGAAATTGAGTAGCCTCTGCAAGGTGCTATTCATACGTGTCATGCCATGAACCGCTGGCGCTGAAACGATATTATGAAGAATGGAATGTATTTGATGGGAGGCATGAATATTGATGGATGAATGCAGCTGCTTTGGTTGATAGTAGTATCATTAAGGCATTGCGCAATCGCTAACAACAGACAGTATTAAGAAGAGGAGTTACTTAGCTGCAGCTTATTGATAAAGCCGCCATTATGTTCAGTGTTTCAAGTCGTTCTCAACATGGTAAGTTATTCCAAAAAGTGTAGAGTCATAACTAAAGCGACTAAAAATGCTGATAAAATGGTAAAAAGGTGGGATTAATAATGACGTATTAGCTTGATTTTACTCTCCCAGTAATGACTTGGGAGAGTCGTGAAAGTAAACTATAACTTCTTTAATAAGGAACTTGGTTTTGCCATAAATTGTTGTTTACCGCCTTGTCATAGCCGTTTTGGTATAAGGCTTCCATGTACTGCTGATCAAACATTTTCTTGGTGGCAGGTTCTGCATCAAACTTGTCGTCAATATAAGTGAATGACAAATCGTAGTTATTTACTTCGCTGTAATACAGCATTCGATATAAATCACCTCTAGCTTGTTGAATCGTCATACTTTTCAAACTGCGATTCAGTAGTTCAAGGCCTTTATCATGTAGGGAAATATAAGGTGATTTTAATACCCCGTTACGGATAACGTGAATATTAGTTGGTTGCTGATAACCTAAAGCCTGATTGACTAACCCATAATCGAAATTACCTGGGTCGACAAACATTTGTGAGTTCATGCCGCCATCAACATGTAGTTCTTCTAGAGGCTTTCCATCTATCTCAACATTGATGAATTGTGGTGGAAACACCCCTGGAATTGACGAGCTTGCGGCTAAAATTTGATGAACTAAGTCATATTTATTTGGTAAGTTACTGGCAGCAATTTGGCCAATATTCCAGATCATCAGCTCGCCAGAATCAAACTGCGTAGTGCCAATAAATAGTCGACGCCCTTTTTGGTGTTCAGTCGCTATTTTATCAATCATTGTAGCAGGGTAAAACTGCTCCACTAGCTCATATAGACTACTGCCATCAGTAAAGGCATCTTTAAAAAGAGCATTTAAAAAATTGCGTTTACCTAATATAGCCTTATCGTTAAGGCCTAGCATGACTTGCTTTAATCGATGAATTTCATCACCACCAATAAATGCAAATGGTGCAATCAAAGAGCCTGCACTGATCCCTGTGACAATGGTGTATTGCGGTAGTTGATTACTATCATAAAGGCCGTTTATTACTCCGGTGCCATAAGCACCCTTAGCACCACCACCCGATAACACTAATATATTTAGCTTTTCTGACGCACTTGCTAATGGTGTGGTGTTGGTGGTTGCATCATATAAAAACGCAGGTTGTTCATCAGCCCAAAATCGATAAGGTTCAGCTATTTCGGTTTGATCCGCCGCCACGAGAGCATCTTTGTAATTGTTAGCATCAACCCGTTGTTCAAGTTGATGATTTGAGCTACAGGCCGTTATGAACAAGGCAAAAAATATTAACTTAATAAGGTTCTTCGGGGTGTTCATTAGTGTCTCCATTTAGCCGTTTAGCGGCTAAAAATCTAAAGATATTTTAAATCAAATTAGCAATATTATAGAAGCGAAAGCGGTTTCTATGATCTGCTGATAATTAATATTAGAAGGTTAATGGACATTGTGTAATCTGTTAAATCGCGTTTGAAGGATTTAACCCTCACAAAACGGCTATCGTGAATTGCTATCGTGAATTGCTATCGTCAATTGGGGGTAGATGGGCGATTTATCGATTTTAAACCGTGTAAATCTCACGCTTTTACTACTCTATAGCGGTTAATTTTATTACTTCAATGTTAATGATGATGGTTCGATCCTTCATAAGCGATTACAAGGTAAGGGTTAAATTAATTACTATAAATTTAATTATTCAGGCTCATACAGCAAAGATGCAAACTTTAACCTAATATTAGGCTTGAGCTACTTTGATGATTCACTAGCCAAACCCTAGCAATCAGAGATACATGGAGTTAATTATGACCGTGTTTTACCGTTCTACCCTTGCAGTGCTTATTTCATTAACATTAGTGGCCTGTGGCAGTGATGACAGCCCTAGTGTTACAGATCCAGAACCTGAAGTACCCGTTGTCGAGCCACTGCCACCACAGCAGATTGATCTGATTATTGGTGATAGCACCGTAATGGGGCTTAGAGAGTCAGTGGTGATTAATGATGTAGAGGGTACGGCAACGCGAGTTGAGTTAGAGGCGTTTAAAGGCATTACTTATGCGACTTCTGCGCGCTTTGAGCACAGTGTGGTCACAGAATTAACAGATGTGGTCGATGCAACGGTTTTTGGTGATGCCTGTCCGCAACTTGATTTAACGGTGCAGGAGCAATCAGAAGATTGTTTAAACCTTAATATTTGGCGCCCAGAAGATACGGTCGAGTCCGCTGATTTACCTGTTTATGTGTTCATTCATGGTGGTGATTTTGAATTTGGTTCAGGCTCAGACCCGCTAGTACAAGGCGATAATGTTGTCGCTCAGGGGGCATTAGATGATAAACCATTTATTGCGGTCACTCTAAATTATCGTTTAGGTATTTTAGGTAGCTACTGGCTTGATGGTAGTAAGAACGACAAAGGCGGTAATTTTGCTTTAGGTGACCAAAAACGCGCGCTTGAATGGGTCAATAACAATATTGAATTATTTGGTGGTAACCCAGATAAGGTTACCCTTGTTGGCCAAGGCGCTGGCGCCATGTCAGTAGGGATTTTACAGCAAACCGAAAACAGTGAAAGTTTTGCTGGTGACTATTTCCAGCGCGCTATTATGCAAAGCAACCCTTATGGCTTTGATTATAAGTCTTATGATCAAGCCAAAACCTTTCAAGGTAAGTTACAAGATTATGGCGATGAGTTATTTGCTGAAGAAGGCTCTGTGGTACTTGATGAGTTAACCCTTGAACAAATCATGCAAGTGCAGGAAAAGGCACTAAATCCATTAGCGAAAGTTGGCGCTTGGTCAGGATTAGACTGTATTGATGTGGATAACTTAGTAGGCAGTGGTTTATGTTTAACCTCTAAACTTAGCGCTGAAACTACGCCGTTAGCCAATTTAAAGCCTTTTTCGCCTTATGTTGATTTTCGCGCTAGAGGCGGTATTTTTGTCCCTGAAATCAGTGGTTATCATTTAAAAGCGCAGCCAGCATTAACTGAATTAAATGTACCGACTGTATTAGGCTTTAACAGTAATGATTCAAGAACAACGGCATTTCTGCCGAGTTTAACTTCATTAATACCGACGATTATCAATTTAATCCAACAGCTTAATGATGCGCCTGAAGATCCTGATTTAGCCGCTTTAGATATTCAGGCTTGGTTAGAATCCCAAGATAACTTGGCATTGTTAGAGCAAGAGTTAATGGCCATAACAAACTCAGATGTTGAAGCCCAAGTTGAGTTAGGTGACATTTTACCTAGCACAGCCTATGACGCCATTACCCGCTTTTTCTTTGGCTTAGGCAATGGCGCTATCATAGATGAACTGTTTAAATTAACGGACTTTTATCCAAACGATGAAAGTGAGTTAAGCGGTGCCACAGGTAATATGGCGCAATTTAATTTACTCGTTAACGATATGCTTTTCAGTGGTCCAGCACGGGTTATGGCCAAGCAAACCAGTGATAATGGTGTGGTGCCAGTGACTTTTTATAACTTTGATTACAAACCAAGCTTTAATGTGTGGACCACAAGTAATGAAGCAACATCCATTGACCTTGCAGCGCTAATTAAATCAATTAGCTGCATTGGTAACATTTGTAATGGTGCGGAATTACCATTTGTGTTCAATAAACCTTATACCGTGACAGGTAACAAGGTTACTCCAAGTGATAGTGATATGATGTTAATGGATAAATTGTCACGTCTTTGGTTTAGTGATGAGCTGTTTGATAACTATCAATTCAATACCAGCGATGACAATGTGTTAGTGATTGATGGTGACACCAATATACAACTTGAGTCTGATTGGGATAAAAGAAAGCAAGCTGGTATAGACCCTGAGTTACGCGAAGGTCGCTTAACGGGTCTTGAGGATTTAGGCTTAATTTTAGGCTACTTTAATTAATGACTAAATAGAGACTGTAACTAATTTTGTGTAACTGCTTATCAACACGTACTCTATAGAGAGTCAAGGATAGGCAGATACTCAT
>NZ_JAUOQU010000031.1:0-59272 GCF_030547195.1 Shewanella sp. 6_MG-2023 | reverse complement strand
CATGTGCTCACCTAAAGTTGTCTACGAGGCAATAATATCACCTCTATTTAGGTGGCCAAAATTAGTGTGCCACTACAGACATCTCCTAAAACAGAAATGTCCAAAAATGAGTTTCGGTCTTTATTGTCTTTATTGTCTCGTTTGTTCGCTTTGGCGTCATGCGGTAAAGCAAAAATTTAAATCTTTATTGTGTTTTGCGGCCTTACTGATAACAAGTTAATGCAGTTTTAAGTCGATAAACGTTTCAAACTTTAATGTAAGGCGACATTCCCTTAAGCCAACACGCAGGCTTAATTGCAGTTTGCTAACACTTCAAATAGTAATCTTGGCTGTGACAAGTTAAAATATCGTTTCATTAAAAACTGGGTATCTCGATGTTTTGGCTTAAAAAAATCTTATCTCAATTGGTTATGCCTATTCCGCTGACATTATTACTGCTGTTATTGGCGATATTTGTGTTCCGCAGCCAATCCCAGCGATTGAAAACCTTAGGGCAAAGCGCTTTAATCGCGGCTTTCGCTATTTTATTGCTACTGAGTAATTCGCAATTTAGTGCAGGGTTAGCAGCCAGTTTAGAGTCTCAATACCCAGTGAATAACTCCCCGTTAACCCTCGTTTATCAATCGGGTACTGTCGCTAATGCGCAGCAAGCCTGTTATGTGATGGTGCTGGGTTCAGGTCACACTGAAAATGCTAATCGAGCTGCGGTGCAGCAGTTATCATCGACAGCATTAGCAAGATTATCAGAAGGCGTAAGGCAGCTAAAACTTGCAGATAATCGTTGCCAGTTGGTGGTCAGTGGTTGGAGTGGCGGCTTAACGCCAACCCCCCATGCTGAAATTATGCAGCAAGCGGCGATTGAGCTGGGCGTGCAAGCAAGCCAAATAGTGACGTTTGCTGATGCGCTAGATACCATTGAAGAAGCTAAATCTATGGCTGAGTTAATTGCCAATAAGCCTTTTATATTGGTTACCTCTGCCACCCATATGCCGCGCTCAATGAAGATTTTTACCACACTTGATTTAAACCCCATCGCCGCGCCGACTAATTTTATCAGCTCACCGGGTTATTGGTGGCGCTTTAGTGCTGAAAATCTGTATATATCCCAGCGTGCAATTCACGAGTATGTGGGCATGTTATGGCTAACCATAAAAGGATTATTAACTGATGTCTGATCCCAGCCAACATGAGCGCTCAGAGCCATTGTTTATCGCGCCGCATAATAAGCGCAACGGCATTAGTTTAACCATTGCTGGTGGCATTGCGGTATTTATCAGCTTGATATTATTTATCAACAACAAAAGCCTATTTGGTGTCGGTATGGTGTTTTTTGCCGTTGGCAGTGTAGGGCTGGTACTAGGTGTTGCCAAAATAAATCAGCCGAAAGCCAGTTTTAAATTATCTGCAGCAGGATTTGATTATTATCATGGCCGCGGCACAGTGCACGTAGCTTGGGATAATGTGCAGCGTATTGACGTGTCACGGGTGACCCAAAATCTTGAGTTAATTGAACTGCCGTATATTGGCATTAAACTCAAACACATCAATCCGATTTTAGATTGTATCTCCCCAAGGTTAGCCACCGGGTTATTGACTGAGCAGCGGCCGTTACTCATGACAGCAGCGACTCAAGATGAAGACTTACAAAGCCTTGAAACCTATGTCGGCGCTGAATTTACCCCATTAGTGGTTAATGGTGAGCGTTATCGTGGCGTATTAGCCATGTTTGGCCATCGCTGCCAAACCTTAGATGCTCAACTAGGGTTTCACCTTTATTTATCTATTGATAGCCTAGATAGAGCGCCAGCGGAGTTTGTCAGCTTACTGCGGCAATGGCAGCAGCAATCTATTAAGCCCTAAAGCGATTATTTGTAGATATTGCTAACTTATAGCCAAAGCGCTAATTAAAAGTGCTTACAAAAAGAGATGTGTTTAATTATTAAATAATAACTTATCGAACGAATGCCAAACGTCGATGTTTGGCATTCGTTTTAGATATTCATGAAGGATAAGCCAAACGCTGAAATTGACTATGCCGATACAGCTGCAGTGAGTTGAGGCTTTTCTTTTTCAGTTTCAACAGTGGAAACCAATTTTTCATTATTTTCTAATGCTTTGCTTTGTTTATCGTAAGCTTTTCGATAACCAAGGAACTGGCCGTTATCTAAAATTTCCATACGCTTACTATATACTTCACCATCAAAAGTTCCGGTATTGCTAATGGTGAGTTTTTCGCAATTAATATTACCTGTCATTAAGCCAGAAACCGTCGCTTCCACACAAACAACACCACCGGTGACAACCCCAGTAGCTTCAACCGTTATGTTACCAGAAGCGCGAATTTCGCCATCAACTTTCCCTGCAATAAGTACGTCGCCGTTAACTTTGATATTACCGCTTAATTCACAATCATTGGCAATAAAACTCAGGTTACTTGTGGGACTTTTTTTACTAAACATATTCGCTCTCTTTATGCATTTTTGACCGCAATGACCAGGATAATTATGCGGTTAAATTTATTTTGTTGTTAGTATTTAACATTTAATATAGCGACAATTAATCGCAAAAAAAACAATTAAATTTTGACTATTAAGACTTTTTTGACTACCAAGACTTATTGACACAGTTTATTGATACAGCTTAGCTAAAACAGCATTAACTCGTAACGTTAAGCTCAATGACACTGATAGAAGCTGATGGGCAGGGGGCAACACAAGCGCCGCAGCCTGTACAAGCCTCAAGATCAATCATAGGTTTGGGTACTTGGCCAATGGCCATCTTAAAGCTTATTGCTGCGGGATCGCAGGCATCTTTACAGCTTTGACACCATACGCCTTGATAGGTTAAACAGCTGTCATTGACGCCGGCTTTTATGTTCCAAGGCGTGAGTTGAGAAAGATCAAAAATGGGCTCTTTGCATACTGTGGCGCATTGCTGACAGAATGTGCACTCGTCGTTTGTGAATGATATTTCAGGAAAACCACCATCACCTTTAATGATTACCTTAGTTTCGCAGGCATCGATGCAAGCATTACAGCGAGTACATTCGTCAGTGAACTCAATATCAGACTTAACCCAAGGCGGTCTTTGGGCATCAATTTTACGTCTGCGAAATAGGTTTCTGCGGCTGTGATTGACTGACTGACTCATACTTCTTCCACTATTTTTGGCTAACAATAACAAGGCTAACATTAATGAGACTAAAGTTAGCCAGTAAATATCTACAGGGCTTAAATAAATAGGCTCAAAAAGCTATGTCAACTAACCCCTTAACTTCGGTAGCCGTCAGGATTTTTAGATTGCCAATGCCAGCTAGATTCAACCATGGTTTCAAGGGACAGCTCAGCGTGCCAATCTAATGCCGTTTTCGCGTGAGACACGTCAGCAAAGTATGCCGCAAGATCGCCCTCTCTACGAGCACTAAAGCAATAGGGTATCGCTTTACCGGTTATTTGCTCAAAGGTATTAATAATTTCGATAACGCTGTACCCACGGCCTGTGCCTAAATTGTAGGTGGCAATGCCTGAATTACTGTTGAGCTTAGCTAATGCTTTTAGGTGGCCTTGGGCTAAATCAACCACATGGATGTAATCTCGTACACCTGTGCCGTCAGGGGTAAGATAATCATTACCAAACACCTGTAATTCTTTTAGCTTGCCCACAGCCACTTGGCATATATAAGGCATAAGATTATTCGGAATATCGCTAGGATCTTCACCGATCAGTCCGCTTGGGTGAGCACCAACTGGGTTGAAGTAGCGTAAAATAGTGATATCCCATTGATTATCAGCAGTATGTAAGTCAGCCAGTAGTTGTTCCACCATCAGCTTTGACTGACCATAAGGGTTCGTGGCTCCGGTTGAATCGGTTTCTTTAATAGGCAAGCCATCAGGGATGCCGTATACCGTAGCTGAAGAGCTAAAAACTAACTTTTTCACCTGATGTTCCGCCATGACTTGGCACAAAATTATTGTGCCGGTGACATTAGTTTCATAATACTGCAATGGCTTACACACTGAATCAGCCACCGCTTTTAAACCAGCAAAATGAATTACTGATTCAATGACATGATCAGTAAATATTTTATGTAATAGCGCTTTATTTAGCACACTGCCTTGATAAAAAATGCAGCTTTTACCGGTAATTTGTTCAATGCGAGATAAGGCGATGACATTGGCGTTGGATAAATTATCGACAATGATAACCTGTTGATTAGCATTTAACAGTTCAACTACAGTGTGGCTTCCTATATATCCGGCTCCGCCAGTGACTAAAATTGCCATGAAATGTCCTTAACTGTGGATGACATAAAATTGAATGCAAAAATGACAGTCTACTTAAAAGTTTAACTATAGCGCCAAAGTAAAGCGAGTTAATTGCTTGGATTTTATTCTACTTAAGTTATCAAGCTCACTAAAAAAGGTATCAAGCTTTAACCTGTTTAAAGCTTAAAAGTTTTATCCATTGACTTAAGACAGAATCGGGAGATGAGTTGTTGGCCACTTTGTAATTTAAAGGTGGCAGTTTATATGACTAATTTTATTAAGTTAAGTTTAGTAGAAACTGCTAATGTAGCGTTTTGTTTACGAATTGTACTGTCAAATCACTGAAGAATAAAACCCCAAGCAGTTAACAAAATGTGATCCTTAGCACACTATGAAGGGAGTGAAGTTTACGTAAAGTGGCACTTATGAGCAAAGTAACAAATTACACCGCGAAGATCCCTGATAGTCAGGGTTACATCCAATATACCGATGAAGAACATGACATTTGGCATCAGTTATATCAGCGCCAAGTGAACAATATGCCAGGCAGAGCTTGCGAGGCATATATGCATGGCCTTGATGCTTTAGCTATGCCCACGAATCGGGTACCGCAATTAAATGAAATCGATAAGGTGTTACTTGCATCTACAGGCTGGCAAACTTCAGGTGTGCCGGCACTTATTTCATTCGGTAAATTTTTTGAATTGTTGGCCAATAAGCAGTTTCCTGTGGCGACCTTTATTCGCTCAAAAGAAGAGTTCGACTACCTACAAGAACCTGATATTTTTCATGAAATATTTGGTCATTGCCCGTTATTAACCAATCCGTCATTTGCACATTTTTCGCATATTTATGGCCAATTAGGTTTGGCGGCATCTAAAGAAGAACGGGTGTTTTTAGCGAGATTATATTGGTTTACGGTCGAGTTTGGTTTAATGAAAGCCAAAGATGATCAACTTAATATCTATGGTGGCGGTATATTAAGCTCGCCAGGTGAAACCTTATACGCATTAAGTGATAAACCGGAGCGTAAGCCTTTTGAGCTACTGGATGTGCTGAGAACCCCATATCGAATAGATATTATGCAGCCGATTTATTACGTTATCGACAATATCGACTTTTTAGATGAAATCACTCGAATGGATATTATGGCTGAAGTCGCTAAAGCACGGCAGCTAGGTTTGTTTGCGGCTAAATTTGCCCCAAAACCCAACCCAATAGCCGTTTAGGGACTCGTTAAAACTAGTCATTCATTTATACATTAATAATATAAACACTAGATTAAACTAGTGTGATAATACAGGAGCTGTTATGTCAGATTTATCCGAACTAAAATGTGAGGCTTGCCAAATAGATGCCCCAAAAGTAACCGAGCAAGAGCTGGTTGAATTTAGTCAAATGGTACCCCAGTGGACCGTTGAAAACCGTGATGGTATTAATCAATTAGAGCGAGTTTTTAAGTTTAAAAACTTCAAACTGGCGATGGAATTCACCAATAAACTCGCTGATGTTGCTGAAGCTGATTTTCACCATCCGGGGATCTTAACTGAATGGGGCAAAGTGACAGTGACTTGGTGGTCACATTCCATTAAAGGTCTTCATAAGAATGATTTCATTATGGCGGCGAAAACCGACCAGTTAATTAACTAAAATCTTAGTTAATTATATCAGCAGGTTACGTTAACGTAACCTGTTTTAGCACGTCCTCTGTTACAATTATGCTGTAAACAACACTTGCCACGCGCCCGATAACCTTTTAACGTATCGCTCACAAATTAAGAAGGGCACCCTGACATGGTCAGAATCGAGTCCTCGGATATTCCAGAAAACAATATAATAGGGAATAGTTGTTTATGCGTTTGGAAGTCAGTTGTTTAGATCGTATCGGCCTTGCGAAAGATATTCTAGAAGTGCTAGAAAACTATGGCATTAACTTAATTGCAATTGATGCCAGCAATAGAGGCTTTTTGTACCTACAGTTTGCCGAAATTGGCTTTGAAACCTTAAGTGAATTAATGCCTTTAATTCGCAAAGTAGAAAGCGTCCATGATGTTCGTACCGTATCGTTTATGCCCTCCGAGCAAGAACATTACGCGCTCAAAACCTTATTACAAACCCTGCCAGACTCCGTTTTTTCAATTAATGCTAAAGGCCGTATTCGTATTGTTAATGAATCCGCATTATTAACCCTTAATATGCAAGAGCATGAAGTGATTGATGAATCGCTTAATCATTGGGTGCAAGGATTTAACTTTTCTCGCTGGTTAACTGAAGCCCCTGTATTAGCGCAAGCCACTCGGGTGCAAATTGGTAATAATGAATATTTAGCCGAAATGCTGCCTATCTATTTACCTGATGAAAACAATGCCAGTATTTTAGCGGGCGCGGTGGTGTCGCTAAAATCACCAGCCCGTGTCGGTAAGCAATTTAATGCGCTGCAAAATCAAACCACAGGCTTTGATAATGTGTTGGCCGTTAGCGATAAAATGAAAGATGTGCTTAAACAAGCCAAACGTATGGCCCAACTGGATGCACCGTTATTAATAACTGGTGAAACGGGTACTGGTAAAGAGTTGATGGCCAAAGCGAGCCATGATGCCAGTATGCGCCGAGAGCACGCCTTTATTGCTATTAACTGCGCTGCATTACCAGATAGCGTGGCAGAAGAAGAATTGTTTGGCTTTGTGTCAAATGGCCAAGTGGTAAAACGTGGCTTGTTTGAAGAGGCGAAAGGTGGCACTGTTTTCTTAGATGAAATTGCCGAAATGTCAAAAGCTGCTCAAGTAAAACTATTGCGTTTACTACAAGATGGCACTTTTAGACGCATTGGCGGCGATGAAGAAGTGCGCGCTGATGTACGTATAATTTGTTCTACCCAAAAGAACTTGGCAGAACTGTGCCAATCAGGTGAATTCAGAGAAGATCTTTACTATCGCATTCATGTACTTAGTTATCACATGCCGTCGCTCCGTGAACGTAAAGTGGATGTTATTCCGCTCACTGAAATGTTTTTAGAGCATTATAGCCAGCAGTTATCGAGTCCATTACGACGTATTTCAGCATCATGTCGGGACTACTTGTTCACCTATGCCTGGCCAGGTAATGTGCGTCAGCTTAAAAACGCTATTTTTAGAGCGGTATCGATGTGGGATGGCTCGGCAGAACTAACCGTTGAGCAACTTAAGTTACCTTCTTATGCTGAAGGCTTTGGCTACTTTGATGAAGAGTTTGAAGGCAGCTTAGATCAAGCCATGAAAGAATATGAGGCAAGCTTATTAAGGCGCTTATATCCAGCTTATCCAAGTACCCGTCAATTAGCTAAAAAGCTGGGTGTTTCTCATACCGCTATTGCTAACAAGCTGCGCGACTACAAAATATCTAAAAAACGTTAATTAATCGTAGCGGTTATTTTTAGTGTAACGATTTCATGCCATCAAAATGTCAGTAAGCCACTGGCATTTTGAGGTTTACCAGCCTGAGATCCGCATTCTGATACTGGGATCTCATTCTGTATTGAAACCTTTACAATTTAACTCTCAAGCAAACAAAGTGTGATTTATCTCACGCTATATTAATTCGGTTAAGCTTAGGGTATTTGTATCGTTAACAACGCTATTTTAGTTGTTATTACTCAGCATAGGCGCTTTACAGGTAGCATATTTGATTTAATCGAATTGCCAAGCCAGTTAGCACGTCTTGTAATCACATTGTCTTGAGTAGTAGCAACATTATTTGTACCCATCTAGGAGTCAAAATGAAACTTGCAAGTTATAACAACGGTCGCCGTGATGGCCAACTGATGTTGGTCAGTAAAGATTTAACCAAAGCCGTTGCCGTACCTGCTATTGCGCATACTATGCAGCAATTATTAGATGCTTGGGATTTATTAAACCCGCAATTACAAGAATTATATGAAGCATTAAATGCCGGTATGATGGACAACGCCGTTGATTTTGATGAAGCTAAATGTTTATCGCCATTGCCTCGTGCATATCAATGGGCTGATGGCAGTGCATACGTCAACCACGTTGAATTGGTTCGTAAAGCGCGCGGCGCAGAAATGCCAGCAACGTTTTGGACTGATCCATTAGTATATCAAGGTGGCTCAGATTGCTTTATCGCGCCAAAAGCCGATATTGAAATGGCCAGTGAAGAGTACGGTATTGATTTCGAGTCAGAAATCGCAGTGGTCACTGACGACGTTAAAATGGGCGTAGATGCAGATAACGCTGCCCAGCACATCAAATTATTGATGCTAGTGAATGACGTATCGTTACGTAATCTTATACCTGGGGAGTTAGCGAAAGGGTTTGGCTTTTTCCAATCAAAGCCTTCAAGTGCGTTTTCGCCAGTGGCGATTACCCCTGATGAATTAGGTGACAGATGGCAAGATAGCAAAGTGCACTTACCATTGGTAACTCATTTAAATGGTGATTTATTTGGTCGTCCTAATGCGGGCGTAGATATGACGTTTAACTTTAGTCAATTGGTCGCTCATGTTGCTAAGACCCGTCCATTGGCAGCGGGAGCTGTGATTGGTTCTGGTACTATTTCAAATTATGATCGCAGTGCCGGTTCTAGCTGTTTAGCTGAAAAACGCATGCTAGAAATCATTGCAGACGGTAAAGCTTCAACGCCATTTATGCGTTTTGGCGATACAGTAAGAATTGAAATGTTTGATGATCAAGATAACTCAATCTTTGGTTCTATCGATCAAAAAGTGGTTGAATACAAAGCTTAAATAAGTGTTTTCTGTGATAAAAAGCAATAGCGTCTAACGTTATTGCTTTTTTTATATCATCAATGCTAACTCAGTTAATTTGATAAGGATATACAATGAAATTATATGGTTATTGGCGCTCCAGTGCGGCATATCGGGTGCGTATCGCGCTTAATCTTAAGCAGCTGGGTGCAGAGCAAATTTCAGTGCATTTAGTCAAAAATGGCGGTGAGCAGCATAGTGATATGTTTGCCCAATTGAACCCACAGCATTTGGTTCCGGCATTGGTTGATGAAGATGACCATGGAGAGTTTAATTTAACCCAGTCATTGGCAATTATTGAGTATTTAGAAGAGCAATATCCGCAATATAGTTTATTGCCACAAGGGGCTAAAAATAGAGCCGTAGTGCGTGCCATGGCGCAATTGATCGCTTGTGAGATCCACCCACTGGACAACTTACGGGTATTACAGTATCTCGTAAAAGACATGGGCGTATCTGAAGAAGACAAAATGAACTGGTATCATCATTGGATCCATTTAGGTTTTGCGGCGCTAGAAAAGCAATTAGCTGTTCACTCTGGTAAATTTAGTTTTGGCGACAGTCCAAGCTTGGCAGATATTTGTCTTATCCCTCAGGTTTACAATGCCTATCGCTTCAACGTAGATTTATCTGCATACCCTAATATTGTGCGGATTTGGCACACATGTCAGGCTCACCCAGCCTTTGCTGCAGCTGCGCCTGAGCAGCAAGATGATGCCAGTTAACCCAGCATTTTTTAGATAAGCTCGAGTAAAATATGGACTATGAAGCTCAGTTAAAAAATTGGATTGTAGCAGACAAGATGCGCATTAGTGCCTTGCAGCAAGTTGCAGCGCTTTTTACTGAGCTTAATATTACAGATTGGTACATTGCTGCAGGATTTGTGCGTAATTTAGTGTGGGATAAACAGCATCAAATAGCGCCCAGTGCGTTAACTGATATTGATGTGATTTATTATTGCAGCAAACAAACCAGTGCCTATCGTGATAAGTTAATCGAAAAAGCATTATCTGAGCGGATAAAACTGCCTTGGTCGGTGAAAAACCAAGCCAGAATGCATAAAAGGAATCATCACCCAGCCTATACATCAACCCTTGATGCGATGTGTTATTGGCCTGAGCAACAAACAGCGGTAGCGGTAAAACTGGATAATGATGGCAAGTTAGTGCTAAAGGCATTATTTGGTTATGAAAACCTATTTAGCCTATCGGTGAGCTATAACCCCAATGCCGATAAACATGTGTTTATGGAGCGTGTTGCCAGTAAACCTTGGTTTAAGCAATATCCTAAGCTTTCACTTGAGCTCTAACCTCCCCGTAACCCCTTGTCATTTATCACTAGTCAATTAGCTCTTGAGTTTAAGTTATAGCCTTTAGCTGCACCTTTTATGTCATTTTTATGTCATTTTTTTATGTCAGCTTTAACACTTGTGAATGTTTTGCAGTGGCATTTTCATGGAAAATATCATCAAGATAACCTGCAAGCTCTGTTTCTTTAAGCTCAGGTGGAATGATGACCTCATGGATGCGCGATCTAAGCCCGGTGCCTGAATCACGAAACAGTAGCCATCGGGGCTGATCACTTTGTCTATCTTGGCGCTTAATTGACAAGGACTTACCAAACACATCAAATTTTATAAATTTTTCATTCATCATCTTGTCCTCTTGGCGGTGGTTTAGCTAATCGGCATAGAGTTAAATATTTTGAAATAAAAACTCTATGGTAAAGGTTAGCACCACTTGATTGATGCGCACTTCATCATCTTCTTTAGTCCAAGTATATTCAGGCGTGATGGCAAAAAACAACCAATCTCGGACAAAGTTTTGTCGGTAAGTTAAGCCAATTTTTGCACTATCAATATATTTATAGGGCTGGTCGACGCCGTGTATGTGGGCTTGATAACTAATGGCTTGTTTATCACTGATATATTGATATAACTGCAGACCTGAGCCTAGCTCCCAACCATTATCGTTAGTTTCATATTGAAACGCAGCACTCCAGCGCAATAAAAAATCATCGTTAAAAGAGTGTTCAATATCGAATTCAGTAGACTCACCAGTGAGATTTTTCTCTTGATACAGCTTTTGGGTGATGCGGCTGATGGTATTTTCTGAAATAGGATAGGTATAGCGATAACGAGCTTCGATTTTAGGCTTAAAACTGAGCTTTATATTAAAACTACTTCTATTTCGAGCTAGCCAGTCATAGCGTAAGCTAAATTCCCTGTCGTTGTTATCGTCAGGGCTGCGTATAAATGAAAATGGATCATCTTCTCCAGTTGAATCAAAAATGAGTTTTAGCTTTTTAGTGACTCCAGGTAAATTAACCCGCGCATTGACGTTAGCATGATATTTAAAACCTTCTTTTTCATAATAGGAAAAATCATTATACCAACGGACAATCGTGCCAGCTCTGGCATCATCTTCAATGCGATCATCGACAAAGAAGCTGTCAAACCAAATGGCCGGTTGGCAGAATTTGGTGTTGAGATAATCAAAAGCCTTATCAATTTTCTCATCAGTTTGTGAACGGCTATAACAAGCTGATGGCTCGACTTCATCATCTGACTGGGTTTCATTCAAAGGTGATTTTTTGTCGGTGATGGTCTTTTCAGAGGTAGGCTTATCATCAGAGATGGGCTCATTATCAAAGATAGCATTAGCGATGTCCTTGGGCTGTGATGCAGCTAAATCAGCTGCAATAAACAGCGTGAGGCTAAACAGTGATGTTATCCATATTTGTGTCATTGAAAGATAATTACAGCCTATAAACAAAGGTAAAGGTATTTTGTTCAAGGGTAGCACCTTTGTAACAACAATTGAGGGGGTTTATCTTTTAATCATTGGCAGCGGCGTTTATTTTATGAGTCTTTTTATAGACAGGCTTTAATAGGCAGAATTTTTATAGGATTGATTAACAAGCAATACCGCTATTAAATGTTACAAAAAGGTAAATAGTTATTGCTTAGTTAATATCAGGCTCATACTTTGCTCATGAAAGTGCCTGGTTAAAAAATCAACGTTTTCATCAGTTAAACTGGCATTTTAAAAGCTTCTTAGTAGATAAAGTTCAAGCTAAATGTGATCTAAGTCAATAAAGCGTTATACCTAGTTTGATGTAAATAGCTTTGTTGATCTGGATCAAGATTGTTAAAGGTTTTATCTGGCAGTGTAGCGGCAATTGTTAAAGGTGTTTATCGAAAGCGCTAATTATGTTGTACACATGGAGTTGTCATAATGAATAAAAAAATAGCCCTTAGTCTAGTTGCTGCCAGTTTATTATCTGCAGGTGTTTCTTCAGCTGCGGTTGCTCATCAAGCTGGTGATTTTATCTTTCGTGTTGGTGCGGTAGCGGTTGTGCCAAATGAGTCTAGTCCAGTTGTTGCTAATGTTGCAGAGTTTACAGTCGATGATAATACCCAAGTCGGCTTAAACTTTGGTTACATGCTAACTGATAATTGGGGTTTAGAATTATTGGCAGCAACTCCTTTTAGTCATGATGTTTCTCTTGGTGAGTTAGGTAAAATTGCTGAAACTAAGCATTTACCACCAACCTTAGTGGCGCAGTATTACTTTGGTAATGGCCAATCTAAATTACGTCCTTACATTGGTGTTGGTGTTAACTTTACTAACTTTTTTGATAACGAGTTTACCAATGACTTAGACGGCGCATTAACTGATTTAAGCATGAGTAACTCTTGGGGCTTAGCGGCACAAGTTGGGCTTGATTATCAATTTAATGATAACTGGTTAGTAAATGCATCGGTTTGGTACGCTGATATCTCAACGGATGTTAAATTCAATTTAGGTGAAGATGCTATTTCAGTTGAAACTGATATTGACCCATGGGTATACATGGTCAGCATTGGTTACACCTTCTAATATTTGAAAAATATTTAGAGCAAAAAAACAGGAGCTAGGCTCCTGTTTTTTTATGTGAGCTAATAACGGAATAAGCTACTTTTTCTTTTTAACCTTCCAATGGCGAGTATTATAAATAAACTCAGGTAAAAGTAAGGTTAACCAAGCCACTAAGCGCCAGCGTTTAGTGACATAGACTTTGCGCTTGCCTTTTTGCATCGCGCTGACAATTTGTTTAGCCACTTTTGGCAATGGCGGCAACCACAGTTTACTTTTCTGCATTGCAGCTTTATCCAATAGGCCTAGCTGAATATCGGTAATAGTGATTGGTAACTTTAATCGCTGCGCATGCATGCTTAAGCCTTCAAGGTAATTTTCTGCAAAGGCTTTTGATGCATGATAAGCCACACTTGGGCCACCACGTAAACCGGCAATAGAGTTGATTGCAGCAATTTGACCATAGCCTTGCTCGCGCATTAATCGAAAGGTGGTATTACAAATTGCGGCAAAACCACGCACATTGACGTCAATGATATCTTGTTCGATTTCCCAAGGCAGTGCTTCACTGTAGCCATTAAGTCCAGTATTCACTAACACTAAATGCGCGCCTTCAAGGCTTAACCATACTTTTTCAAGCTGGCTGATAATGGCTGTTGGATTTTCAATATCTAACGGTAGCACATCAACTTTTGTCGGTAAGCTTGCGGCAAACTCGGCCATGGCATCGGGATCTTGTACAAATAGCACTAGAGAAACTTTCTGCTCGGCTAATTGACGGGCGATTTCTTTACTAAGGTGTGAGCTAGCGCCCACTATTATTGCGTTTGCTGTAGTCATGTGCTTTTAGACGACGAAATGATGGCCTATGATAAAAACAACTGCGAGGGATAACAAGCAAGAATATTATTCAATATGAGACGTATAGACTTCTAGAAGTCTTAATGTATTATAAGGACAGGATATATGAACATCATCAAAGCATTTATCAGCAAAGCATGTATTTCTTTAATGCTGCTAGGCGGATTATTCGGCTGCAGCTCTGTAGATCATTTAGTGTCTATAAGTGGTGATGTGAGTTATCGCGAGCGCATGGCATTGCCAGACAACGCAATACTCACGGTGCAAGTGAAGGATGTGTCTTTGCAAGATACCAAAGCGATTGTTATCGCTGAAAAAGTGTACCAACAAGTGAACGCGCCGCAAGCATTTGAGTTTCAAATAGCTGCAGACCAATTTATTGCTGGTCATAGTTACTCAATTGGGGCGCGAATAGAAGTAAATGGCAAGCTGTGGTTTATCAATACGCAAACGTATAGCATTGATGTCAATGAGACACAGCCCATAAATGTGATTGTTAATAAAGTCGGTGGCTAGTCTTTTCATGGCTATGCACTGGGTTATTTTGTATTAAAAAGGTGCTCCTATGCCGGTTAGAATTCCAGATGATTTACCTGCAGCTGAAATCTTAGAGTCTGAAAATATCTTTGTGATGTCGGAAACTCGCGCTGCAAATCAAGATATTCGACCTATGCGGGTATTAATTCTAAATTTAATGCCCAATAAAATTGAAACCGAAACGCAACTATTGCGCTTATTAGGTAATACCCCGCTGCAAGTGGATGTTGACCTATTGCGTATTCATGACAAAGCATCTAAGCATACTTCTGTCGATCATATGAATGCTTTTTATCGGGATTTTGAAGCGGTTAAAACGAACAATTATGATGGGTTAATTATTACCGGTGCGCCACTTGGGCAGCTGGATTTTGAAGATGTGGTGTATTGGGATCACATTAAAGAAATTATTGATTGGTCTCAAGAACATGTTACTTCAGTATTATTTTTGTGCTGGGCAGGTCACGCGGGGTTATTCCATCTTTATAATTTACACCGAAAACTATTAGCTAAAAAACGCTCAGGGGTATTTAAACATAGCCGCTCATTAAAGCCGCATCCGCTACTTAGGGGCTTTGATGATGAATTTTATGCGCCTCATTCGCGTTTTGCTGAAATGGATGTAGAACTTATTAAGCAGCATCCTGACTTAGAAGTGTTAGCTGAATCTGCAGAGGCAGGGGCCTATATTGTCCTTAGCCGTAATAACAGAAACTTATTTGTGATGGGTCATCCTGAATATCAAAAATCGACCCTTAATGACGAGTATCAACGGGATTTAGCGCAAGATTTAAATCCAGATGTGCCGCTAAACTATTATCGAAATGATGATCCAAGCCAAGAGCCCATTGCTCGCTGGCACAGTCATGGCAGTTTGTTAGTGAGCAACTGGCTTAACTACTATGTTTACCAGCTTACGCCTTATGATTTATCAGATATGAGCGCAAGAACGCCGTGGGAATTGAAAAGCTAATCACAGATTGATTAAGGTGTTTAAACAAAATATGGCGTAAATTCGGCCAAACATCATGCTACAAGTATTAATAAAAAGGGCGATATCGTTTTCGATATCGCCCTTTTTTATGGCAAATCTCCTCAAAAACACCTTGATAATTTAACGCTGGCTATGACTTTTTTAGTGGGATTTATTACATTTTAGCTATTTTAAATCAGGGCTTTACGCTTGATGTAAATCTTCAGTGACACTCATAAAATATTCACTATTGATAATCACATTCAAACTACTTGCTTTACGTTAGCGTAAACGTCAGAGTGTAACTATTATTTTATAGTTGAACTAGATCACATTTTTGCTGATTTTGTCCGCTTACTTACCAGCAGTTTAGACCGGAGAAGTTATGAGTACAGACCAATCACCCCAAGATATTGTCATTGTTGCAGCTAAACGCACCGCAATGGGGGGCTTTCAAGGCGCACTATCAGCCGTACCAGCGCCAACCTTAGCGGCCAATGCAATTAAAGGCTTAGTCAATCAAACTCAAATCAATACTGATTTAATTGATGAAGTGTTTATGGGTTGTGTATTACCGGCAGGCTTAGGTCAAGCGCCAGCAAGACAAGCGACATTGGGCGCTGACCTACCTTTGAGTGTTGGCGCAACAACCGTGAATAAGGTTTGTGGTTCAGGCATGAAAACCGTGATGTTAGCTCATGATGCAATTAAGTCTGGCAGCAGCGAAGTGGTTATTGCTGGTGGTATGGAAAGTATGAGTCAAGCGCCATATTTACTTGATAAAGCGCGCGGCGGTATGCGTATGGGGCATGGCAAAGTGTTAGACCATATGTTTCTTGATGGATTAGAAGATGCCTACACTGGCGGCGCTATGGGCACATTCGCGCAAAAAACTGCAGATGATTTCGGCCTCACCCGAGAGCAAATGGATAACTTTGCCTTAAGCTCACTTGAAAAAGCCAATAAAGCGATTGATTCAGGTGCGTTTAAAGCTGAAATTGTGCCAATTACCATTGCAAATCGCCGTGGAGATGTGACCGTTGATACCGATGAGCAACCTGGCAATGCCCGCCCTGAAAAAATCCCGACATTGCGCCCCGCTTTTACTAAAGACGGCACCATTACCGCCGCCAACTCAAGCTCGATTTCTGATGGCGCCGCAGCAGTAATGCTAATGACCCGAGAAAAGGCAGCGTCATTAGGCTTGGAAGTGATGGCCACGATTAAAGGCCATAGCACTCACTCACAAGAGCCATCAATGTTTACCACAGCGCCAGTGGGCGCGATGAACAAATTATTCGACAAGGTTAACTGGGCAAAAACAGATGTTGATTTATTTGAAATCAACGAAGCCTTTGCCATGGTGACCATGTTAGCAATCCAAGAGCTACAACTTGATGCCAATAAAGTGAACATCTATGGCGGAGCGTGTGCATTAGGTCATCCAATTGGTTGTTCTGGCGCCCGTGTATTAGTGACCCTCATCCATGCGTTACAAGCTAAAGGTTTGGCTAAAGGCACAGCTAAAGGTGTGGCGTCATTATGTATTGGCGGCGGCGAAGCAACTGCTATGGCGATTGAAGTTTAACCTCGTTGTAATTGATTAAGATTTAACAAGACTCGTTGTTAATTGCGTCACTTTTGATGTTGGCGTTATTAACAACAAATAAGCACCAGTAAAGGCTATGGCAAATAATCATCATAGAGTGATGCTAACAATAACTGCTTGGTTGGTGCTTATTATTACTCAAGAGCTTTGGGGCTCAACAATAATCTGTAACAGGATTTAGGAAGCAAGATGACCATACAAGTTAAACATTATATTGCCGGTGAATTCACCGAAGGTACAGGTAGTCAAAACATTGATGTTACTAACCCAGCTAACAACAGCGTTATTGCCAATATTAACGCTGCTACGGTTGCAGAAGTTAATCAAGCCATAGACAGTGCAAAACAAGCATTCACTACGTGGAAAGAAGTACCTGTGTCAGAGCGTGCTCGCGTAATGCTCCGTTATCAACACCTTTTAAAAGAGCATCACGATGAAATCGCCACTATTCTGGCCCAAGAAACCGGTAAAACCTTTGAAGATGCAAAAGGTGATGTTTGGCGTGGTATTGAAGTGGCAGAGCATGCTTGTAATATCGCCTCAATGTTAATGGGCGAAACCGTTGAGAATGTGGCGCGTAATATTGATACTTATAGCTACACCCAGCCATTAGGGGTGTGTGCGGGTATTACCCCGTTTAACTTCCCGGCGATGATCCCGTTATGGATGTTCCCGTTAGCGATTGCTTGCGGTAATACCTTTATTTTAAAGCCTTCAGAACAAGATCCAATGACGCCGCAGCGTTTAGTTGAATTGTTTGTTGAAGCGGGCGCGCCCAAAGGCGTGCTGCAGCTTATTCATGGTGATAAAACCGCGGTGGATATTTTGTTGGCAGATCCTGACATTAAAGCGATTTCATTTGTTGGTTCTGTGGCTGTAGGGCAATACATTTACAAAACGGGTACTGATAACTTAAAGCGTGTTCAAGCCTTTGCTGGCGCGAAAAACCACTGCGTGATCATGCCTGATGCTAATAAGCAGCAAGTGATCAATAACATGGTTGGCGCATCAGTTGGCGCTGCTGGTCAACGTTGTATGGCGATTTCAGTGGCAGTATTTGTTGGCGCTGCTAAAGAGTGGATCCCAGAGCTTAAAGAAGCACTAGCAAAAGTACGCCCAGGTTTATGGAATGATGACAATGCCGCCTATGGCCCAGTTATTAGCCCCGCTGCCAAAGAGCGTGTACTTAAGCTTATTGCCCAAGGTAAAGCTGAAGGCGCGGACTGTTTACTCGATGGTAGCGACTTTACGGTTGAGGGCTATGAGTCAGGTAACTGGATTGGTCCAACCATGTTCGACAAAGTCACTACCGATATGAGCATTTATAAAGAAGAGATCTTCGGTCCTGTATTGTGCTGCATGGAAGCTGACAACCTTGATGACGCCATTGAGTTAGTCAATAACAGTCCATATGGTAACGGCACTTCAATTTTTACCGCATCCGGCGGTGCAGCGCGTAAGTATCAACACCACATCGAAGTGGGCCAAGTGGGCATTAACGTGCCAATTCCTGTGCCATTACCATTCTTCTCATTTACCGGTTGGAAAGGCAGTTTCTATGGCGATCAGCACGCTTACGGTAAACAAGCGGTGCGTTTTTACACTGAAACTAAAACCATCACTTCACGATGGTTTGATGACGAAGTGGTGAGTGGCCCGAATATGAGCATCAATCTTAAGTAAATGTACTGGTCTTCTGATGGGAGAAGACCAGTTAATTATTCAGACAAGCAAACCACAAGACTCACTTAATGATCACTGTGCGTGTAACCAAATAGCGTGTAACTAAAATGCGGTTAGCTATAAGCATTTAGTAAAAATCAGTTTGCAAAAGTCACTCAGTTTTTGCAAACACGCTCACATAAAAGCACAGGATTGTTTAGCCATAAAATGACCTAAAGAGTCATAGTAAAAGGATTAACACCATGGACTTTAATTTAACCGAAGACCAACGCCAATTCGCAGAATTAGCCCGTCAATTTGCCGCAGATGAGCTGGCACCCTTTGCCGCAAAATGGGATGAAGAGCATTACTTTCCAAAGGATGTAATTCACAAGGCTGGCGAGCTAGGTTTTTGCTCTTTGTATTCGCCTGAGTCAGAAGGTGGAATGGGGCTAAGCCGATTAGATTCGTCGATTATTTTTGAAGAGTTATCACAAGGCTGCACAGCAACTACCGCCATGTTGACTATTCATAATATGGCCACATGGATGGTCACCACTTGGGGTAGTGAAACATTGCGCCAGCAGTGGTCTGAAGGTCTAACCACAGGTCGATTACTCGCATCATATTGCCTAACAGAGCCGGGTGCAGGCAGTGACGCTGCATCACTTGCGACTAAAGCGGTTCGTGATGGTGATGATTACATCATTAATGGCTCAAAAGTGTTTATTTCTGGTGCGGGTGAAACTGAGCTATTAGTAGTGATGTGCCGTACAGGCGAAGCGGGCGCAAAAGGTATTTCAGCTATAGCTATTCCAGCAGATACTGCTGGTGTAAGCTATGGTAAAGCCGAAGACAAAATGGGCTGGAATGCCCAGCCAACACGTTCAATAACCTTTGAAAATGTCCGCGTGCCAGTGGCTAATTTACTCGGTGAAGAAGGCCAAGGTTTCACTTTTGCCATGAAGGGCCTCGATGGCGGTCGTATTAATATCGCCACTTGTTCTATCGGTACAGCGCAAGCTGCGCTGAGCCGTGCCACAGAATACATGAATGAACGTAAGCAGTTTGGTAAGCCCATTGCGGCATTTCAAGGATTACAGTTTAAGTTAGCTGATATGGCGACAGAGTTAGTCGCTGCAAGGCAGTTGGTGCGCTTAGCTGCTTTCAAATTAGATGCAAAAGATCCAGAAGCCACAGCTTACTGCGCAATGGCAAAACGATTTGCTACCGACATTGGTTTTCAAGTGTGTGATAACGCCCTGCAACTTCACGGCGGTTATGGCTATATTCGTGAGTACCCATTAGAGCGTCATTTTAGAGATGTGCGGGTACATCAAATTCTTGAAGGCACTAATGAAATCATGCGCTTAATTATTGCTCGTCGTTTGCTAGATGAAAATGCGCACGCTATTTTGTAACAGTTACTAGCCAAGCGCTTTATGTTGGCTAATGAAATTAGCCAACATGGGTATTTACCCTAGTCGCAATGATAGCTTGGATTACCGGAAAATAAGCCTTAATAAGCTGTAAAACAATATACTGAATTGGAATAATAGCTAATGACTCAAGATGTAATATTTCAAACTCTAGGGACCCTGTCTGGTAAATCAATTGGGGTGGTAACCCTTAATATTGAAAAGGCCTTAAATGCCTTGAATTTAGACATGGTCAATGCCATGACCAAGCAGCTGCTTGCTTGGCAGCAAAATGATGATATTGCTTTTGTTGTGCTTGATGGCGCAGGGGATAAAGCCTTTTGCGCTGGCGGTGATGTCAGGGCGATTTACCATGCATCGATTGCTAATCCTAATACCATGACTGCAGAAGCATGCGATTTTTTCACCCAAGAGTATCAATTAGATTATTTACTACATCAGTATGGTAAACCAGTGCTGGTGTGGGGCGATGGCATTGTTATGGGCGGCGGTTTAGGGCTAATGGCGGGTGGCAGTCACCGAGTGGTGACAGAGCGAAGCCGCATTGCGATGCCTGAAATATCCATAGGTTTGTACCCTGATGTAGGCGGCAGTTATTTCTTAAATCGTATGCCGGGTAAATTAGGCTTATTTTTAGGCTTAACCGCTTATAACATGAACGCCGCCGATGCTTTGCATGTTGGACTGGGCAATCACTTTTTAGCAAGCGATGATAAACAGCCGTTATTTGATGCCCTTGCTGACGTCAGTTGGAGCGATGATGCTGAGTTAAATCATCAGCAGCTAAGTATGGTGTTAAATACCCAGCAACAAAATACCACAGCTGAAATAGGCCAAAGCCCACTTGAGCAATTTCAAACTGAGATTGATCAATTAATGTCGGGTGAAATTGAAGAGGTGCATCATCAACTCACCAGTTTAGACACTGAATTAGATTGGCTTAAACGGGCTCAAAAAACGGCTTTAAAAGGTAGCCCATTAAGTTGGTTTTTAATTTTTGCTCAAGCCAACTTAGGTACGAATAAAACATTAGCAGAGTGCTTTAAGTGGGAGCTAGGTATTAGCGTCAATTGCTGCTCCTATGGCGATTTTTGTGAAGGGGTAAGGGCATTACTCATTGATAAAGATCGCAATCCACAATGGCGATTTAGTCATGCAAGTGAAGTGACCGCAGAAGCAGTGACCCAATTGCTGACATCACCTTGGCAAGCCGATGACCATCCGTTAAAAGGCATCTAAGTAAAAGGCATCTAAGTAAAAGGCATCTAGCTAAAAGACATCTAAAAGGAACTTATCATGGCAACAGTAGCATTTATTGGTTTAGGTAATATGGGCGGCCCAATGGCAGCCAATTTAATTAAAGCAGGCATGACAGTCACGGTATTTGATTTAGTACCAGCGGCGGTTGAGGCATTAACTAAACAGGGCGCGTTAAGCGCAAAAACCGCTTGCGGCGCAGCGGCAGCAGCAGATTATATCATTACCATGTTGCCTGCAGGTAAGCATGTACACAGTTTATATATTGGCGATGATGACAACAAAGGCTTACTGGATGTGGTCGCTAAAGATGCCATATTAATTGATTGCTCCACCATAGATGCAGGCACGGCGCAAACGGTTGGGGCACAAGCTGCAGCCAAAGGCATTGAGTTTATGGATGCGCCAGTGTCAGGCGGCACAGCGGGCGCAGCCGCTGGCACACTAACATTCATTTGTGGCGGCAGTGATAACGCCTATGATAAAGCGCAAACAGTATTAACGGTTATGGGGGCTAATATTTTTCATGCAGGTGCGGCAGGCGCAGGCCAAATTGCCAAAATCTGTAATAATATGCTGTTATCAGTATTAATGGTCGGCACCAGTGAATCTTTGCAGCTAGGTATTGATAATGGTTTAGACCCTAAAGTGTTATCTGATATCATGAAAGTCAGTAGCGGCGGCAACTGGACCCTCGAAAAATACAACCCGTGCCCTGATGTAATGGACAATGTGCCTTCTTCAAATGATTATCAGGGCGGCTTTATGGTTGATTTGATGGTGAAAGATTTAGGCTTGTCACAGCAAGCATCGCTGGCATCGAATTCCAGCACTCCTATGGGGGCATTGGCGCGCAGTTTATATGTTAACCATGCCCGTCAAGGCAATGGTCGCCGTGATTTTTCAAGTATTTTTGAACAGTTTGCTAAAGCAGATGAAGATAAATAACAGCTGCTTGAAGGCTGGTTGAGCCATTCAACCGCGCCGGAATGTGAGTATGCAAAACACTAAATAAATAGAGAAAGGATCCAGTTAATGGAAATTAAAGATAAAGTTGTTGTCATTACTGGCGGTGCAGGTGGGTTAGGTCTGGCTATGGCGCAAGAGTTTGCCGCCCAAGGCGCAAGATTAGCACTTATCGATGTTGATCAAGAAAAGCTAGAACGTGCTTGTGCTGATTTAGGTGCAAGTACTGAAGTGCAAGGCTATGCGTTAGATATCACCGATGAAGAAGATGTGGTGGCGGGGTTTAATTTCATCCGTGAAGATTTTGGTCAGGTTAATATTCTTATCAACAACGCTGGGATCTTGCGTGATGGCTTAATGGTTAAGGCAAAAGATGGCAAGGTTACTGACCGTATGTCATATGAGCAATTCCAGTCAGTTATCAATGTCAACTTAACCGGTACTTTCCTGTGTGGCCGTGAAGCTGCGGCTGTGATGATTGAAACCGCGCAGCCTGGGGTGATTATTAATATCTCAAGTGTCGCTAAAGCAGGCAACATGGGTCAGTCTAACTACTCAGCTTCTAAAGCGGGTGTGGCTGCCATGAGCGTAGGTTGGGCGAAAGAACTAGCCCGTTATAATATCCGTAGCGCAGCGGTAGCACCTGGTGTGATTGCCACTGAAATGACCGCAGCAATGAAACCAGAAGCCCTAGAGCGAATGGAGAAAATGGTGCCAGTTGGGCGTTTAGGTCAAGCTGAAGAAATCGCATCAACGGTTAAATTTATCGTTGAGAATGATTACGTTAATGGCCGTGTGTTTGAAATTGATGGCGGTATTCGCCTTTAAGTCGCATTAGCGATAACAATATTAGTCGCATTAGCGATAACAATATTAGTCGCAGTAGCGATAATAATATTGGCTCATTAATAGTATTAATCCCTGCCGGTTTTCTGGTAGGGATTTTTTGTTTTTGAACCGCAAGTATGCGCACACAAGATTATAAGCGTTTATTTATATTGGTTAATTTAGGTGGCGGGTTACAGCTTAGGCGAGCACAAAAGCAAAGAGATAAGTTTTTCTGGGTTTCTAAAAATGTTACCCTGTGGTTATATTTTTTGCCTTAGGTTTATTTCAATCGAAATAAAGCTGTATCTCGGCAGTGCTCAATGACAGTAAGGATAGTTGTGAATATTGTACGCTTAGAAAGTTTGATGAAAAAAGTCATGTTAGTGGTGGGCATTATTGGGGTTATCGTCATGTATGGCGGCTTTTTGTATTTCTTTTTTAGTGGCGTACCAACAGCAGCATTACCTTGGTTTTTATTAATTTGCCCATGGGTTTGTATTTACTTTGGCCTAACGAAAACACAGCAAATTGCCAGTCTTAGTTGGCTTAAAAACAAATTTACCTTTACCAATAAATAACTCCTCGCGTTATAACCGCAACAGGTAGATAGCTTATTTTATTGGCGGCAATGGGTATTTAGCCCTAATGGCAGTTTTTCGTTACTGACGTTTGTGGTTATCATTTACCTAGCTGCGAACACCCTGTTATCCGCAAATGAACCACCACTTAAATAGAAATTGTGCTGACATTGCGATAGGATTCAAAGCAATGAATAAGAGAAAGACAGCAAATAAGGTATTTTTTATGTCAAGTTTCCCCATTGGCACCCCAGGCAAACCTTGGAATGCACAAGAAAAGGCCCAGTGGCTTGCCCAAGTAACCATTAAACGTAGCTATCAACAAGAAGTGCTAACAAAATTAGCGCCTTTAGCCTCACGCTTTGAACAAGTGCAATATGGTGCTCTAGCTTATGATGCCGACAAATATCCGCTATTTGCATTTAAATCTAAACATTGGGATAGCAGCAAAAAAACTATCTTAGTAACTGGCGGTGTTCATGGTTATGAAACCAGTGGCGTACATGGCGCGATTCAGTTTTTAGCGACTCAGGCTGAGCATTACAGCCAATACTTTAATATTGCGGTAGCGCCGTGTGTGAGCCCATGGGGTTATGAAACAATTAATCGCTGGAACCCATACGCAGTGGACCCAAACCGTTCTTTTTATGCTGACAGCCCAGCCAATGAATCGGCAGATTTAATGGCATTTGTAGCTAGCCTTGGTGACGTTTATGCCCATATTGATTTGCATGAAACCACAGATACTGACGAGCTAGAATTTCGCCCCGCATTATCAGCTCGTGATGGCAAAGACTATGAAAAAGGCGTTATTCCAGATGGTTTTTATTTGGTTGGTGACTCAGAAAATCCAACTCCTGACTTTCAACAGGCGATTATTGAGTCGGTAGCCAAAGTAACCCATATTGCCCCAGATGATAATGGTCAGTTAATTGGTGTTGATATTGAGCAGTTTGGGGTCATTAACTACCCAACTAAAAAGCTTGGCTTATGTGCGGGGATGACAAACAATCACTATAATACCACCACTGAAGTGTATCCTGATAGCCCATTGGTCAATGACCAAGAATGTAATGATGCCCAAGTGGCAGCAATTACTGGTGGTTTGGATTATATTTTAACCCAGTTAAACTTAATCTAAGTCAGTGATTTATATCTAAGCCTCGAACGAAATTTCGAGGCTTTTTGTTGATTTGGCATTACAGTTAGCGTCATTGCCCTTACTACTCAAGCGAAAAGAAATGATTATTAGCCAAGAAGATATGCGCACAGCATTAAATGAATTAGATTGCCGTACCAATTTCACCATTAGTAATGTTACCGAATACATGCTGCCTAAGCTTAAAGAGCCGGTGTATTTACATATTGACAGCAACACTCCGGTACTCATTATTCGCCCGGCTTTTGAAGTGTTCTCTGGTGAGTTAGCCACATTAGACGGGGTACATGCACAATATGACTATCACCATAATGCGCAGATGACCCGTTTCCCGACTCGTCGCCATAAAAGCTTAAAAGAAAGCCACTATGGTTTAGCTTTTAAGTTTGAAACGGCTGAATCAGTTAAGTTGTTTATTACAAGATTAATCGAAATTGTGAAAGGCTAACGTTAGCTCAGTTTAGATTACATCTTGAGTTAATCATGAGTATAGCTACTGCAACAATCTGACAAATAGGCAAAAATAAATCAATCAATATTCTGGCTGTAAAGCTTGAGTCGAATAATGTATAATCGCGACAATTTTTCGTCCAAAAACTAATGGAATCTCCTACGTGATATACAGCAACAACATCACCATGCAGTTCGGCAGCAAGCCGTTATTTGAAAATATCTCTGTCAAATTCGGTGGCGGTAATCGCTACGGTCTAATTGGTGCAAACGGTTGTGGTAAGTCAACCTTCATGAAGATCCTTACTGGCGATCTTGAGCCAACAAGCGGTAATGTATCAATCGATCCTGGTGAACGTTTTGGTAAATTGAATCAAGATCAATTTGCTTATGAAGAGTTCTCAGTGGTTGATACCGTTATCATGGGCCACAAAGAGTTGTGGGAAGTGAAGCAAGAGCGTGACCGCATTTATTCACTCGCAGAAATGAGTGAAGAAGACGGCATTAAAGTCGCTGAGCTTGAAATGGAATTTGCTGAGATGGACGGTTATACCGCTGAATCTCGTGCTGGTGATTTATTAATGGGCGTAGGTATTGGTGTAGACCAGCACTTTGGCCTAATGAGTGAAATCGCACCAGGTTTTAAACTGCGTGTACTTTTGGCTCAAGCCTTGTTCTCTGATCCAGATATTTTGCTACTTGACGAACCAACCAACAACTTGGACATCGACACCATTCGCTGGTTACAAGAAATGCTTAACCAACGTAACAGTACCATGGTGATTATTTCCCATGACCGTTACTTCTTGAACTCAGTTTGTACCCATATGGCTGACATCGATTACGGTGAACTACGTGTTTACCCAGGTAACTACGATGAATACATGATGGCAGCCCAGCAAGCTCGTGAGCGTTTACAATCTGACAATGCTAAGAAAAAAGCCCAAATTGCTGAGCTACAAGGTTTCGTAGCACGATTCTCTGCTAACGCTTCAAAAGCTAAGCAAGCAACATCTCGTGCTAAGCAAATTGACAAGATTAAGCTTGAGGATATCAAGGCTTCAAGCCGTGTGAATCCGTTCATTCGTTTTGAGCAAGAAAAGAAATTATTCCGTAATGCTTTAGTGGTTGAGCAATTAGCGAAAGGCTTTGATAAGCCATTATTCAGCAAACTTGACCTGATGGTTGAAGTTGGCGAGCGTGTTGCTATCTTAGGTGATAACGGTGTGGGTAAAACCACCTTATTACGTACTTTAGTGCATGACATCCCGCAAGATGCAGGTACGGTTCAATGGTCTGAAAACAGTAACATTGGTTATTACGCGCAGGATCATGAAGCTGATTTTGCTAATGATATGACCTTATTTGACTGGATGAGCCAATGGCGTAAACCTGAAGATGACGACCAATCAGTACGTGGCATCTTAGGCCGCATGTTATTTGGCTCAGACGACATTAAAAAATCAGTTAAAGTGTTATCTGGTGGTGAAAAGGGTCGTATGTACTTTGGTAAGCTCATCATGCAAAAGCCAAATATCTTATTACTTGATGAACCAACTAACCACATGGACATGGAATCAATCGAGTCATTAAACAATGCATTAGAATTGTATGAAGGTACATTAATGTTTGTGTCTCATGACCGTGCATTTGTATCGTCACTAGCAACACGCATCATTGAAATTACTGCTGATGGCATCAATGACTTTAAAGGTACTTATGATGAGTTCCTTGCCAGTAAAGGCGTTGAAGGATAATTAATTAAAGTTTTTTACATTAAGCCGAAAACCTGTAAAGCGATTTACAGGTTTTTTTTTGCCTAAAAAAGATAATTATAAATTTTAGAATTTTAGAATACATATTTTAGAAAATCCTGTCGCTGTAGTTACATTAATGAATGTAATTTCAATTAGAAACATAACACACTTCTTAAGGGTCACAGCTGTCATGAAATGGATTATCGATCTCAATACTCGACTCAAACTTTCACTATTAATTATTCCTCCACTGTTAATCTGTTTAATTTATGGTGGCATGTTTGTGCACAATAAATATGAAATACAAACAGAGCTTAATACGGTACTTTCGTTAAGTGAACTGGCCGTTATCAACAGCGCCCTAGTACATTAATTACAAAAGGAGCGTGGCATGAGTGCAGGTTTTCTGGGCTCTAAAGGTCAATCATTTGCTCAGGATTTACCTCAGCAACGCTCAATGACAGACCAACAAGTGTCTAACTTTTCGAGTATTCCAGCTGCAGATCACTTTCCTGCAAAAATCAGTTCAACATTAAGACAAATAGACTCGCAATTACAACAACTTCAAAGTATCCGCCGCTCGGTAGATAATCTAAGCATCTCAGTGGCTGAAGAAGTGAAATATTATTCAGATTTAAATAAAACCCTATTATCCGTGGTTGATGAAACCGCTATGCAAAGTACCATCAGTGAGTTGTCTTTGAAACTCGCTTCATTCGGGGCGTTTTTACAACTAAAAGAACGTGCGGGTATTGAGCGAGCGGTATTAAGTTCGACCTTTGGACAGCAAGGTTTTAAAGCGGGTGGTTATGCAAAGTTTGTGACCTTAGTGGCTGAGCAAAATACCTATGCAGAACGCTTTAGCACTATGGCGACAGATTTGGCATTAACGCGGTTTGAACAAGATAACCGTTCAAAAGAAGTTAATGCTGTTAATGCCATACGACAAATTGCATTTTCACAAAATGCTGAAGAGATTAAAAATCAACATCCTGAAGTTTGGTTTAAAACATCCACTAACCGAATTAATCTATTGGCTAAATTTGAACAATACCTCGCCACCGAACTTGTAACACTTACCCAGCACAAATTGAGCACGGCTAGTCAACAAATGTGGAGCTCGCTCATTGCATTAACGGTATCGGTATTATTACTAGTTTGGCTAAGTCTATCGGTCTCTAGATATTTAAGTCGCAGTTTAAATCAATTATTTAATAAGGTTAGCCATGCTGGTAATAACTTTGATTTGAGCACGAGAATTGATCACGACTCAACCGATGAGTTTGGTGAGCTAGCGAAAGCCTTCAATGGGATGATGGCAGATTTTGAAACTGTGATTACTCAAGTGAGACACAATGCCAGCCAGCTGGTTAATGTGGTTGAGCAAGTTAATAGCTATGCAAGCAGCATGAGACAAGATATTGAACAAGGCCACTTAGAAGCTGAACAGGTGGCGTCAGCGATGACTGAAATGAGCGCAACCGTTACCCAAATTGCCGCTAATGCTGTACAAGCATCCGATGCATCAAGCTCCGCCAATAAAGAAGCCAATATCGGTAATATTGGCGTATCAAAAACGGCGGTGTCTATTAAGCATCTTGCTGGTGAAATTAATGATGCTTCAACGGCGATAAAGACTTTAGATCAAGATGTGCAATCCATTGCTAGCATTTTAGAAGTGATTAGTGCGATTTCAGAGCAAACTAATTTGCTAGCGTTAAATGCCGCTATTGAAGCGGCAAGGGCGGGTGAGCAAGGCCGAGGTTTTGCGGTGGTAGCCGATGAAGTGAGAACCCTCGCCCAAAGAACACAGTCTTCAACAGACGATATTAAACGCATGACTGAACGTTTAAAATCTGGCGCTCAATTAGCGGTGCAAACCATGGAACGTGGTATGGTTAGTGCTGATGAGAGTGTTATTGAAGTTGAACAAGCGGGTAATGAATTACAGCAAATAGTGGCAGAGATAGATACCATTGACAGTATGAATCAGCAAATTGCATCAGCAACACATGAACAAGCGGCAGTGGCCGAAGAGGTAAATCGCAATGCCATGCAAATTAGTGAAATATACAGTCAAACTCAAAACGTTGCGACTGCTTTAAGTCAGCTCAATGAAACCTTATTAGAAGACGCAGCGGCAATGTCTGAGCAAGTACAAAAGTTTACCTTAAGCTAGAAATACGCAGATATTCCCTCGAGCCGACAATTTTTATTGTCGGCTTTTTTTTATATCCGTAAGATACATTTTTCGGCATAATGTTTATCATTTGTTTGCTAACTGTGTCCTATTTGGTCGCAGGTTAAGCAGGCGCTAATTATAAAATTGTATATTTATAAAATACACAATATTAATAATGACTTACAAGGCTTTGATGATGGATTATGTTTCAGTTAATAAGCATGCTTGGAATGAAAGAGCAAAAGTGCATTTTGATTCATCATTTTATGATGTGGCTGGTTTTTTGAAGGGGAAATCTTCATTAACCGAAATTGAAACAGCTGAACTTACTGATGTTAATGGAAAATCTTTATTACACCTGCAATGCCATTTTGGTCTTGATAGCTTATCTTGGGTTCGTAAAGGTGCAATTGTCACTGCAGTTGATTTATCGGATGTTGCCATTGCTAAAGCTAATGAGCTGGCATTGCAATGTGAGCTAAAAGCCGAGTTTATTTGCGCCGATGTGTATCAATTTGGCGATCAAAGTTTGCCCCAATTTACCGATAAGCAAGTCACTGATTTTGACATTGTATTTACCTCATACGGCACCATTTGTTGGCTGCCTTGTCTTGATCGTTGGGCAAACATCATTGCCAAGAGTTTAAAGCAGGGTGGCTGTTTTTATATGGCTGAGTTTCATCCACTACAGGATGTTTTAGAAGGTTATAGTTATTTTCATAAAACTGAGGCTGATGTGGTGGTTGAGGGTAGTTATACCGAATCACATGGTAATTTCGAGTCTGAATCTTCACCGCAATCAACAGCTTCGACACCACAAACTATGCTGACTTGGCCGCATTCATTAAGTGATGTTATTAATGCGCTAATCAAAGCAGGGATCAGAATTGATAGTCTTAACGAGTATCCATTTAGCCCCTATAACTGCTTTGAAAATTTGATAGAGCAAGCGCCTAATCAGTTTCATTCTATTGTTAAAGGTAACTCAGTGCCTTTAGTGTTTACAGTGAAAGGAACCAAAGTCTAAATGGTTTTTACAAAGGGTAATAAACTTAAGGTCGTGACTGGCTGGAGGGCACTATTTGCCAAAGTGTCGATATTATTATGCGGGCTTATTTTATTAATATATTGGTCGTACTTATATCTCAGTCCCAGTTTGACCATCAGTAATCAATCAGCTCAAGGTGTTGAATCAGCGGTGGTAAAACTTCCCCATAGCCGCTTAGACTTTGGTGACATCGCCGCCATGCATACTAACACCCTGTATTATGATTTAGCGCAGTTAGATGGCGCATATCGTTATCACATAGAGCTTGATAGTGGCGAGATCATCGCAGGTGAGTGCGGTTATATTACTAATTTTGAAATTCATAAAAGAGTGGTAATTACGATTTCAGAGGCTGCGACAATGAGTTGCAGCGTTAATTAATAACCATTTCTAACAATCGCGTCTCAACAAGGTTATTAGGTTTGTTATAGATTTGTTTGTTTTTATATTCAAAAACATTATGACTGTAAACCTGATGGAGAAATTGCGTATTAAGTGCTTATGTTTAAATGAATTTATTTTTATATTGACGGCTTTTAATATAAATTCAGCTTCCGTCTATACTATGCCCAGCTTGGTATTTTTTGTACAAAATATCAACGCTTTATTGTCAGTACACTATAATAGCTAAAGTTGAATTTATTCAGTTTATAGCCTATTAAAGAATCATGGTTATTCAAGGATATCCCTACATGATGTTAAGAGTTTTATCAGGTATTTTTTTAGGTTTTACTGCTTTTGCCACTCAAGCAAACGTGAATGCGTCCGTTAACGAGTCGGTTACAGAAGCTGCGGATGAAGCTATCGAAGTTCAGCCTAAATATGACCGAGTTTTTCCTATTTGGGCACAAGATGCCATTGATTTAGGCTATGAGTTACCTAAGCCGTATGGCATAGGGGTGACCTATATGAATATGGATCAGCCATTGGTGGTAGAAAATGTCAGTTTCTCGGGATTAGGTCTGCTTGATGAAATTGTCTCAATTAAAGGCAGTGAAGCGATTCAAGAGTCAGAAACAATTACCTTTCGTGCTGATATGTGGGTGCTGCCTTTTTTAAATTTATACGGCATTATTGGTAAAACCTCAGGTAGTAGTATTGCAAATGTCACGGTCAACTTAGATCTTCCTCCTCCATTTAAGCCGGTAGAAACCGCTCCTTTTGACTTTGCCTTAAATTTTGAAGGCTTAACCTATGGCGCCGGTGGCACCATTGTTGGCGGTATTGGTAACTGGTTTGCCTTGCTCGATGTTAATTATACCAATACAGATTTAGATATTTTAGAAGGTGAAATCAGTTCAATTGTTGTTTCACCAAGAGTTGGCTACCGTTTTGATATCCGTGGTCACGATACCCAAATTTGGATTGGCGGAATGTACCAAAATGTTGAGCAAACCTTCAGTGGTTTTTTACAGGATATTGGCGTGCCTATTCCTGGTGCTAAATTCGAAGTTAACCAACATTTAGCCGATAAATGGAATGGTTTAATTGGTGGCCAAATTGAGTTGGGTAAAGGGTTTGATTTACTGCTTGAGGGCGGTATTGGTACTCGTACTAGTTTTATGGCAGGTATTGGATATAGGTTTTAATATTGATGAGACTCATAATCCTTAGTTTTTTTGCGCTATTGCTTAGTGGCTGCAGCATTGTTGCCATGGTTGATGATCACCAACAAAACAATTTGCTCAAAAACGGTTTTGAGCGTCATCAAATGTCATTGACTGAGGGAGGCGAGTTACATTACTGGCAAGGGGGCGATAGCGCTAAACCCACTTTATTATTACTACACGGTTTTGGTGGTAATGGCATGACCAGCTGGTATGAAATGATGCTCGACTTGAGTGAGGATTATCAAGTGATAGTGCCGGATTTACTGTGGTTTGGTGAGTCCTATAGCGCTGCACCTGCCACTATCAGTAGTGAAACCCAAGCTATGCAACAGTTGATAAGCCAATTAGCGTTAAGCAGCGTTAACCTGGTGGGTATTTCTTTTGGTGGTTTTGTCACTTTTGATTTAATGATCCACGAGCCCAAAGTGGATAAGGTGGTGATGCTAGCAAGTCCTGGACTGATATTTTCAGATGAGGATATGCTAGCAATGACTAAGCGTTTTGGTGCCGATGTGCCTGAAGCGGTGTTTGTGCCTAAAAATGGCCCTGAAGTAAGACGTTTACTTGAAAAAACTTTCGTTGATTATCCATGGATGCCAGCGTTCATCGACCAGCAGGTTTATGAATATTACTTTGCCGACTCTCTGCCACAAAAAGAATCTCTTATTACCACCTTGCCGGCTTATCGGGATCAATTAAACCCCGACGAATTTGCCGACTCTTTACCGTCAACCATCTTAATCTGGGGGGAAAAGGATGTGGTGTTCCCATTAGATAACGGTCGTCGTTTTGCTGAGTTTTTAAATGCACCTATCATAGTTATACCTGACGGTGTTCACGGATTGAGTAATGACTTTCCTAAACAAATTAATAAAGAAATCAGGGCTTTTATTCAATGAAAATCATAAAAATTCCCGTAGCGATATCATTTTTAGGCTTAGTTATGACCTTAGGCGCTTGCTCTAGTAATGAGTGGCAAGTGCGCGCATTACCCACAGATATTGCGGTCAGTGCCGCTTTAGATGATATACCTGATAATGCCTTAGTCAGAGATATTACCCTTCCTGAAAATGCAGCACTTTCAATGCCCGCCAGTGTCAGACCTTGTTGTGCTTTTGGTTTTGACCAAAAAGTCGCTATGGGGTTATTACCGATCCCTTTTTATCGTCACGCTAACACAGTAGCGCTTGAGGATATTGGCGCACATGCATTTGATGCCGGTACATTTAGTTATGAAAAAGGCTCACCTGATAGCGGTAAGAGCATGGAAAACAATGGCATGCTTTATACCCGTAAAGGCGGCTTTATTGATTTAGCCCATGTGCGTGATACCGCTGATAATGCTATTGCCCTGTTTTATCTTATTCAGCCTAAACTGGGTCAGGCACAGTCAATTGAATTACCATTAGAAATTGGCCATAGAACCTTTGAACTTGCCGCTTTTGATGTGAGTTATTTATCGGCAGATGACCGTTGGGAGTTAGCGGCGGCCATGGCGGTACGCTTAGCCTTTACTATGGCTGAAGCCCATGAAATATCCCAGTGGCATGGTTATCGCAGTTTTGCCTTATGGACAGAAGCGGTATCGGCTTATTCGTTAGAAGATTTATATTCAAACATGCTGGGAGCCAAAATTGCGTTAGCAATCCTGACCAACAATTTAGCCATGACCAAGCAGCAATATGATTATCATATGACGGGTTGGTTAGCGGCCACATTGGCTTGGTTGGAGCCTTTATCTAAAGAGCAAACCAATGCGCTCTTTAGGGCAATCGATGGTGACTGGTGGGACTCAAACGAGCCACTACCAAATAAATTCGTATTACTTAAACGTCATTACCTACTCGGCGACAAACAATCACCTTATTTGGTCAGTAAAGAGCAAGCTCAGGCGAGTGATCAATGGGACAAGGTAGCAGCAGTTTACGACGCGCCTGCATTACCACAACACTTATCATTAGCCGTTGAGCTTTTTGGGATTAACTTTGATGAAGTGGCTGTGCAGCACATTAGTGTAGATAAAAAGTTTGCAGGTTCATTTAGCCACGTACCAGAAGAATTATGGCTTGATGGCTTTACCCATTTGCAGTTTGTAGAGATTGCTAAATATGATGAACGTGAGGATTATAAGTTGTTAAAGCAGCATTTAGCTGAAAACCCTCATTTGACCCATCAACAAACGCCGCTAGATGACTTGCCAGACACTCGCGAACAAACAGAGCCTCAAAATGCTGCAGACACTGGTGCAGCTATTAATGACGCTGCCACAATTGAACCAGCAATAGGTGCGCTGTTAAATGAAAATAATTAGTCCGTTTGTTACTCGCCTACTGATTGTAAATTGTGCCAGCTTTTTTGCCATCAATGCCGCTATTGCTGCCCCATTAACGGAGGCGAATGCGTCTATTTCTGCCAACGCAGAAATAAATTCACAAGTAAATTCAACAATAAAACCAGAAACGTCAGCGCCAATAACAACAAGCGAAGGAGAGGCGGTATTGGTTGGCGCTGATCAGCTTGAAACCATAACCGATGAAGCTGAAGATCAAGGCTGGTTTGAAAACCTACTGACTAACCTCGGTGCCGATGGTGAGTTTGATCCAGATAAGGGCATTGATTTTAGCTATTTACCTGGGCCATTTTATAACCCTGAAATGAGTTTAGGTGTCGGGATATCTGTGGTTGGGCTATATCAAGTCGACCCAGAGGATACTGTAAGTGATTTATCTTCTTTGGTTATTAATGGTTTAGCCTCAATCAATGGCGCGCTAGGGGTCGGGATTGAAAATAAAACCTTTTTTAATGGCGATAACCAACGTCTTTATTTAAATGCCAATGTGTATGACATACCGGATGTGTACTACGGCGTAGGTTATGAATTTAACCAGCAAGACTTAAATCGGGTTGAATTTAATAGTCAAACATTTCAAGTTAACCCTATGTTCCTGCAGCGCATATCCGCCCATAGTTTTGTGGGAGCAGGTTTTGATTTTACCTATGCAAAGGCCACGGATGTTGATGTGGTCTCAATTGATGTGGATGTTGACCCTTTACAAGAAGTTTCTCGTAATGTTGGGGTCAATTTATTAATTAACTATGATACCCGCGATCATGTGCTTAACCCGCAGCAGGGGAGCATTAGCCAGTTTGAGATTGGCGTGTATCGCGAAGATTTTGGCGGCAAGCACGACTTTGAAGTCTATAACGCTTTATACAGTGCCTATTATCCAATCCTTGATGATGACACCATAGCATGGCAAGTACGCGGACGCTTCACCCACGGCGATGTACCTTGGGATCAGCTATCTAAAATCGGTGGAGGTAATTCATTACGGGGCTACACCACTGGTCGCTATCGTGACAAACAAATGCTGCTGGCTCAGGTGGAGTATCGACAACATTTAACTGGCAGGCACGGCATGGTTTATTGGGTTGGTGCTGGCAGTATTGCAGACAAAGTGGGCGAATTGTCCTTTGATGAGTTACTGCCTAATATTGGTATAGGTTATCGTTTAGAGGTTAAGCCTAAAGTCAATTTACGCCTAGATTTAGCGTTTGGTGATGGTGACAGCGGCTTTTACTTTAACGTCAATGAAGCCTTCTAGCGGCCCTTAGCAGTGCTAACTCTGTTTGCACTGCTTTAATAACGCTTCAAAAAAGTCGCTGCCTTTTCTTTCTGCAAAAGCAATATTACGCTCTGGTATGGTTTCAGGTTCGTTATATTCGGCTAAGGCGGCTTCCATACTGGCTTCGCGAATAATATGGATGGTTGGATAAGGCGCACGATTGGTATAGTTTGCTGCGCTGTCTTGGGGCTCTCCCTCAAAACAATAGTCAGGGTGAAAACTTGCTAACTGATACACCCCTTCATAGTCATGCTCAAGTAACTTGTCATTGGCCAAGTCAACAATATCAAGATAGCTGTAAAACCCTTCAAAGCCACGAGGCAAGATAAACAGTGTGGTTTCTGCTTGTGGATTTTCATCCAAATACTGACATTCAGTTAAAAAATCCTTCATTACCTGCTTTACTTTTGTTTGTTCACAAGTGAAATAGCGAATGCTATTGCGTTCGATTTCACGGCGGGCAAAAGGACAAATATTGTATTTCATAATCACTTTAGAAACCCAGTTGGCAGTTTCTAATTCGACTTGGCTAATTTCAGACATATAAACCTATTGTTACTACTTGGGTTAACTATTGGGTAGGATCATCGGAATGATCGACAGCACTAATAACACTGCCATCGAAACATTGAAAATGCGTTGCTGTCGTTGATTTTTTAATAACTTTTTCAGCCCAACCCCAAAACTTAGCCACACAGAGCCACAGGGCAGTGCGATACATAAGAAGACCATGGCAATAGTGAGCACTTGAGGTGTTAACGGTTGCTCAATGTTCGTGAAAGTCGCAATGGTACCAATTGCAATTATCCAGCCTTTAGGATTGACCCATTGAAAGGCTGCAGCTTGTATAAAGCTAAAGGGTTTACTGGTTTGTTTACCTTCTAAATTACTGTTGTTGTTAGCAATTAGCCAAGAAAGGTAAAGTAAGTAAGTGATCCCAACGACTTTTATAATTTGGTGCATGATGGGGTAGGTTTGAAATAAGCTACTTAACCCCAGACCAATGGCCAGTATCATGGTCGGAAAGCCCAAAGAAATACCCATCAAGTGGGGAATACTACGTTTAACACCAAAGTTCACTCCTGAGGTCATCAACATAATATTGTTTGGCCCAGGGGTTATACCGGCTGAAAAGGCGAATAATGCAATAGTAAAAATTAATTCCATATAAGGTTTTGTTTTGGGGGTTAGGATAAAAGATTTTTGAACTGCATATTAGCCTTAATTTAAACAGTAACCTAGTGAAAATTAATCCCTGAATGATGCGAATGACAATGCCAGCATTTTTTGTGAGTTACATTGGTTTGCTAAATGATGGGTTTGAGTGGCGCTGGTGTTACGCCTGTGTTTTGTTTTATAAGTGCTTGGATGGTGAATACTGGCTATTAAGATTGTGATCTCGTTGAATTTCAGTCAGGTTAGGTTATGGTTTATATGGTAGATTTATATTAATAAGAGGTTTTGTAACCTTCTAAACTACCAATCTGGTTGAAATAGATAGTTGAGGCGTAAATGATAAAGAAACAACATTTTTTATGGGTGAGTTTATTATTGATTTTCTTAACTGGCTGCACCAGTAAAGAGGCCACAGAAGTCCATGTGCCAACAAGTGTTACTATGGTTACCACTGGTGATTTAGGCGCAATATCGCCTTATGGCAAAACCTTTGCTTGGCATCCAACGATGTTTAGTGTTCATACTGCTAATAAGCTAGATGATGAAGAACTGATCCGCCATATGCGGCAGTCAATCACCAAAATTATGGATAAAAAAGGCTATTCATTGGTGAGTGAAGCGCAGTCGCCAAGTATGGTCATAGGTTTTGGCATGGCGTTAGAGTCTGAAATGAGCGATAAAGAAATTATGGACAAGGCTGGCTTAGTCGCTGGACTATCAACAGCAGGGATAGATGACGAGTTTGAAAAGGGTTCTGTACTTGTAGCGATATTTATTCCTAATAGTCAACAACCTATTTGGCGTGTACTTGCTCAAGGTTTCACTGAAACAGATAAACCGGTTCAAAATCGAGAACAACGCTTTGATAAATTAACCACCATGATGCTAAGAGCTATCCCACATAATGACAGCTACTGAATTATTTAATAATTAACAAGGCTTTAATTAAGCAATTGCGTCCAAAAACTAAAAACCGCCGACAGTGATGTCGGCGGCTTTTTTGTTAAAGCAAGCTGTTAGTATTAATCTAAACAATCACATTTATATGAAGAATTAACGCAAGGTGACTGGCTATTGCGCGATTTCTACTTCGTAAGATGAAAACTTTCTGATGTTAATCACCCCAGTGTCAAAGATTAAGTACTGGCCTTTGATACCTTGTAAAACCCCGGTGACCTCAGGTGTTTTATCAAAGTTATGCGACTTAACTTTTTTAGGAAATTCAGTGATAGGGAAATGAATGCTTTGTATCGAATTATCGAGCCTTTCGATAACAAAATCAGGGTTTTCTTGCTGCAGTTCAACGAGTCTCTGCTCTACTTCAGGCATTAATTGCTGAGCCATTTCTACTAAATCAACATCATCAGCATTGCCCTTTAACATGGCTTGCCAATTAGTTTTATCATTGATGAGTTTAGCAAACTCAACTTCCACTAAACCTGACAATTGGCGAGTTGAGACCTTGAAAATAGGTAGCCCTTGGGTGGCACCTTGGTCAATCCAACGCGTGGGGATTTGGGTGTAACGGGTAATGCCGACTTTGATGCCTGAAGTATTTGATAGGTAAACAAAGTGAGGCACAAAACAATGAGTTTGCGCCCATTCTGGCTCACGGCAAGTACCTTGATCAAAATGGCAGGTTTCAGGTTTCATGATGCATAAATCACAGCTTGCCAGCTTTTGCATGCACACATAGCAGTGGCCCTGAGAGTAGCTCTTCTTGGTTTTTTTACCGCAATTACAACAGAAAATATTGCCTGTATGGCTAAGGGTTAGGGTTTTACCAATTAATGGGTTTAGCGCAACGCTATTATCGCCAACCGGCAGTTCGTACTGCACTTCATCTTGTTCATTAAGGTGAGTGCGCATTTTTGATAAGGTGCCTAACATCGGTATTCTCTTATATTGTGGTGTTATTGTTGATTATGTCATGCAGTCTACCAGATGAATGCCCGTTAGATTAACCGCTTTTTTAGATTGGCTTTAGGGAGAAATACTCCTTAAATACGCTCAAGTAGGGGATAAAAAGTCATGGACTTGGCCATGACTGATTATTTTGCATCTCAAGCTTTCAATACTTCTGAATATGCTGTTCAAGTGCCTTGAAAAATATTGACTATTAAGCGCTTTTACTGAGCTTATCTAATACCACATCATCACCTAACTCATACAAAGAGTCAGTAAGTTGCTCTTCTTGGCATGGATCTGATAACCCCAAGCCCATTGTAGCCCTGAACAAGGCGATGCCTGTGTGGCCAGCAGTTTCTTGTTTGCTACTAAATTGCTCGATGTTGATCCCAAGGGCATTGATCTTATTTGAGATTTCCAGCACTAAGCCTTCACGGTCATAAGCGACTAAATTGAAGCTGAGACGTTTTATTGGTACAGGGGTTTGGCTGGTTTTATTAAAGCTGCAGGTTAGGCCGTCAATGCACTCTAAAGCATCTAATAATGCGTCCCATTTAAGGGCTGATACTTCTAACTGTAATATTGCCGCAAAAATGCCATCAATATGACGCATTTCTGAGTCCAGCCAGTTACCGTTATGACGACTTATTACATTGGCGATTTGTTCAACTAATCCTTTTCTATCAGGTGCTTGAAGGGTTATCAGGTAATGAAGCATAAAATAAACTCCCAAAATTTTAACAAATAAATCTGCTGTAACACTACTGTCATAAAGACGTCATATAATTCAGCTCAATAAAATATGGCATTTATAGTCTGCCATAAACACAAGCTAAATAGCTGTTTTAAAACTGGCAATTTGCTTAAAGAAAAAACAGTTCGCTTAAGTAAAAAGCACCGTTTAGTTAGTAACACAGCGAATCAAACAATCATAGCGAAATATCGTTAACGATTAATTATAGAGGTTCTTAATGGAAAGTCAGGTAAGTCAGCCTGGTTCTGCGGCGAAGAGTTTGTTAGTAAACAGACAAACCAGCCGTAGAGCGTTTATGGATAAGGCAGCTGAAGTGGGTGTCACTGTGGGTGGCACCATGGTATTTGTCGCTTTGTTGCTGATTTTCTTTTATTTATTGTATGTGATTAAACCTATATTTGATGGCGCCGATGTTGAGCCTATTTCAACCATCAGCTATCAACAAACTGAGGTCGCGACCTTAATGGTCGGCAGTGATGAGCAAAATGAAATTGCTTATCGGGTATTAGTCGATGGCCAAGTTGATTTTTATTCAGTTGCAGGGCGTCAGTTAATCACCAGCTTCAAACCTAAGCTTCCTAAGGGCGCAACGGTTGTTAGTAGCGCTAAAGCTAAACCTAACGAGCAACGTTTTGCCTTAGGCTTAAGCACTGGTGAAGCATTAATCGTCGGGGTGGATTTTGGAGTAACTTACCCAGATAACAAGCGCACCATTACCCCAAGATTACGTTATCCACTGGGTGAAACACCGATTATGGTGGATGAAGGCCAAGCCCTTAACAATCTGGTTTTTGATTATATCGATAATCGTGTTGGTTTTGCTTATCAAGATGACAATGGCTCGTGGAAGCTAAGTCGCCTTGAAGGCGAAGAAAACATGATGACTGAAGAAATCGAATGGTATTCAGATTTAACCTATATCAAAGATGCACCCAATAATGCCTTTACGGCCTTAATGACACCGGATCATCGTCAATTGATCCTGCCAACATCGAATAAACTGTTTATTTATGATATTCGCAATAGTGACGAACCTAGCTTGTTGCAAGTTATCGATGTGAAAAATGGTAAGTCAGTGGTGTCGAAAGTGATGCTGCTAGCAGGTGCTAGTTCAATTTTAGTCAGTTATGATAATGGCTTAATTGACCAGTATTTCCAAGTCAGTGGTCGCAGTGGTCGTTTGTATCAAAAAATAAGACACTTTGACAATGACGCTAAAGTCGGAGCCATGACGACAGAGTTTTACCGTAAAAGTTTTGCGGTAGTCAGCCCTGAAGGTGAGCTATCACTGCTTTATACCACCAGTCAGCGCAACTTATTCACTGAAACATTTGATATCGCCAACCCGGGCGCGATGGCATTTAGCCCTCGTTCAAACGCCTTAGTGGTTGAAGCTAATAATAAGCTCAACATTTTCGCGGTTGATAATGCTCACCCTGAAGTGTCTTGGAGTGCTTTGTGGGAAAAGGTCTGGTACGAAGGTTACCCAGAGCCACAATATGTATGGCAGTCAACCTCGGGCTCAGATGATTTTGAAGCAAAATTAAGCTTAATGCCGTTAGCTTTTGGCACCATGAAAGCGGCATTTTATGCAATGTTATTTGCCGTGCCACTGGCCATTGCAGGGGCGATTTATACCGCCTACTTTATGTCGCCAAAAGTGCGCGGCGTGGTTAAGCCGACCATTGAAATCATGGAAGCACTGCCGACAGTAATTTTAGGCTTCTTAGCTGGCCTTTGGTTAGCGCCATTGATTGAAGATCACTTACCGGGCATTTTAGTGTTACTCACATTACTGCCCACCAGTATTTTAGTCAGTGCATTTACCTGGAGTAAATTGCCAGCGAAATGGAAGCAACGCCTACCTGAAACCTATCAAGAGATCATGTTAATTCCAGTGATTTTGTTTGTGGGTTGGTTCTCATTTGAGATTAGCCCTGTAATCGAAATCGCCTTCTTTGATGGTAATACCCGTCAGTTCATTACCAATGATTTAGGCATTACATTCGATCAACGCAACGCCTTTGTTGTGGGTATTGCGATGGGTTTTGCGGTTATTCCAACAATTTTCTCCATTGCTGAAGATGCGATTTTCTCAGTGCCACGTCATTTATCAAATGGTTCACTGGCACTGGGCGCGACTAACTGGCAGACCTTAACCCGCGTGGTGCTGCTTACGGCAAGCCCAGGTATTTTCTCTGCCATCATGATGGGTTTAGGCCGCGCAGTGGGGGAGACCATGATTGTATTAATGGCAACAGGTAACACCGCAATCCTTGAGTGGAGTGTGTTTGAAGGGATGCGTACTCTAGCGGCAAATATCGCCGTCGAGATGCCAGAGTCTGCCATTGGTAGTTCCCATTACCGTGTGCTATTCCTTGCGGCATTTGTGTTGTTTGTATTCACCTTTGTCTTTAACACCATTGCTGAAGTGGTACGCCAACGTCTACGTGAACGTTATAGCTCACTTTAAGGAATGAAGATGAACAGAGTTTTTAATATTTCGCCAATCGCCTTGAGAGGTTTGTGCAATGGGTAAGTGGTTTAAATCAGGTTCTCCATGGATTTGGATGACTGGCGGTGCGGTGAGCATTTGTTTGATTGCAGTACTGGGTTTGTTGTTATTGATTGCGTGGCGCGGCTTAAGTTACTTCTGGCCTGCCGATATTTATCAGTGGCAGCTAGAAGACAATAATGGCGTTAAAACAACCCTAATTGGTGAAATCTACGACCGTGAAGAAGTGCCCACTGAACGTTTAATTGCAGCGGGTCATCAGTTTGATGAACATCCTGGCGAGTTTGTGACTCGTTACTTAGTTAAAACCGGTAACCGTGAATTCGTTGGCTTAGATTTTCGCTGGATCCTCGGCACCGATATCGTCAGCCGTGAAAAGCCAGCTGATGTGGCCATGCTCGAAAGGGCTAAAAATGGTAACTTTTACGGTTATCCAATTGCGGTCATTGAAGACGGTAAGCGCTTAAATATTACCGGCGAGGCCATTGAAACTTCGTTAGTAGCACATATCAAGCGTGCAGTTGATATTGCTGATGAGGCGCTGGCACTGCAAAAGTCTGAAATTGGTTCAGTGAACTATGCCTTAGAGCGTTTGCGCCTAAAAGAGCGTAAATATGAACTGGATGGCAAACTCACTCCAGCGATTAAAGCTGAGATGGACGCCCAAGCAGAGCAGTTAAACCAAGACTACTTAGTCATGGAAAAAGACTTATTTGCCCTGCGCGACAAAGCGGCGCGAGATTCAGTGGTTGTGCGTGATATGCGCGGTGAAGAGGTCACCTTAAAACTCGATAGCGTGCTTGATGTTAGCTATGTCAATCACATGAACATCGTCGATAAACTCGGTCATTGGTTTGTGGGCATGGGGCGTTTTATTAGCCAAGACCCACGTGAAGCTAACACCGAAGGCGGCGTGTTCCCTGCTATTTTTGGTACGGTATTTATGGTGATGCTCATGGCGGTTATCGTGACCCCATTTGGCGTAATCGCGGCAATTTATTTACATGAGTACGCCAAAAAAGGGCCAATTACTAAGATGATCCGTATTGCGGTGATTAACTTAGCCGGTGTGCCATCAATCGTTTATGGTGTATTTGGTTTGGGCTTCTTTGTGTATATGCTTGGTGGTTCGTTAGATCAGCTGTTTTACCCTGAAGCATTGCCTGCGCCAACGTTTGGTTCTCCAGGGGTGATTTGGTCAGCCTTAACCTTGGCTATCTTAACTTTACCTGTGGTGATTGTATCTACGGAAGAGGGCTTAAGCCGTATTCCAAGTGCCGTGCGTCAAGGCAGCTTAGCCTTAGGGGCAACCAAATTTGAAACCTTATGGCGCATTGTTATTCCAATGGCAAGCCCTGCGATTATGACCGGACTTATTCTTGCGGTCGCCCGAGCAGCAGGTGAGGTAGCACCACTGATGTTAGTGGGCGTGGTAAAACTGGCGCCGACATTACCGATTGATATGAACTTCCCGTTTGTGCATTTAGAACGTAAGTTTATGCATCTTGGGTTCCATATTTATGACGTTGGCTTTCAAAGCCCTAACGTTGAAGCGGCGAGACCATTGGTTTACGCGACTTCATTCTTATTAGTATCTGTGATTGTGACACTTAACTTAACAGCAATTAGTGTACGTAATCACTTACGTGAAAAATTCCGTTCGCTAGAACATTAATTAGCGATATCCTGAGGAAAATACAAAAATGATTTCAATTGATCAACGCGCAACTAAATCTAACATTATTGATTTAGCAAACTTACCCGCACAGGATACTGCCCTAGAAATTCGTAACCTTGATTTACGTTATGGTGATAAGCAGGCGTTATATAACGTTGGAATGAAAATTCCTAAAAAACAAGTCACCGCCTTTATTGGCCCAAGTGGTTGTGGTAAATCAACCTTACTGCGTTGTATTAACCGCATGAATGACTTGGTTGAAACCTGTAAAATCAGTGGTGAAATCTTACTGAACGGGCAAAATATTTATGACAAAAATGTTGATGTCGCTCAGTTGCGTCGAAATGTCGGTATGGTTTTCCAGCGCCCAAACCCATTTCCTAAATCAATTTATGAGAATGTGGTTTATGGCTTACGCCTACAAGGGGTGAGTAATCGCCGCGAACTAGACGAAGCTGCTGAAATGTCATTACGTGGCGCTGCGATTTGGGATGAAGTGAAAGATCGCTTACACGATAATGCTTTTGGCCTATCGGGTGGTCAGCAACAACGTTTGGTTATTGCTCGCGCTATTGCTATTGAGCCTGAAGTGTTATTGCTTGATGAGCCCACATCAGCACTGGATCCTATTTCAACCTTAACCATCGAAGAGCTGATCACTGAGCTTAAATCGAAATACACAGTAGTGATAGTGACCCATAACATGCAACAAGCGGCGCGGGTTTCTGATCAAACCGCCTTTATGTACATGGGCGAGTTGATTGAATATGCGGATACCAATACCATTTTCACCACGCCGCAAAAGCGTAAAACCGAAGATTACATCACAGGTCGTTACGGTTAATAATAACGAAGTGAGTAAGCTGGCGCTTATGGCAAGTCATTGGTGAGAAAGTCAGAGATAATTAAGGTAATAAAGTAATGGAAAACAAAAGTTTAAATAAGCATATTTCTGGACAGTTTAATGCTGAATTAGAAGATATTCGTAACCGTGTTTTGGCCATGGGCGGTTTAGTTGAGCGCCAACTTGAACAAGCCCTTGATGCTCTTGGTAGCTTAGATGCCGAGCTTGCCCAAAAAGTGATTAATGGCGATCACCGCGTAAATGGCATGGAAGTGTCAATTGATGAAGAATGCACCCGCATTATTGCTAAGCGCCAACCAGCGGCAAGTGACTTACGTTTAATTATCACCATAACTAAAACTATTACTGATTTAGAGCGTATTGGTGATGCTTGTGTACGTATCGCAAAAGCAGCATTAGATAAACGTTTAAACAATCAACAGCCATTATTGGTGAGTATTGAAAACATGGGTCGCCATGCAACCCGTACCTTGCATTCGACACTGGACGCGCTTGCACGTATGGATGCTGATAATGCCTTAGAGTTACACAAAGAAGATGCCAAACTAGACAAAGAATATGAAGGGATTATTCGTCAGTTAATGACCTATATGATGGAAGATCCTCGCTCAATTCCTGGTGTGTTAGATGTACTTTGGGCTGCGCGGGCGGTTGAGCGTGTGGGGGACCGCTGTAAAAACATTTGTGAGTACATTATCTATTTCGTTAAAGGTAAAGATGTTCGCCATACTTCCTATGAAGAGATGGAAAAAGATCTAAATATGTAAGCTATGTTTGCCTGCAAGCAAAAAATAACAGTCTCATTATGGTTAATGGGACTTTTTTATTGCTGTCACTTTTATGCTGGTAGTGCTAATGCTGTGAGCCAACTCACAAAAGTTAATTAGCCTTTGCTCAACAAGGGGGCTAAATAGGCTGGAGCATTAGCAAACTGTGTTAAAATTTCTGTAATTCCTCGTTCGTTTTGTAGGCTCAATGAAAAACACCCTTTCTCGTGGTTTAACTAACTTACTGCCAATGGCACTGAGTCTGTGGTTATTCTGGTCATTATTTATTTCTTTAGATGGTTTAGGCCATTTACTGCTGGATATTGTTAATTTAGAAAACAGCTTTGTCGGCGCCGGGTTTATTTTGGTGGCAGTGTTAGTGTTTATTTCAGGGCTGTTATTTTCATTTAGCCCATTTGCTTGGTTATACGCTTGGCTTGAGCGTCAATTAATGAAGTTCCCGCTGTTTAAATCTGTCTATGGCAGTATTCGTGATATTGCGAACTTAATGAAACGAGACGGTAAGCCAAAGAATCAAAAAACCGTATTGATCAAGCAAGCCAATGGCGGTTATGTGGTTGGCTTTATCATGAATCAACAGGCGCCTAAACCGCTTACTGAAGCCCTACCTGAAGGTGATTGGGTGCCAGTATTGTTTCAGCTTAGCTACCAAATGGCTGGGGTGACGAGTTTAGTCAAGCGTGAAGATTTAATTGAAGTCGATTGGTCATTTGAAGATGCCATGCGCTTTAACTTAACTGCGGGGATCTCGATTGCTAATGCCAATACTAATACAAACGCTAATGCCAATACTAATACAAATACAAATACAAATACAAATACAAACGCTAATGCCAATAGTGATATAAACGCAAATGCTAGCGGCAATGCAACTAGCGATGAAGCGTCAGCTAATGAAACTTTGGCGTCAGATAATAGCACTTCAGCAACTAAGAAATAGTGCTTTTTAATCCCAATGCGCACGAGTACAAATTTACCCCTCAATGATTACGTTAAACGCAATCCAATAGAACCAGCCTATACTTATGCAATTGTCAGCGCAATTGTTACCTATGTAGCTGTGTTCATTATCCTATTTACAGGTCTCAATCATGTTTAAGAAAGCGAGTGTTAACCCTCCGGTTTTCTTCCCTTCAGTATTGCTTATTTTTGTCATGGTATTTATTTGTGCCGTTTGGCCAAATGAAGCTAGCCAATTTTTTAAAGCCATTCAAAGTTGGTTAGAAGTTAAAGCGGGCTGGTTGTATATTGTTGGGGTGGCTATTTTTCTCATCTTTATTATTTTTGTCATGATGAGCCGTTTTGGTGACATCAAACTAGGTCCAGATCATTCCGTGCCTGACTACAGCTTTAAAAGCTGGGTATCTATGCTGTTTTCTGCAGGGATGGGTATTGGATTAATGTTCTTTGGCGTGGCAGAGCCAGTGATGCATTATTTAGCCCCACCTGATGCAACGCCTGAGTCACTGGAGGCTGCAAAAGATGCCATGAAGATTACTTTTTACCATTATGGCATCCATATTTGGTCAATCTATGCCGTAGTGGCTTTAAGCTTAGCGTATTTCTCATATCGTCATAAACTGCCTTTACTGCCACGTTCTGCCTTATATCCACTCATTGGCGAGCGTATCTATGGCCCTATAGGGCACGCGGTTGATACGTTTGCGGTGATCGGCACCATGTTTGGCGTTGCAACCTCATTGGGCTTTGGGGTGCTACAGGTCAATTCAGGCTTAAGTTATTTAATTGATGGTTTGCCAAATAACATCACTGTGCAAATTATTATCATTATGGCGATTACCGCGATAGCAACGGTTTCTGTTTTTGCAGGCTTAGATAGAGGCGTTAAACGTTTAAGTGAGCTTAACCTTGCGTTAGCACTGCTATTGCTTGTGGCAGTTTTAGTTCTTGGACCAACAGTGCTGTTACTGCAAGCATTTGTTCAAAATACCGGTGGTTATTTAAGTGATATTGTGGGTAAAACCTTTAACTTATACGCCTACGAGCAAAAAGATGATTGGCTTGGTGGCTGGACATTATTGTATTGGGGCTGGTGGATCTCATGGTCGCCATTTGTAGGTACTTTTATTGCTCGTGTCAGTCGTGGGCGCACTATTCGAGAATTCTTAGTCGGGGTGTTATTTTTCCCAACTGGCATCACTTTCCTATGGATGACAGTATTTGGTAATAGCGCCATTGATATGATTAGAAACCATGGGGCGAGTTATCTATCGGATGCGGTTTCTAATGATGTATCGGTGGCCTTGTTTCGATTTTTTGAGCATCTACCATTTTCATCAGTATTGTCCATCATTGCCATATTCTTAGTGGTAACATTTTTTGTTACTTCATCAGATTCCGGCTCGTTAGTGATTGATAACTTGACCTCAGGCGGTAATGAACAAGCGCCAGTAGGCCAGCGAGTTTTTTGGGCGATACTGCAAGGTGTTGTCGCGAGCGTATTATTACTCGCTGGTGGCTTACAAGCGTTACAAACAGCAGCGATTGCCAGTGCAATGCCAATCATGATTGTGATGCTATTGATGTGCCTTGGCTTGTATAAAGCCTTACAAGATGATCGCTTGAAATTAGAAAGTGTGCAGCAACACAATACCAGTGTGCAATTTGCTAAAGCCAACATGAGCTGGGAAGATCGTATTGATGTACTGGTCTCTCACCCCAGTCAAGAAGATGCGCAGCGATTTTTAGATAACATCGCCAAACCGGGACTTGAACAAGTCAGACAAATATTTTTAGCTAAAAATATGCCTGCTGTCATCACCCAAGATGATGAAAGGGTACGTTTATTGATCGGTAACAACGAAACCCTGCAGTTTGCTTATGGGCTGCGTATTCGAGCATTTACCATGAATGGTGCCGATGTCGAAGGCTTTGCTAGTGAGCAAGACTATTATCGGGTGGAAGTGTTCTTAGAGCACGGCGGTCAGCATTACGATGTGATGGGTTATACTCAAGAGCAAATTATTGCAGATATCGTTAATCAATATGAACGCTATTTACACTACCAGCATTTGTCTAATTCAGAGTTAGTGACTTACTAGCGGCTGCTTGTTTTAAGCGGTGCTTGTTTTAAGTGATGTTAGTATTACTCGAGCAGTGCAATTGTGATAGAAAACATTGCCCCAACCGATAACAGCGCTTATCCTTGGGGTAATTTTGTAATGAAAGTAAATTGGAAAGTCGATGTCAGCTACTCAAAGTAAATTAGATAAAGTATTAGCAGAAGCCAGAGATTACAAAGCCACTCGTGAAAAAGGCTACCGTGAACAAGCCTTAAAACTCTATCCTTGGATATGTGGCCGTTGTACACGTGAGTTTACTCATAAGAATTTATCTGAGCTGACGGTACACCATGTTGATCATAACCATGATAACAACCCGTCAGATGGCTCGAACTGGGAATTGTTATGCTTGTATTGCCACGATAATGAACATTCTCGATTTGAAGAGTTGATCCGTTATGGCAATACCACTGAAACCAAGCAAGAAGCCGCTACCTATAATCCATTTGCAGATTTAAAAGCAATGATGAAAAAGTAGCTTTGTTTACTGATACTCAGATGAAAAGCCCATATTTATGGGCTTTTTTGTGCTTGGCTGAAAGCTTTATTGCTCAGCTTTACAATTCAAGGCTGTTCAATTTCCGCTTGGGCTTTTAACCACTTCTCACGGCTGATGATCTGGCTATTATTACCGCCTTTCATTCGTTCTTTTCGTTGTGGCAGTTGTTGCCATACCGCTTGTTTTTTCTCTTCACTGGCTTGTCCCCAGCCAACAATTTCATTGATGTGGCGAAAACAGCCCATGCAGTAATCTGCTTCATTTAAGCCGCATTTGGCGACGCAAGGTGAGTGCATTGTTAATCCTTTACCGTTCTAAAGTCTTGGCATTTATTGATTAAACCATATAGACAAATTAAATAAATAAAACTAGGCTGCGACTAGCTATAGTTTATTGAATTAATTAAGTTATTTGCAAGTTTAATTGGTTGTAACTATGGCTTTGTTGTCAGTGTTTCGTTGGTTTTTTGCTATAATAAATAGCCAACTTGCTGCTTTATTGTGTCGCTATTGCGTGGAGAGTACCATGAAATCATGGTTTAATTTAGCTGTAAAAAATCTTGCTAGCCTGAGTAGTCGTTGCTGGTTTGCTCAGTTTCACCCCCTTATTATCACCTGTAAAAAACTGCTTAGCCTTATGAGTATCGGCTTGTTATCTTTAAGTTTAACGGCTTGTTCACTGCTAGAAGTTAAGCTTGAAAGTGGCGTTGAACCCTTACCTAAAGAGCAGATAAACATGCGTATGTTTAGCCGTGAATTTAGTTATAGCTTTTATGCTGAAATTGAAGCCACCGCAGACCGCATTGCAGCTAATAGCGATGATGACAACGTTAGAGCTAACACCTTAATGTGGAAAATTTACGCTGAGCAAAGCCTGCAGCGGGCTATATTCCAAGCCTCTCCAGTAGCGGCAATGCTCGATACTTGGGTGTTGACCGAGCAAATGAAGCAGTTTTATGAAACTGGTGCTGGCAGTGAGTTATTCGGTGAACAACAGCAGCTCGCGATAGATAGCAGTGAAAAATTAGCGGATCAATTCGTCTCGACAGTAAAAGGCTTTATTAGCAACCAAAAGTTCAAAAATAATCAAGCGTTTGTGAGCCAATATGTGGCTGAAAATCCGCTTGAGGATATTACCTTTACCCGCACTACTGCCTTTAATGCTTGGTTGGCTTTTAGCAATATTTCAGAGTTTGAAGCCATTACCACTTTTGGTTCAATGCCTGAGGTGATGAGTGATATGTCTGATCGTATGGCGATGACCACTGAGCAGATGCCAAAAATTCTTGGCTGGAAAGCCGAGTTATATGCACTTCATGCTGATGTTAGCGCCGCTGATATAGAATTAGCCCTTAAAAATATCAGTGAAACCACCAAAAAATTTCAGCAGTTAATGCAGCAAACCCCTGAAATGATGACCATGCTTGCCGGTGATATGCGAGTGGAGCTGGCGCCATTATTAGATCAACTGAGTGATGTCACAGATGATAAACTGCAGCAGTTATCAAAAGAGCGTGAATCACTAGCCTTAATTATTGTTCACGAGCGAGAAGCGTTAGCGCAAATGATTGCTGATGAACGCAGCGCTGCTATTCAAGATTTAGATGCACTAACCCAAAAAACCGTTGAATTAGTGTTTGCCCAAGTGATTGAGTTAATTAAAAGTGTGATTGTGTATTTCATTTTATTCTTAATTGCGATATTTTTTGCGCCTCTAGCTATGGGGGTTTGGTTAGGTAAACGCATGGCGGTTCGAAAGTCTGAACCCAAATCTAACCCTAAATCAGCTATCAAAGTCGCAGGTAGTGAGTAGTGAGAGTGCTTAATGATGGTGTAAACCATCAATCACACCAATAAACCATAGGATGCCAATGAGCACACAGATTGCCATGAACTGCGCGACAGACGCTAACAATTGTAGCGACAATAGCGCCAAGCTAGGCCAGCTTAGCGAGTGCTTACTAAAGCTAAATAGTTTGTGGCAAGTGAAAGCCTTTGATTGTCAGCAATTACCTTGGTCTGAGCAGTTTCCTTGCTTAGCCGCAAAGGTTTGGGCCATTGCTGATACTGACATAGAGGCACTAGATGTAGCTCAAGGGGCATTGGTATCGGCGTTACTGCCGTCATTGATGCAAGATATGCAGCAGTTGGGGATGAAAATTGATGGCTTAGCCGCGATGTTAAGCACATCGACAAATGGTGATGTATCGTTAACGAGACCAGAACCCAAATCGTTTGAAGCACACGCTGTAGAAATAGGCCTGTCTGACACTGAGCTTAGCCATTTCAGCGCCCATATCAAAGGCCGAAAGTGGCAGCAAATTACTGCTTTTTCAGCGCATATTCCTAAAGGAAACCCGATTGTTGAATGGTGTGCAGGTAAAGGCCATTTGGGACGTTATATTGCTAAAACCCATCAAGTTAAGGTTAGCAGTTTAGAGTGGCAACAAAGCTTGTGTGAGCAAGGCCAGCAGTTTGCAGACAAGTGGCAATTGTCGCAGCAGTTTCATTGTGTTGATGTGTTTAACTTAGCCAATAGTACATTAGGGGCCAACCCGCTAAGTTCAGAGCAACATGCCATTGCGTTACATGCCTGTGGTGATTTACATGTTAGGCTGCTGGAGTTAGCCGCTCAAGCAAACACCAAACAAATCTCGTTTTCACCTTGTTGTTATCATCTTATTCAAGCTAATTACTATCAGCCGCTATCCCATGCTGCAAAAAACAGTGGCCTTAAGCTATCGCGACATGATTTACAGTTGCCGCTGCAGCAAAGTGTGATTGCCAATGACAAGCAGCAAGCATTACGACATCAAGAAATTGCTTGGCGCTTAGGCTTTGATAGCTTGCAGCGAGATATTAGCGGTAATGATCGCTATCTGCCGATCCCCAGTGTTAAACGAAGCCAGTTATCGGCATCATTTAGTGATTTTTGTTATTGGGCTGGGGCGCAAAAACAAGTCAATATCGGCGCTGTAACCGACTTTGATGCCTATCTTGCTCAAGGGGTAGCTAGGCAAAGGCTAACTCAGCGTATCGATCTAGTCGCACACCTGTTTAGGCACGCTTTAGAGCAGTGGTTATTACTGGATAGAATGTGCTTTTTACAACAGCAGGGTTATCAAGTTACCATGGTTGAATTTTGTGCAAACGAAATCACACCAAGGAATTGGTTAATTCAAGCTGAAAAATTAACCTAATTAAATAATTCTGTTCGAATAGTTTTCTAAGGTACTGTTTAATAGTTTTTATTTTAAATCCTCTTGATTAACCCCTTTAGTGATACAGTTAATACCCCAGCGATAAACTGCGGCTTTGGTAGATTTATATATTACTAATTGTGGTTTTGTATTGAATATTGAAGCTTTTCTTGTTCAAATGGCGGGTTAGTAGCAAATACCAATAAATTCGGTTGCCTAAGGCGGCCTTAAAGTGAGCGATTGATACGGTTTCATGAAATATTCCCGCGTTTTTATTAATAGTATGGCCTATGAGTTAGCACCCCAAGTGGTGTCTAGTCTAGACCTAGAATCTCGTCTTGCGCCGCTTTATCAAAAGTTTCGTATTCCAATGGGGCAATTAGCCGCTTTAACCGGTATTAAGGAACGTCGCTGGTGGCCAAAAGGTTATCGTTTATCTGACGGCGCTATCAGTGCTGCCCGTAAAGCGGTTGCTGAAACAGGTATCAATGTTAGTGATTTAGGGGCAGTTGTTTACACAGGCGTGTGCCGTGACCAACATGAGCCCGCAACCGCGTGCCGCGTGGCTGCAGAGCTTGGTGTGTCTAAAGATACCGCGATTTACGATATCAGTAACGCTTGTTTAGGTGTGCTTTCTGGCATTTTAGATATCGCTAACCGTATTGAGCTTGGACAAATTAAAGCCGGTATGGTGGTATCTTGTGAATCGGCGCGCGATATTGTTGAAGTCACTATCGACAATATGCTCAATGAGCCGACAATGCAGAATTTTGCCCAATCGCTAGCGACCTTAACCGGTGGCTCTGGTGCGATTGCGGTTATCTTAACTGACGGTAGCTTACCGCTTAAAAATACTCGTAATCATCAGCTATTAGGTGCCAGCCACTTATCGGCGCCTGAGCATCACGAGTTATGTCAGTGGGGCCTACAAGAAACCAGTCAAAAGTTATATCGTGAGTTTATGCGTACCGATGCCGTCACCTTACTTAAAGAAGGGGTTGATCTGGCTAAGCATACTTGGGAACACTTCTTAACTCAGCGTGAGTGGTTAGTGGATCAAGTTGATAAAGTGATTTGTCATCAAGTGGGCGCATCAAACCGCAAACAAGTGTTAAATGCTCTCAATATTCCTCATGAAAAAGAATTTCCAACTTATGAAACCTTGGGCAATATGGGCACGGTTTCGCTGCCAGTAACAGCGGCGATGGCCCACGACCAAGGCTTTTTAAAATTAGGCGATCAAGTGAGCTTTCTAGGCATAGGCAGCGGGTTGAACTGTATGATGCTAGGCATCAAGTGGTAATCATTTCGCTGGTTATAGAATAAGTATTATAAAATTGTAGGAAGCATCATGTTAGAAAATCTGTTGCCTTTTGATAGCCATTATTTAGACCGCAGTGGTAACAAACTGCATTATGTTAATGAAGGCCAGGGTGAGCCAGTGGTTATGGTTCATGGAAATCCAAGCTGGAGTTATTACTACCGTAACTTAGTCAGTGCATTAAGCACCAATTATCAGTGTATTGTGCCTGATCATATTGGTTGTGGTTTATCGGATAAACCTGATGACCCACAATACGATTACACATTAGAAAATCGTATTGATGATTTAGAAGCGCTGTTAGATCATTTAGATGTCAAAGAAAACATCACCTTAGTGGTTCATGACTGGGGCGGAATGATTGGTATGGGCTATGCTGCCCGTTATCCTGAGCGCATTAAGCGCTTAGTATTTTTAAACACAGCAGCATTTCACTTACCTGAATCTAAGCCTTTTCCTTGGGCATTATGGGTTTGCCGCGAAACTATTTTAGGGACGTTTTTGGTCAGAGGCTTTAATGCCTTTTCATCCATTGCATCCTATGTGGGTGTTAAACGTCAGCCAATGGCCAAAGCAGTGCGCGAAGCCTACGTTGCGCCATTTAATAGCTGGAAAAACCGTATTTCAACCTTACGTTTTGTGCAGGATATTCCGTTAAAGCCTGAAGATCGTAACTATGAGTTAGTTTCAAATATTGCTGATAGTTTATCTAAATTCTCTGAAGTGCCAACACTGATTTGTTGGGGACTACAGGATTTTGTATTTGATAAGCACTTTTTAGCAAAGTGGCGTCAATATATGCCCCATGCGCAAGTAAGAGAGTTTGATGACTGTGGTCATTATATTCTTGAAGATGCTAGCGAAGATGTCATCGGGCTTATTCAGAACTTTATGGCTAACAACCAGCAAAGCTAAACAGCGACCTTGGGCGTGATGAAATACTCATTATTCACGCCCAAGTTATAAACCAATGACATCAGGCTTATGACATTAAAAACGGCTAACATCTGTCGGCATTTACAAGATGCGGCAAATAACTTTCCTTCTCAATTAGCTGTCGCGGTGCAAACAGCGACATCTGCCAATCAAGCCTCTCACGCTTTAACTTATCAAGACGTCGATTTTGGCTCCCTAAACCAACAATCTGATGATATTGCCTATCGTTTAAATGCCTTTGGCCTTCAAGCTGGCATGAAAGCTGTGTTGATGGTGACCCCAAGCATTGATTTTTTCGTGCTAACGTTTGCGTTATTTAAAGCGGGCGTAATTCCTATTCTGGTCGATCCCGGTATGGGGGTTAAAAACTTAAAACAATGTTTTGAAGAGTCACAACCCGATGTGTTTATTGGTATCCCTAAAGCCCATATTGCCAGAAGAATATTAGGTTGGGGTAAATCTTCGGTTAAGCTTTGCTTAAATGTGGGCGGCAGTAGTATTCAGCGTTGGTTATCAGGCGCAGTGAGTATTGACGCCTTGCCACAGGTTAGTGGATCATTTGCCAAAGCTTACCCCATGGTCACACTGTGTGATGATCAAATGGCGGCAATTTTATTTACCAGTGGCAGTACAGGCACCCCAAAAGGTGTGGTGTATTCCCATGGCATGTTTGAAGCGCAAATTAGCGCCCTTAAACATGATTACGGCATTAAGCCCGGTGAGCGCGACTTAGCGACTTTTCCATTATTTTCATTATTTGGCCCTGCACTGGGTATGGCATCTATTGTGCCAGCGATGGACGCCAGTAAACCCATAACCGCTAATCCTGAGTATTTATTCGCAGCGATTGAGAAATATCAATGTACTAATATGTTTGTTAATCCGGCATTGCTGGAGCGCTTAGGCGCCGCTGCTGAAACTAAAACCGCAGCCCAAAACCAAGCATTTACATTACCAAGCGTGCAAAGAGTTATTTCAGCAGGGGCGCCAGCAACCATCTCATCAATAAAGCGTTTTAGCAAAATGTTAGCAACAGGAGTTGAGGTGCTCAACTCTTATGGGGCGACAGAGTCTTTGCCGATTAGCATGATGCCAAGCAGTGAACTGTTTGATACCACCGCCGCAACCGATGCAGGTAAAGGTATTTGTGTGGGCAAAGCCATTGATGGTGTTGAGATTAGCATTATCGATATTACTGAGTCAGTTATCAGCCATTGGGATGAAGCCGATATTTTACCTGTAGGAAAGATTGGTGAAATCGTCGTAAAAGGGCCGATGGTAAGTCGTGAGTATTATCATCGCGATAGTGCAACTAAGCTGGCCAAAATTACTGATGCTGACGGTATTCGACACCGCATGGGTGATGTCGGTTACTTGGATGAATTAGGGCAATTATGGATGTGTGGCCGCAAGGCCCATCGAGTTGATCAAACTCTAAAAGGTAGCCTTAGTAAACGTTATTTTTCAATTCCCTGTGAGCGGGTATTTAACACCCATAAACAAGTAAAACGTTCAGCACTGGTGAATATTGTCAACAATGGCAATATTGAACCACTGTTATGTGTCGAACTTGATAAAGCCATGACTTGCTCAAACAGTAAAGCGCTATACCAAGAGTTAGTTGATATCGCTGAAAAACATACACATACAATGGGTATTTCACGTTTTTTAATTCATCCAGATTTTCCTGTGGATGTCAGACACAACGCGAAAATATTCAGAGAAAAATTAGCTGTTTGGGCTCAAAAACAGTGGAAAGAATAGTGCAAATCGTTGCTGAAATGTTTGCCAACAATCAATTTTTATTAGCGTTCTCAATTAGGTAAATACATGCTTGAACTCGAAATGTTATTAAAGCCAGAACAGGCAGCCTTAGCTGCGCTTAAAAGTCGGGTTAACAAAGTATTTGTCACCGGGGCAGGTGGTTTTTTAGGTAAAGCGATTTGTACTCGTCTGCGAGCAGCAGGCATTGAAGTTAATGGTTTTGCTCGTGGTGAATATCCTGCATTAACGGCGATGGGCGTTAACATGTATCAAGGTGATATTAGCGATTCAGATGCGCTAGCAGCGGCGATGCAAGATTGTGATTTAGTGTTTCATGTGGCGTCAAAAGCGGGTGTTTGGGGCGATAGAGATAGCTATTTTGCCCCTAACGTTAATGGAACCGCTAATATCCTGCGTGCGTGTAAAGCATTAAAGATCAATCATGTGGTTTACACCAGTACTCCAAGTGTCACCTTTGCGGGTGAAGATGAAGCCGGTATTGATGAATCTTCCCCTTATGCCGCTAGCTTTTTAAACTTTTATGGTCACTCTAAAGCCATTGCCGAAAAAATGGTGCTAGAAGCCAATGGGCCGCAGTTGAAAACCACCGCATTAAGACCGCATTTAATTTGGGGACCTGAAGATCCACACTTGGTGCCAAGAGTGATAGCGCGGGCGAAAATCGGCAAGCTAAAGTTGGTGGGTAAACAAGATAAACTGGTTGATACCATTTATGTTGATAATGCCGCTTATGCGCATATTCTTGCGGCAGTAGACTTAACGCAACAAGCTAAGAGTGCAGGTAAGGCATATTTTTTAAGTAACGATGAACCTATCACTATGGCGGCCATGCTCAATAACATTTTAGCCTGTGTTGATATTGCTCCAGTGACGAAACGAGTTCCTGCTGGTGTGGCGTATAGCGCGGGTGTGGTATTAGAAACCATCTATAAAATACTTGGTAAACAGCAAGAGCCGATTATGACAAGGTTTGTCGCAAGACAATTATCCACCTGTCATTATTTTGATATTAGCGCCGCTAAAAACGATTTAGGTTATGAAGCGCTGATCAGTATTGACGAAGGTATGTTGCGCTTAAAAGCATCACTAAATTAAGCCGATAATTTAAATCGCTAATTTAAGTTGAAATTTAAATTATCAGCAAGGGATTACCAGTATACATGTTGTTGCTGGTGATCTTGTTTCATCACATCAGTTGTATATTATCTGTCATTATTATTAAAGCGCTGTGCAAATCACTAATCACTATAACCACTAGAATCCTCGTTGACTCATTGTTTATAACCGCAGTCACAATCTAAAACTTTAAATATGTAAAAACAACATCTTGCGCGCCATTCTTGGTTGTGATGTAACATTGTGTTTACAATGTGTTCAATATGAATAATCGCTAAACTATTGGTTAAAATTTTCAGCGCGCTATCTTAAATTCCTGTCCACACACATAGTAAAATAATTTAAATTCATATGTGGGCCTGGGAGAGCGAGATGCCAGATCAATGGAAACCAGCCACAGTAGCGATTCATGGTGGTCATATAAAGGAAGCGTTTGGCGCATTAGTCACGCCACTTTATCAAAGTGCCACCTTCGTGTTTGACAATGCCCAGCAGGGCGGAGCCAGGTTTGCCGGTGACGAACAAGGCTACATTTATACGCGTCTTGGTAACCCTACTACCGCAGAGTTAGAACGTAAAATGGCCTTACTTGAAGGGGCAGAATCTGCCGCTGCATGTGCCTCAGGCATGGCTGCTGTTTCAGCGGCGTTAATGACTCATCTGGAGGCTGGCGATCATTTAATTTCATCAAATGCGGTGTATGGCTGCACTTTTGCTTTGTTGAGTAGCCAACTAAAACGGTATGGCGTGGATACAACATTTGTAGACTTTTCAGATCCCTTAGCAATTGAAGCGGCAATTCAGCCTAATACTAAATTGGTATTTTGTGAGAGCCCTGTCAATCCGCATTTACAAGTATTTGATTTAACCGCAATAGCAGCTATTGCAAAGCGCAATAATTTGATAAGTATTGTTGATAACACCTTTATGACGCCTTTATTGCAACAGCCGCTGACTTTGGGTATTGATATGGTGATCCACAGTGCAACCAAATACTTAAATGGTCATGGGGATGTCATTGCAGGCATTGTTTGTGGAAGTGAAGCGCATATTCATCAATTAAAATACCAAATTCTTAAAGACTTTGGCGGTGTTATTTCGCCCCATGATGCATGGCTAATTTTAAGAGGATTAAAAACCTTAGATGTCAGGTTAAGCCGTCATTGTGACAATGCTGAAAAGTTGGCTGTTTACCTTAATCAACATACAAAAGTAAGCAGTGTTTTTTATCCCGGGCTTGAAAATCATCAAGGCTTTAAATATGTCGGCAAACAAATGCGTCGAGCGGGTGGGGTAATCGCTTTTGAATTAATAGGGTCCGAACAAGATGCGATTAACTTTGTAAATAAATTAAAACTGTTCACGATAGCCGTGAGTTTGGGCGATGCGGAGTCACTTATTCAGCATCCTGCATCAATGACTCATTCACCCTACACCCCCGAAGCGAGAGCAGAAGCGGGGATAACCGATAATTTATTACGGATTTCAGTTGGGTTAGAAAACGTAGAAGATTTGATTATCGATATTGAACAAGCACTTTAGGTAATAAAACTTTTGAAAGCGATTTAAATACGGCTTTAGCAAGTAAAATTATTAGAAGTTTTTTGAAATTTAATGAGGATATTTTGAAATTGAAGAAGAGTATTACTATTTGAAAGTGATTTATATTGGTTGCGGGAGCTGGATTTGAACCGACGACCTTTGCAGATTTATTAGGGTTGAGCCCGAACTGAGGATCTAAAAATCGACGCAATACACTTGAGCTTGAAAAGTGATGAAGAATATTTTGAAATTAAGAAGGATATTTTAAAATTTAAGAAGAGTATTACTATTTGAAAGTGATTTAAATTGGTTGCGGGAGCTGGATTTGAACCAACGACCTTTGCAGATTTATAAGAGTTGAGCCCGAACTGAGGATCTAAAAATCGGCGCAATACACTTGAGCTTGAAAAATGATGAAGAATATTTTGAAATTAAGAAGGGTATTTTTAAATTTAAGAAGAGTATTAATAATTTAAAATGATTTAAATTGGTTGCGGGAGCTGGATTTGAACCAACGACCTTCGGGTTATGAGCCCGACGAGCTACCAAACTGCTCCATCCCGCGTCCGATTAAAAACTTACCTGTTACACTGCATTAAAAAGAATTGGTTGCGGGAGCTGGATTTGAACCAACGACCTTCGGGTTATGAGCCCGACGAGCTACCAAACTGCTCCATCCCG